>CAZKVF010000247.1:0-25122 GCA_964556085.1 uncultured Solibacteraceae bacterium
CGCGGCTCCAGGCTGTCGATGTAGATCTGAGTCTGCTTGGGGACATCCATGATCGTAGGCAGACGGTAGGAGAGGTAGCCGACACTGTAGTGGCGCGTGCCCGGAAATTCGCGGTCCCAGGGGATAGCATCCGTCGCGATCTGCGTGCTTTCGACCAGCGAGCCGACCATGTCCGCTTCCGCCACCAGCGGGTTGATGACAAGACCGGTGTCATGGAGATATACGGCGCGGATGAAGCGCCAGTCGCCCGTCCAGGTATCTACCTCAACTTCGACGAAACAGGAACCGACGCCTTTGTTCGAGAGGCCGCGCTCGCCGCCCGAAACACCGCGGCCGGTCTGGCGGATCGTGCCGCCGTTGGCCTTTGCCAAAGCCGCGAAGCTGACAGCCTTCTTGAAATCTTCAGTGGAGGAGACGACGCCGTCCCGAATTTGCAAATTGGCCGCGTCGGTTTTCAAAACGGCCGAGGCGCGCTGCAGGAGATCCTTGCGCAATTTATCGGCGGCGCTGCAGATGGCCGCGCCTTGGAGCGTAATGGTGCGGCCGCCAAACCACTCGTCGCTCGAAGGCGCGATATCCGTATCGCCCCAGATCAGGCGGATCCGGTCGCGCGTGGTGAAGCCCAGCATTTCCGCCACAAGATGTGCCAGCGCCGTTGCCGCGTTCGAACCGCTGTCCGGGAGCGCCACCTTCATCGTCACGAAACCCTCGGTGCCCAGTTCCAGTTCGGTGCCGAACACCGCCGCGCCAGGAGCCGCGGCCAATTTGGCGAACGCCTCCTCGCCCTCGTGATAGCCCATCAGGCCGCCGTGATGCTGCGACATGCCGATGCCGAAGCCGCGCTTGAACCGGCCGGCAGCGCCCCCGGGAACGGGATTGCGCTTATCCCATCCGAACGCCTTCGCGCCCTCTTCGAGCACTTCTACGGACGGGAACGAATCATAGGGATAGCGCGTGTCGCCGGGCTTGGGCCGCGTGATGTGCATCAGGCGGAACAGGACGGGATCGATGCCCAGCGTATCCGCCATTTCGTCCATCATGACTTCCCACGACCACTTGGTTTCCTGCTGGTAATAGCTGCGCGACGGACCCGGCCGCGGAGCGTTGGTGCGATAGGCGCACCACTGCGAGCGCCAGTTGGGCACCTGCGAGGTGTAAAGCTCGAACTGGTTGGCGGCGTTGCCGGGGGTGGAGGCGTGACCGCCGGATTCGAGGTCGCCCACGCTCACGTGGACTTCGTGTTCGATGGCGGTGATGCGGCCGTCCTTGCGCGCACCCACTTTGAATTTCGTGATGATCTCGGGCTTGATCTGAAGCTGCGCCAGTTCCTGGTCCTTGGGCATCATGACCTTGACGGGCCGGCCGGTGACTCTGGCCATGTGCGCGATCAGCGGATAGAAGCGCTCGGCGGCGAGACGGGCCGCACCGAACGTCGAGCCGTTCCACTTATTGATGAAGCGAATCTTCGAGGGCTCGATGCCGAGCGATGCGGCCAGCGTGGCACGCACCGGGTAGATGCCCTGGCCCATGCCCCAGAAGGTGAGCCGGTCCCCGTCCCATTTGGCCACGCTGCCCGAAGGCTGCATGGGAACGGAGACGCCGCCGGCGAAGTGATAGGTGAACTCCTTCACCACGTCGGCTTCGGCAAATCCCTTTTCGAGATCGCCCTGCTGCTCGGCCCAGGTGGCCCTGGGAAAGTCTTTGGGGGAGTTGGCATGTCGCAGCAGGTTGCCTTTGCCTGCACGCAGGTCCGGCGCGTTCGGCGCCATGGCGTCCTTCAGCGTCGCAGCGAACGGCAGCACTTCGTAATCGACCTTGATGGCGTCAGCGGCATCGCGGGCGAGATCTTCCGTGTCGGCGGCCACAATGGCCACGACTTCGCCCTGCAGGTTCAGCTCCTGTGGAAGCGGCCCTGGCATGGCGCGGAAGCCGGCGGGCGCGGGACCACCCACCACTCGGCCTGCCGTGGAAATCGCGATCGAGGCGTTCAGGTTGGGCGCGTTCTGGTACGTAAGGATGTGGCGCACACCGGGCATCTTCTCGGCCACGGCCGTATCTATGCTCCGGATGCGCGCGTGCGGATGCGGGCAAGTGAGGAACTGTGCATAGAGCATGTCCGGGAACCACACACGGCTGGCATACATGGCCTTGCCGGTGAAGCGCGGGACCGAGACCTCGGGCAGCGGCGGCATGGGCTTGCCGAGCACGTGCAGATTTTCGGGCGGGTAACCTTGCCATTTGCGCGTGCGCGTCTTGCTCGGTCCTTCGATCAGCTCGTCGCCGGGCAAGTGGCCGCCGTTAGTCGAGAAGTCCCGCACCATGGGCTGCTTGATGTGGACAATCGATTCGGGGCCTGTCTCGAAATCGGTTCTGGCGCGACGCATGACTGCGGCCGCATCGAGCACGGTACGAATGATTGCCGGATAGGATGCGCACCGGCAGATATGACCCGCAAGTGCCGCCTTGACCTGGTCGGCGGTGGGATCGGGATTCTTGTCGAGCAGCGCCTTGGCCGTGACCACCCAGCCGGCCGTGCAGAAGCCGCAATCCGCCGCGACGTGCGCGTGCCCGATGCGCTGCAGCGGATGCAGATTCTTTTCATCGCCTACTCCTTCGATGGTGAGGATCTTCTTGCCCGCGGCTTCCGTAGCGAGGGTATGGCAGGAATAGAGCGGCACGCCATCCACGAGCACGCTGCACGCGCCGCAACTGGCCCTGTTGCAGCTGCGGTTGGTGCCGGTGAGGCCCACCTTCATGGCGATTACTTCCCACAGTGTGGTGCGGGCTTCGTACTCGGCGACGTGGGACTTCCCGTTGATGAGGAAGGTGGCCTTTTCTACCGTGATCGGCTCGGGCAGAGTCGCGGCGGAGCCTACGCCGATAACGGTACCGCTTCCCGCGGCGGTCAGGGCGATGCCCGAGCCGGCGGCCTTGAGGAAATTGCGGCGCGAGTAGTTCAATTGGGAACCTCCACGTGGCGCCGGCGGTCTCCGCCCCCGGCGAGGCTCGGAAAGACGTTAGGGCGGTACTGTTTGTGGCAGGCGGTGCAGGATTGATCGAGGGGCCCGGCTGTGGCGGCCAGCGCGCTGGCGTCCTTCGCCTGCGCAGCCTTGTACGCTGCGGCGCCGGCATCCGCGAGCATTCTGGCGTCTTTCGCCCACTCGGCCAGGTCGTGCGCAGGCGCGCGGCGCAGGAGCAGGGCGCCCGATTCGTTGAGCGTGAGAGCTGAGTGGCGAACAGCGGCCCAGTCCTTGTCGTCCTTCGGGCCACCGCGGTTGATGATGAGCAGAATTTCGTTGGAGGCGGGATGGATCAGATCGAGCATGATCTGCTTCATGGTGGCTGCTGGCGCTTGCGACTCCGGTGGAGCTTGCGCCAGCGCAATGCCGGCGAGGAAAAAGAGGGCGGCACACTGCTGTTGGCGAGCCACCGCTACAGTCTACCGCGGGCAGGCTCCGCTTCCAACGGGAGCCACGCAACATGGGCAACATCTGTGCCATGGTCTCCGTATGCGCCATGCTATTATGGCAGCCGTCGCAGTTCGCGCGAGGAGGCGCGGACGGATGCAAGGCGAAGGTCTTACACCCAAGGTGCGCGATACCTCCGGACAACCCTATTCGCGGCCGCGCGTGCTGGTCTTTATCGTCGCGTACAACGCGGAGAAGACGATCAGCCAAGTGGTGCGGCGGATTCCCAGAGACCTCGCGGAGATTTATGATGTCGAGGTTTTGATCATCGATGACGCCTCCGGCGATGCGACTTTCGCCGAGAGCCACACTGTGAGCAAGGCGGGGCATTTGCCCTGCCCCGTCCGCGCGTTGTTTAATCCGGTAAATCAAGGGTACGGCGGTAATCAGAAACTTGGGTATCACTACGCGATTGAAAAAGGTTTCGATTTTGTCGCGTTACTGCACGGCGATGGACAGTACGCTCCGGAATGCCTTCCGCAACTGCTGGAACCGCTCCGGCAGGGCGAAGCCGATGCCGTGATGGGCTCGCGCATGCTCCCGGGCGGTGGCGGTGCGCTGAAGGGCGGCATGCCGCTCTACAAGTTCATCGGCAACAAGGTTCTGACGTGGTTGGAGAATCGCCTGCTGCGCGCCAACCTCAGCGAATTTCATTCCGGCTATCGTGTCTATTCCGTGGAGGCGCTTCGCGCCATCCCATTCGACCGGAACTCCAACGATTTTCATTTCGACACGGAGATCATTATCCAGTTGCTGATCGCCGGCCGCACGATTCGTGAGCTGCCGATTCCCACCTACTATGGCGACGAGATCTGCCATGTGAACGGCATGAAATACGCCGGCAACGTCCTGATGGCCGCCATCAAAGCGCGGCTCCAGGAGATGAGTCTCTTCTACGATCGCCGTTTCGACTGTGCGACCGCCGAGACGAGCCCATACACGCCGAAGTTCAGTTTCCAAAGTCCCCACACGATGGCGTTTGACCGCATCCAGCCTGGAGCTAGAGTGCTCGATCTTGGCTGCGCCGGCGGCTACCTGGGGGCCGCGCTGCGAAAACAGAAACATTGCTACGTGATGGGTATGGACATCAACCCGGTCAAAGCCGGCAGCCTGGACGAGTTCCGGCTGTGGGATCTCAATACCGGTATCCCGGCCATCGAGGTGGACCAGTACCAGGCGGTGGTCATGCTGGACGTAATCGAGCACCTGAACCGCCCGGAGGCGTTCCTGGAGGAATTGCGGCAGAGGCTTTCGACGAACGCATCGTTAGAGTTGATCATCAGCACTGGCAACGTGGGCTTCTTTATCACGCGCGCCATGCTGATCGTGGGACAGTTTAACTACGGAAAGCGCGGCATCCTGGACATGACTCATACGCGCCTGTTCACGTTCGGCTCGCTGCGGCGGGCATTGAAACAGGCAGGGTTCGACATTGTCGAGACGAGGGGTGTTCCAGGACCGTTTCCATTGGCGCTCGGCGATAACAAAGTAAGCCGGGCTTTACTTTTTATCAATTGCCTGCTGATCCGACTCTGGCGCGGCCTGTTCGCCTATCAGATCTTCATGCGGGTGAGGCCGCAACCGTCATTGGAGTCGCTGCTGGGAAAAGCGGAAAGCGAGTCCAAACGCCGGATCTTACAAATCGAGACAGTCGGGGTTGGGGTGGGGTCCACGCCCCACCCAGGGCGGAAGCCCTGACCCGCCGGACGTTACTGGCCGGCGGGGACACCGCGGCTGAACAGAAACACGCCGACGTCGCCGAAACTTCCCTGACTCTCGGAACGAAAACCCAGAGGGGCGAGCCTGCCGCGAAGCCATAGGTCATACGTGACCCTTTGTTGCCATTCACAGACCAGGAGGAAGCGCGCGCGGTGCTGAAGATCCCTCTCGACGATGGTCTCCAAATAACGTTCGGATTTGTCATCGAGGCGGATGGGGAGCGCGACTATGCTTCTACCCGGTGGGTATAGTGCCAGCGGAGCGAAGAGCACGTCTTGCAAGCCTGGCGTGGTAAGCGTATCGGGGTCGCGTGCTTCGAGAAAACCGCTCGCCATCAGGACGGGCGTGTCGCCGCCAGCGGCCAGCGCGCGGACTTTGGCCATGGCGCCGGCCCAGTCCGCATCTCCGTGCTGTGGGGCTCCGAAGCTGAGATTGGCACAGATCACAAGAACCGCCGCCGCAATGGCCCGTGCGGGAATGGTTCCGGCCGCGCGCATCCACCAGCCGAACAATAAAGCCAGACCGGGCGCGGCAGAGACGTAATAGCGGGGCAGAAACAGATCGCTCCCGGTGAAAACGGAGAAGAGATAAACGGTGATAAGCGGCAGCAACGCCCAACATGCGGCAAGGATCACATTCTCCCAGGGTGCCGCAAGGTTTCTGCCGCGTTCCGCTGAGCGGCGAGCGGAAGCGAGCCAGCCGATCAGCAGCCCGAGACCGACAGGAGCAGCCACAAGCGGAGGCGCCATTGCCGCCAGGAACTCGCTGACATTGGGCGCACCGAAGAATGCGTGGGAACCGCGAGTGCTGTACATGGCTCGCAATTGTGGGACCAGCGGCAGCGACAGGAGCCCGATGGCTATCCACGCAGCCAGCAGAGCGGGAGGTCTGACCGCAGCTTTATCGCGGATCCGGTACAACGCGTAGACCCCATGGGCAGCCAACGCGATGGCCACCATGACGTGCGCATAGACCGTAAGAGCTGCCAGCAAAACATAGCCAGTCGCGTAGAGCAGCCGGCCGGAATCGAGCCAGCGGACGAGCATCCATGCAGAGGCGATGAGCAGCAGGAGGGCCAAGGCATAGGGCCGCGCGTCGGCGGCCTCGAACGCCACCTGCTCGGAGCAGGCGAAGACCAGGACTACGAGACGCGCGGTTTCCGCGTCGAAAAGGCGCGCCGCCAGTCTGAAAAGCAGCCAGGCCGCGAGAACCATGGCGATCAGCGAAGGCAGCCGCATCATCACCTCGGTGCGCCCGGGGGCGAGGTGGGCGAGCCAGGCGATCAGGTAATACAGCGGGGACTGCCCTGACCAGTTCATCGCCCGGGAGACAGCGTTAGCCAAGCCGTCCTTGATTACCCAATACGTGCCGGTTTCGTCGAGCCAGAAGCTGGAGCGGATGGGCAACACCCACAGCCTGAGCATCGCCCAACCAGTCAGGAAAAGGTAAAAGACGCGCTCGCGAGAGTCCATCGGGAGGGCCTCCCGTTGAATGGGAAGCGGCTGCGGCGCGGAACTGATATGCATCTAGGGTCTAAGCTAACTGCGGTTGGCGAGCCACCATACAGTCTACCGCGAGCGGAACTTAAGAGCCCGCTCCATGATACTCCAGGATGCGATCGTGGTTTGGGCCGGAAAACAGATGCACACGAGGCTGCGGAAGCACGGAATTGAGATGACGTTTGAGTAAGTCGAGCAGGTCGCCCAGCCCGCCGCCGTCATACAACCAGACCTTGTGGCCGGATGCGGCGGTTTGTGCGAGGCGGGTTGCGGTCGCGCGAGCTTCTGCCTCTAGAGCGCCGCGCCGTTCAGGAGCTACTACAGAATCCTCCGAGCCGGGGTGCGTCCCTTCCTTTGGAAAACTGACTTCGACGAATCGGCCCAAGGCATCGGCGCGGCGGAGGTAGTAATCGGCAGCGGGTTGCGTTGTGCTGGTCAAGACGATGGCATCGCCAGGAGCGGCGTGCTGGAGGAGGAATTGCGCCGTCGCACGATCGGACTGGCCGGCGGGCGAGTCCGCGTTCACAACATCATTACGGTGGACCACTTGGTTTACAACTCCGAGAGCTAGCAATGGAAAGCAGAGGAGCGGCGCCAGAACCCGTGGGAACAGGTTTGAGAACACCGCCGCCAGCAAAACCGCCAGAGGGGGCAGCGCGATTATGGCGTACCGGCCGGGGGAATAGATCGGGCGGACGAGGGAAACCAGAAGGGGAAAGGCCATGCTAGCGGCGAAGATCAGGAACAGCAGAGGGATCTTACGTTCTGCGCGTAATGGCGCTCGCCTGCCCTCGTCGGCGGAAGCCCAGGCATAGGTTGCCAACGTGTAGTACAGCGACGCTATAAAGAAACCGTAGAATTCGAGCGGAGCGAAAACCAACAGGCGGGCCGGGTACAGGGCCATCCAGTCGGTGGCGCGGTTGTGGATTTGGTCGCGGAGCGGCCCAGCCCAGAGTACCAGGAACGGCAGTCCTGCAATGAACATGCCGGTGAGGCACGCTCGCAACCGTTCCCGCTGAAACACCATCACTGCCAGCAGTTGGGCAGCCAGGACGAATGCAAACCAAAGGTGCGTCAGGATTCCGGCGGCGTTAACTAGAACGAACAGGGCACGAGTTTTGGCGGAGCGATCATTGTCAAAGAACAGCCGGATAAAAACCAGCGTGGAAAGAGCGGAGAGCAATCCTAGAAGGGAATACATCCGGATGTTCTGCGCCTGGAGAACGGCTAGCGGACTGCACAAATAGAAGAGGGCGCTATACCAGGCGCCGCGGCTTGCGGATGAGACCCGCCGGCCTAGCGCAAACGCGGCCGCTCCGCCGGCAAGATAAAAGATCGCGGAGGGGATACGCAAGGCGATTTCTGAGTCTCCGAACCACCGCATCCAGACAGAGAGGAGGAAGAAATAGAACGGGAAATTGTTTTCGTGCCGCAGTGCCTCCACAATGCCGCTGAACGAACATCTGGCGATCAAGATGGTCTTGGCTTCATCCAACCAGATAGGCCGGCCAGCGCCGACAACGACATAAATCGCCACGGCGCCGACTGAGGCAGCGAACAGCAGACTTTCAGAGACCGAGACGTCGGACCAACGGGATTTGATCACGCGCGGCCGGAAGCGGCCTGTTCGCGAACGGCGAGAGCGTCGGCGCGCTGGAGCGGCCACATGCGAAAGAACTCGGCGAAGAAGATCAGGAACGGGAAGGTCACACCCAATAGCGCCGACGCCAGCCAGATCTCGTATTCGTAAGCCGGGGGGCCAGGATTTACGGTCCCGGTGACCATGGGGGCCAGAGCGCCGTAGACGCGGGCAAGCACCTCTCCTATCACCAGCGAAGCGATGCTATTGAGAACGCCGCGGAGGGGCTGCTGGAGCTTGGCGAACAGCGAGCCCTGAAACATGTTGAGGACGATAATGGTGCCGAAGATGAACGGTATGGGCACCTGGACCATGAAGGCTACCAGATCCATGCCGCCGACATTGACACCGAGATAATAGGCGATACCGCCAATCACCAGAGCGGCGGCGGTCCAAAGAAGGCCCAAGACGGGCTGGCGCATCATGGCCGGGGAAGTCGTGAAGGGCCATAAATCGAAATTGAGGACAAGGAATAAGACGGCCAAGGCCGCCATCTCGAAGACCAGCACATTCCAGGCGTTGAATAACCCGTGCGGATCGGCAGCCGCGACATAGACAGGTGCGCCCTGCATGAAGCCATAGTCAAAAAGCAGCCGGAAAAGCAGGTAATTAAGGACGTAACAAGCAACCAGCATGGTGAGCCCGGCGCCCAACGGATTCTTGATTAAATTGACGAACGGCCAGCCGCCGAACATAACGGCCAACCAGAAGGTAGTGATCACGGAAGTGATGATGCACTGGGCGGCCATGGGCGGCGGCGGAGCAGCGCCGGCGCCTGCAGCAAAGAAGTGCACGCACGCGACCACCGCGCCGGCGGCGAGGCTAACGAGAATCAGGAGCAGGCCTTTGGCTGGCTGGGAGCGGGCCCCGGCGAAAGCCGGGTGATTGGTGCCCCACGTAATCCCGATCACAACCTCCATGGGAATAAAGCAGATGGTGCAATACGCCACCCAGCTCATAAATGTTGCGCCGGAAAAAAGCGAAATGAAGCCAAGGGCAACAGCCATCACCAGGAGCGAAGCGGCAATACCTAAAGCGGGTTGTTTCACGGGGAAAACCTCAATTCACCACAGAGACGCAGCGACACAGAGTTCTTAAAACCAAAGCCCGAGAGCGCAGAGGAGGCGGAGGACACAGAGAAAGAGTTCTTCGGCTTCGACGTGAAACTTCTGGCCATCCGCATTAGTTATCTAGTGCGCCGCCTTCTGGAGGATTTGGGAAGGATCGGCGCCCACGCGTCCGGAGGTGGCCGCGCCGGCCAGCGCCGCGAGGCGGAAGTCGAAACGGACGCTCTGGAGATCCGGGCAAGGCGAAGCGGGGTCACCCGGGTTGAGGCCGACCACCAGCGATTCGGAAGCGCCGAAGACCGTATCGGAATCCAGATGCGGATCGCCCGTAAGGTAGAGCGCGGTGACGACTTCGCGGTAGCCGGGCGCTCCCACTACGAAATGGATATGGGCCGGGCGGTAGCCGTGCCGCCGCTGCGCGCGAATCATATCGCCCACAGGACCATCCATGGGGATCATGTAGCCTGTGGGTGCAATGGTGCGGAGATGGAAGCGGCCGTCGGAATCGGTGTAGAACCGGCCACGAAGATCCATTTCGGAGGGGTCCAGCTTTTGCAGGTCGTACCAGCCTTCTTCGTCAGGCTGCCAGATCTCTACGGAGGCGTTGGCGATGCCTTCCCCGGCACTGTTCTCGACCCGCCCGTAAATCACCGTGTCCGGGGCCTTCCCCTTGCCGACGATCGACGCGCCAAGAGGCAGGGTTGGCGAATCGCCGCGATAAAAAGGGCCCAGAAGGCTGGATTTGGTGGCGTCTTCCAGGGCACGCCGGTCGTGCATGGCATTGACCAAGGCGCTCAAGCCCAGGGTATCGGAGAGCAGGATGAACTCCTGGCGGAACTCGGTGCATTTCTGGCCGACTGCGGTCAGGAACTTGATGCCATCGAGCCATTCTTCCGGCGTGAGGTCCACTTCGCGGGCGAAAGCATGCAGATGGCGAACCAGCGCCGCCATGATCTGCTTCAAGCGCGGATCAGGCGTAGCCGACATCTGATCCAGCGCGGCGTCCGTGATGGTCTTCTCGTCAATTGCGAGCATGGAATCCCTCCGTAGTTTGGCAACGAGGAGGCTATCACAGGGCGGAATTAGCAGTCAAGCAAAGGTGCAGAGAGCAAAAGGCTTGAGAGGGTTTCAGAGACTTGAGAGCTCATGTGCAGCATTGGCAGGCGGAAGCGGAAGCGCCTACCCCACCGGTTTAACATTTACAAACCATTTACATTCTCGGAACGACAGCCGTCCGTCCGCCCCCGTACCATCGATTCCAGAAAGGGGGCATTATGGCACCGGTTCAGATGCCAAACGAAGAGCGCGTCGCTTATCGCGACGCTTATTTGACAATCGACTACAGCCACCGCACTGTGATGCTGGAATCGCGGCCGGTTGAACTTACCAGTAAGGAGTACGCGATGCTGG
This sequence comes from uncultured Solibacteraceae bacterium, assembly GCA_964556085.1. GTDB lineage: Bacteria > Acidobacteriota > Terriglobia > Bryobacterales > Bryobacteraceae > PSRJ01. Next base: position 10,802 of record CAZKVF010000247.1, read on the forward strand.
CTTTTCTGGCGGGACACGCGGGTGAAATCCTGCCGCGCGAGGCACTGCTGGCCGCGGTGTGGGGCTATAACGACCAGGTCCGCACGCGCACGCTGGATGTTCACCTGGCGCGCGTCCGCAAAAAGCTCGGGGCGCTGGGGCACAGGTACATCGAAACCGTGTTCGGGTCGGGATGCCGGTTTCAGCCGCAAACGGCGAACGTCCGCAGTGTAGCGTGAATTGTAAGCGAAAAGATGCAAAAAGGAGGTGAAACGTTGACGCCCCAAACTGTATCAGGCCCTGCGGAATTCGATAGAATCGACTTGCAGGCGATGCAGACGATCCTGGTGATCGACGATGATGAGGCCATTCGGCAGGTGATCGGCGTGATGCTCGAAAACGAGGGTTTTCGCGCCGTATCGGCGGCCGATGGCAAAACCGGACTGCAGGAAGCGTTTTCCTCGCGGCCGAGTCTTATCGTAGTCGATCTTCGCATGCCGGGCCTGAGCGGAGTGGATGTGTGCAAGGGGATCCGCGCAGCCGGGATGCGCACGCCGCTTATTGTGCTGAGCGCGGTGGGCGACGAAATCGATAAAGTGCTGCTGCTGGAAATGGGGGCCGACGATTACGTGGTCAAGCCGTTTGGCACGAGGGAGCTGCTGGCGCGCATCCGCGCGCTGCTGCGTAGAAGCAGTCCCGAGACCAACCAGGTGATCACGTTTTCGGATGTGGAAGTTGATCTTGAACGCCACGTGGTCCGGCGCAAGGGAGATGAGATCAAGGTGACGCGGGCCGAATTCAAGCTACTTGCCTTCTTCCTGCAGAATCCGGACCGTCCACTGACTCGCGATGTGCTGCTGAATTCCGTTTGGGGATACGAGGCCTTCCCCAACACGAGGACGGTGGATGCCCACGTGGTGCGACTGCGCCAGAAGCTCGAGCCCGATGCCGAAACGCCCAGGCACTTCGTCACGATGCATGGGGTGGGATATCGCTTTATACCGTGACTGGGGAGGAGCGTGCGGCCAAAGGTGCTGTTGGTGGAGGACGAACTGGAATGCAGCGAGACCCTGGCAGTAGCGTTTGAGGGGGCCGGCGCCCCTCCGTTCCAGCATGCGTTCACTGCGGAGCAGGCCCTGGCGATCCTTCGCGACGGCCCGGTTGCAGCACTGATCACAGATATCAACCTGCCCGCCATGGACGGGTTGGAATTGATCAGGCGCATTCGGGCCGAGCCTCGTATGGCGGCCCTTCCGATCGTCGTTACCAGCGCGGATGCCGACCCCGCCACCCATGAGCGCGCCCTCCGGTTAGGAGCCAACGCGTTCTTCCCTAAGCCTTATTCGCCCATTGCCGTACGGCAGAAGATCGAGGAGTTGATCCGTGAGACATAACCGTGGTCTGGCCCTCCTGGCCTTTTTTCCATTGGTATCAGGAGCCCAAGACCTGAATCGCGATCAGATGGCGCGCATTCTGGAGCGCCTGGATGTTTTGGAGCAGCAGAACCGGAGCTTGCTTTCGGAGATTCAAGCCTTGCGGGAACAGGTGTCCAAGGCTACCACGCCGTTGACAGTGAATGTCCCGCCCGCGGAGCAGGAGCCAACCGAAACGGCCGCCGAAGCGCCGGTGCCGGAACGCTTGGGTGTGGCGGAGCAGGAAATTCGCGAGCTGGCTCAAAGCAAGGTGGAAAGCGACCACCGCAGCCCGGTCCAGCTCACCGGGATGGTTCTCTTCAATACCTATCGCAACGGCCGCCACGCCGAGGAAGCAGAATATCCGACGTCCGCCTCGCTAGAAAATGATCCGCGCCCGTACGGCGCCTCGCTGCGCCAGACCATCATAGGCCTGAAGTTCCAGGCGCCGGAGAAAATCGCGGGCATGGACGTCAGCGGGTCGGCATACATGGATTTTTTCGGAGGCACGGGCTCGGCGCTCGGCCAAATGATACGGCTGCGGGTAGCTTCCATCAATTTCGACTGGAGGAACACGACGTTCACGGTGGGCCAGGATAAACCTATTCTGGCGCCGCGTGAGCCCGATTCGCTGGCGCAAGTAGGCGTTTCTCCGCTAACCGGGGCAGGCAACCTGTGGCTCTGGTCGCCGCAGGCGCGCGTCGAGCAGCGGTTCCAATTTGGGGAAACGGCGGGACTGCGCGCGCAGATCGGCGTCTACCAAACAGGCGAGTTACCGCAGGTTTACGCGCAGGAGGGCGGGGAGACTGTCTCGGGTTCACGGCCGGCGCTTCAGGGCCGGTTCGTCTTCTGGAAGCAGGCCGGAACGGATTCGCGCTTCGAGTTCGCCCCTGGTTTTCACGTTAGCGATTCGCATATTGGCGGAGTGGTGGTCCCTTCGCGCATCGCGTCAATCGACTGGCGCGTGCCCCTGGGCCGGCGTTTCGATCTCACAGGACAGTTGTTTCACGGCGAAAACATGGGAGTAATCGGCGGCCTTCGCCATGCCCAATCGGATGAAACACCGTACGCCGTGCGCGGTTCGGGAGGCTGGGCGCAATTTAAGTTTCAACCAACCAGCCGCCTTAGCTTCAATTTCTTCGCGGGCCAGGAGAACGACTTGCGGCGAGACGTGGACAGCGGTCAGATCGCCAAGAACCAGAATTACGGCGCGAACATGATTTATCGGATCATGTCCAACGTGCTGGCGAGTTTCGAATGGTCGTACGTGCGGACTACGTACATAGACTTCGGAGATCGGAATAACCGGCATTATGACCTGGCTTTTGCGTACCTGTTTTAGCGGCCTGCTGGCCGTCGCGTTGCCCGCGGCTACGGTGACGGGCCGCGTGAGCCTGCGCGATTCGCGCGAGCGCGCAAGACGATCGCTCTCGGACTATTCCGGGGTGGTGGTCTGGCTGGAGCGGCCCGGAAGCGCACCGCAGCTTTCAACGCAACGCGTGAAGATGCTTCAGAGGGATAAGATGTTCGAGCCTCACGTGCTTGCGATTACCGTGGGAACGACGGTCGATTTTCCGAATCTCGACCCGATTTTTCATAACGCGTTCTCGGCCTACGACGGCCAACTTTTCGATATCGGCCTGTATCCGCCCGGTAAATCGCGCAGCATCCGGTTCACCCGACCGGGCTTCGTGAGGGTGTTTTGCAACATTCATTCCACCATGAGCGCTGTCATCGCTGTAATGGATACGACTCTGTTCGCGGTCACCCGGCAAGACGGGCGGTTCGAAATCGCCGGCGTGCCGCAAGGCGCATACGAGCTGCGGCTCTTCCACGAACGTGCCACCGACGCCACCCTGGCGGAGCTGCGGCGCACGGTAAACGTGCAGCAGGAGCGAATTGAGTTGCCGGATGCCGTGATCTCCGAAACCGGCTACCTGGCCATACCGCACAAGAACAAATATGGGCGGGAATACACGCCGCCGCCGGACGATCGCAGCGTGTATCCTGCAACAAGGCAGTAACGATGTACGGACTCAGGCCAGTGACTCTGCTTTGGAAGGTGCTGCTTTCCACCTCTGTGCTGATCACAGCCCTGCTGGTGCTGACGGCGTTGCTGGTACAGAATCACCTGGTGCGGAGCGCATCCGCTATGCTTCAGGAAGAAGCAACCACGAGCCTGCGGGCATATGAGTCTCTGTGGGAGGCGCGCGCCGAACGGCTGCAATCGGTGAGCCTGATCCTGAGCCGCAGCGCCGCTGTTCGGGCCTCCTTCGGAACGGGCGACCGGGCCACCATCCGCGATACGGCAGCCGAACTTTGGGATGCCGTGGCTCCCAGCCGTACGGTGTTTTTTGTGACCGCGCCCGAAGGCCGCGTGCTGGCATCCCTGGGACAGGCGAACACGCTCGGCGCGCCGGTGTTGCCGATGGCGGCGGCGCTCAGCCATTTCCCGGACCAGTCGACGGGGTTTCTGGTGGAGGATGGCCGGCTGTTCCAGATGGTGTTCACGCCGGTGTATGTCGATTCGGCGCAAGGACCGGGGCTGCTCAACGTGCTGGTTGCCGGTTTCGAAGTGGACGGGCAACTGGCAGGGGAATTGAAGAAATCGACCGGGAGCGATTTCGTGTTTCTTTCGGGCGGACGCGTGATCGCCTCGACGCTGCCGGCCAGCGCCCCCGTACCCCAGCGAGCTAACACGCAGGTGCGCATCGACGGCATGCAATACGCGCAGCTGGTGAAGCCGCTCGAAGACATTAGCGGCGCCCCCGCTGGGGAGCTGCGGATTCTGCAGTCGTATGAAGGCACCGGGAGGCGCATAAACGCGCTGGGGATGCAGATCCTGGGCATCTGGCTGCTGGCGGTCCTTCTCGGGCTGGGAGCTACCTACCTTCTGGCGCGGCGTATCGTGGGGCCGGTGAACGCGCTTGACCGCGCGGCTACGGAGATCGCCAAAGGGAACTACGACGCACGCGTTCCCGTAAGCGGATCGGATGAACTGGGCCGGCTGGCCCAAACGTTCAACTCCATGTGCGCCTCCATCCGTCACGCGCGCGACGAACTGATCCGGCACGAACGGATCGCTACCGTGGGGCGCCTCTCGACGTCCATTATTCACGACCTGAGAAACCCGCTGGCAGCGATTTACGGTGGTGCGGAGATGCTGGTGGATGCGGATCTCTCCTCTTCGCAGGTGAAGCGCCTGGCGGGGAGCATTTACCATTCTTCGCGGCGTATCCTGGCGATGCTGCAAGAACTCGCCGATGCGACACGTGGATGGGGACAAGGAGTGGCGCGGCGGCAGGAGCTATGCCGCTTGCGCGACGTGGTGCTGGCGGCATCGGACGCGCTTGCCGACGAGGCGGCGATGCGCCACGTGACGATCCGCTGCGAAGTGCCGGAGCAGCTCGAACTGCCGCTCGACCGCTCGGCCATGGAGCGCGTATTCCAAAACCTGATCGGCAACGCGATCGAGGCCATGCCCGAGGGGGGCACTGTAGCGGTCAGCGCCCAGCTCAACGACCACACCACCGTGGTTGCCGTGGAGGACACCGGGCCGGGCATACCCGAGGAAGTCAAAGCGCACCTGTTCGAGCCGTTCGCCACAGCCGGCAAACGCAGCGGTATGGGCCTCGGTCTGGCGCTCTCGCGCCAGACCGGGCTGGATCATGGAGGAGACCTTTCGGTAGCCTCGAGCACGCCGAGGGGCACGACTTTTCTGCTGACGCTCCCGGCGAACGGAGTAAAAGCTGAAGCTTTCCAGGCGGAAACCGCGGTCCCCCGGGGAACTAATCGGGCAAACAGGGCCTGAAGCCCGCGACGCAAATCGGCGAGCCGGTAAGGGGAAGGGATCGACAGGCGGGAAACTATCGCTGATTAAGGGCCGAACCCATTCAGCTACTAAATGGCCGTGTGTTATACTGTTTACTTCCTGTTTCGATCCAGGGGAATTCTATGCCGAAGCTGAAGACCCACAAAGGTGCGTCCAAGCGGTTCAAGAAGACGGGCACGGGCAAGATCGTTCGCAATCATGCCTTTGGCCGTCATATTCTGACCTCGAAACCGCACAAGCGAAAGAAAAAGCTGCATCAAAGCGTGGTCGCCGATCCGGCCGACCAAGCCACGCTGCGGCGCATGCTCCCCTATTAATTAGGAGCCAGTGACGCGGACGGAGCGCCGCACGTGCCCGATCCGCCGAACAATAAACCAGAAGGAGACGAAACGTGCCTAGAGTAAAACGCGGGACGCATCGCAGGGCGTCCCGAAAGAAGACCCTGGAACAGGCTTCCGGGTATTTCCTAACTAAGAGCAAGCTATATAGGGCAGCCCAGGAGGCGGTGGAGCGCGGCCTGAAGTTCGCATATACGGGCCGTAAGAACAAAAAGCGGGATTTCCGCGCCTTATGGATCGTCCGGATTAATGCCGCCTGCCGGGACGCCGGAATCTCGTATAGCAAGTTCGTTCATGGACTCAAAGCAGCCGGGCTGGATTTGAACCGCAAGGTGCTGGCCGAAGTGGCGCTTAAAGACGATGCCGCCTTCCGACAACTGGTGGATGCGGCCAAGGCAGGTCTTGAAAAGGCTGAAGCCAAAGCATGACCCCAGTGGAGCAGGAGACCGATTCATTAAGCAGTCTGGAACTGCGCATCCAGCAGGCGGTTCAACTAGTCGCCCGGCTGCGCACGGAGAAAGACGCAGCCCTGGAGCAGGCCGCTGCTTCCAAGAGCGAGGCCGCCCGTCTGGCGGAAGAGGTTCGAAACCTGCAGGCGGAGCGCAAGCAGGTCCGGCAACGGATCGAGAAGCTGCTGGGGCAGATCGATCAGCTGAGTGAGTCGTAGCCGCAGCCGGGAGCCTCGATGGACGGCAGCACATCCGAAAAGCAGGCGGTCCGCGTCACCATCCTGAGCGTCCCCTACACGCTGCTGACTGCCGGTAATCCGCGGGAGGTGGAAGAAGTAGCCGCCCGCGTCAACGATCTGATGCTTTCGATTGCCGCCAAGGCTCCCAATGCCGATTCTACCCGGATCGCAGTGCTGGCGTGCCTTCATCTGGCGGACAAGCTGCAAACCCTGGAACGCGATCTCAGCTCGCTCAAAGAGCGCGTAGACCGCAAGTCGGGAGAATTCGCGGGAATGCTCGAGCAGCTACTCGTAAATCCGGGAGAAGTCTGATGGGCCTTTCGAAACTTGTGTTGGTGGCGATGGCCGTTCCCCTGTTGGCGGCGGTCTCATTTCAGACCGAGATCGCGGAGTGGCGTCAGAGGCGCGAAGCAGGGCTGCGACGCGATGGCGGCTGGCTGACGGTGACGGGGCTTTTCTGGCTGCACGATGGGCAGAACGCGTTCGGAGCGGATGCCAAGAACGATATCGCCCTTCCCGCAGGCCCTTCGCGCGCGGGCGTTTTCGAAGTGCATCACGGCAAGGTTTCCGTGACGATGGACGGGCGAAGCCGGGAACTGCGCCCCGATAGCGACGATAGAGCCGATGCGGGGCGGCTGCACCTCTATGTAATCGAGCGGGGCGGGCGCTTCGCGATCCGCATGAAGGACCCGGAGAGCCAGTTCTTGCGCGAGTTTCACGGGCTCGAATATTTTCCGCCGCGCGAAGAATACCGCATAACAGCCCAGTTCGTGGCCGATTTCCGGAAGGTCCCCATTACGAATATTCTGGGGCAGACGGAGCCGGAGGATAGCCCCGGTTATGTTGTCTTTACGCTGCAGGGGCGGCAATATCGGCTGCGTCCGGTGCTGGATGATCCGGGCTCGAAAGATCTTTTCTTTGTCTTCCACGACTTGACCGCCGGCAAAGAGACCTATGGCGCCGGACGCTTCCTCGATACGCCTCCGCCACAGGACGGTAAAGTCGTGCTCGACTTCAATAAGGCGTACAATCCGCCGTGCGCGTTCACGCCCTACGCCACTTGCCCGCTGCCACCGGCCGAGAACCGGCTGGCAGTGCGGATCGAAGCCGGCGAAAAGAAGTACGGCCACTGAATTTGCTAGCTCCCGCGGTCGTATCGCCGGTGAAGGTACTTCCCTGCATCAGCGCCCAATGGAATCACACCGGCGACAACCCGTTATTAATGCGGCGGGGGAAGCAGGTCGGCTACGCGCACCGGCTCGCTGCGTTCAACAGGGATACGTTTTCACTGTAGTGCTGTTCGCGCTGCTTCAAGCAGAGAAGCCAGGCCAAGCGGCAACCCGCCGGCTTGCGCTTACTTCCCGATCAGGTGCGAGGCGTCCCGCTCGTTCTCATTGCAGATGAACTCGTGGATTTCTTCGGTCGGGGCGAGGTCCGAACGTTGAACCATCGTAAACGGTTTTTCGAGCACGGCTGGATCCTCAACGGTGATCACGGTCTCCAGGTGACCGAAATCGGGGCGGCGATAGCGTTCCACGACGTGCAGTTTGTCGGAGTGCGGGTGCCCATCCTGATCGAGCCAGACACGGTCATCGAAACCAACGCGATCAACAACCAGAGTGTCGCCTTCCCATCGACCGATGGAGTGGCCGTACCATGCCGGGTTGGGATCTTTGGGATGAGCGCGACCGTCGAGGTAAATCTGGTGGAACCCTGGGTAGTCGTCGTCCGAGATTTCGACCAGGAGATCGTGGCTTTGGACGAGTTCATAAAGTGGCCCCAGCCGGAGCACGGCTCCCGGCAGGCAATGCGACTGCGGGCTATCCTTGCGGTTCGTTTCCATGCGCTGTTTAGCAACGGCCAGCGCGCGTGCCTGAAATTGCGGCTTGCCCGGGTCAGCGGTTACAGGCCGCCACCAGAGGCCCGAAAGGTCGGGTTTCCCATCAACCGTGCGGGGCGCGGGTCCCGTGGGCGGTGCGTGTTTCTTCTCGTCGGCGGCGATAGCAGTCGGATCTTCGCCCAGCGTGCTCAGCTGCGACCCTTCTTCCAGCCGGATTTCAAGTTGGGCGGTCTTGGCCGCGGCAACAGTCATCCCTTTGCGGTCATACGTCCTTAACCCAGGGATGTTCACTGTAACGTCGTAGGCACCGGCGGGCAAGTCCGCCAGTATAAACTGGCCATTCTTTCCACTGGTCGTCTTGAAAACGTGCCCGTCTGCGGTGGTCTTGGCTTGAACCGGAGCATTGGCGACGGGCATTCCGAAGGGATCGGAGACCGTTCCGGCGATTACGCCCCGATCGTTCTGCGCGCCAAGCGGGGCGAGAGAGAAAACCAGGCAGAATAGCAGCGCGGAGGTTCGCATAAGGATGAAAACAGTATACAACGCCGGAACTTACACCAGACGTTGATTTCTGGCGTCTAATAAGTGAATGCGGCTCGTTTTGTTCTTGACGTTTCCTCTGCTTGCTTCGGCTGCCATTTGGCCGGACGCGATTGGAGACTGGCGTCGCACCGGGACTGACGTTCCGCGGCTCTCCGATCAGGCGCTCTGGGACGAATACGGCTTGAAGGAGTCCGAAACCGCTACTTTCGAGAAAGAAAACAGGAAATTTACGGCCGTGGCGTACCGGCTCACTGACACAACCGGGGCCATGGCGGCATTCGACTGGCAGCGGCCTCCCGATGGCAAGCCTCATCCTTTAGCTGAACTTTCGGCCCAGACAGCCAAGCAATTGATGATCGTGCGCGGCAATTATCTCTTGGTTTTTGAAGGATTTAAACCGCCATCCGAAGAACTTGCGCCACTATTGGATGGTTTGCGCAACGTGGATGCCACCCCTCTGCCCAGCCTTCCGGGATTTCTTCCCTCAGAAAACCTGGTGCCTAGCAGTCAGCGGTACGTAGTCGGGCCGGCTGGTCTGGCGAAGTTCGATCCGGGGATTTCCCCATCGCTGGCGGCTTTCCACCTGGGAGCAGAGGCACAACTCGGAACATTTCGAACCCAAAAAGGGAGCATGAGGCTGGCGATTTTCGACTATCCGACGCCGCAGATTGCAAGGCAAAAACAGGCCGATTTCGAAGGGCTGAAGGGCGCCGTTGTAAAACGCAGCGGGCCTCTGGTGGCCGTAATCCTGGATCCCCCGGACCCGGATGCCGCTGAGCGGCTGCTCGCGCAAGTGCGTTATGAGGCCCAAATCACCCTGAACGAACGCGTCCCCGGGCCCAGCGACAACCCCGGCCGCATGCTCTATAACATCGTTGTCTTTGCGGGCGTACTGATTGTTTTCTGTGTGATAGCGGGCTTTTTCGCGGGTGGGCTGCGCATGTTCCTGCTCAATCGGAAAAGGGGCGCGGATGCTGATCCTATGATCCTGCTGCACCTGGAGGAGCGCTGAACATGTTCCATAAATCAGGCTTTTTGTTGCATTTGGAGAGAAATCCTCAGCCTGGAAAGGGACATTTTGTACGATACAGGGCTGTAACATCCTCCATAGTCCCGCGCGGCAAGTTGGCCTGCATGAGCAGGTTACCTTGGAAACGGCGACCGCCCGAATTTTTTCTTGACTTGGGGGCCGTTGGGAAATAAGATCCAACTACAAAGTTTTTGACGGTTGCGATGCCGTCGAAACTGATTCTCCCATCGAACATCACCCTGGTAGAACAGGGAAAAATGCTCACCTCTCGGGGTGAGCATTTGTATTTCGTAGGAAACATTGCTGTTACACTGAGTCTATGTCTCCCCACGCGGTCGCGGCCCCAAACCGCGATCTGTCCTGGTCCGACCGGTTGGCATCCCTACGCTATGTCAGGCCACTGCTTCGGATGGTCTGGGAAACCAGCCCTCCGCTGGTGTTGACGAGTGTCTGTCTCCGCCTGCTTAGAGCGCTGCTCCCGGCTGCCATGCTGTGGGTCTCGAAACTGATTTTGGATGCCGTGGTGGGGCGGATTTCGCGGGGAACAGGCACTCTGGAAGCGATTTGGAAGCTGGTCGCACTGGAACTGCTGCTGGCCGTAACCAGCGATATCCTGGGCAGGGCGAATACTTTGTGTGACAGCCTACTGGGCGACCGGTTCACGAACCGCGTAAGCGTCCGGCTGATGCGCCATGCCAGCCGGCTGGACCTGGCATCCTTTGAAGACCCCGTGTTTTACGACAAATTGGAGCGGGCTCGCCGCCAGACCACAGGCCGGCTGGGACTGCTCGCCGCCCTCCTGAGCCTCGGCCAGGACTTTATCAGTCTGATTTCCTTATCCGGCTTACTGATCGTTTTTTCACCCTGGCTGATGGCGTTGCTCGTGGCGGCAGTGATTCCCGCTTTTCTCGGCGAGACGCATTTCACAACACTGGCCTACTCGGTTCTCTACCGCTGGACCCCCCAGCGCCGCATGCTCGATTACCTGCGGCTGCTGGGCGCGAGCGTGCAGAGCGCCAAGGAGGTCAAAATCTTCGGGCTCGGGGATTATCTTGCGGACCGCTACCATCAGCTTTCGGATGAGATCTATGTCGAGAACAAATCGCTGGCCATTCGCCGCGCCACGGTAGGTTCCGCGCTCAACCTTATTTCGACCGGCGGCTATTACGGGGCATATGCCGTGGTGCTGCTCAAGACGCTGGCGGGTGGCATCTCAATCGGCACCTTCACCTTGTTAACGGGGGCGTTTTCGCGTTCCCGCACCTATATAGAGCGACTCCTGGCGGGGTTCAATGACATTTCGGAGCAGGCGCTGTTCCTGAAGGACCTGTTCGAATTCTTCGAAATGGAGCCGACCATTCGTTCGGAACCGCGCCTCGGGGTTGCTATGATCCCGGCACCGCGCCCGATCCGGTCCGGTTTCGAGTTCCGCAATGTTGCCTTCGCGTACCCGGGCTCCGATCGGTTGGTAGTGAGAGACATTAATTTTCGGCTGGAACCGGCGGAAAAGGTGGCGCTCATCGGCGAAAACGGGGCTGGCAAGACCACCCTGGTGAAGCTGCTGGCGCGCCTATACGATCCCACCGAAGGCTGCATTCTGCTGGATGGCGTCGATCTGCGCGAGTACGATGTCGAGGACCTGCGGCGCGAAATCGGCGTGATCTTCCAGGACTATCTGCGTTATGACATGGTGGCCCGAGAGAATATAGGATTCGGCAAACTCGAATCGCTCGACGACCGGGCCCGGATCGAAACGGCTGCCTATAAGAGCCTCGCCAAGGGCGTGATCGACCGGCTGCCTAGGGGTTACGATCAGATGGTCGGCCGGCGTTTCGAGGGTGGCGTTGATCTCTCGGGGGGCGAGTGGCAGAAATTCGCGCTGGGTCGCGCGTACATGCGCGATGCGCAGCTGCTGATTCTGGACGAACCGACGGCAACGCTGGATGCACGCGCCGAATACGAAGTGTTCCAGCGCTTTGCCGATCTTACGCGTGAGCGCATGGCAGTGCTCATTTCCCACAGGTTTTCCACAGTGCGCATGGCGGACCGCATTCTCGTCCTGGCGGGCGGCGTCATCGAAGAGCACGGCACGCATCAGCAACTGGTCGCGCTCGGCGGCCGATATGCCGAACTGTTTGAGCTGCAAGCCGCGGGGTACCGATGAGGAAAGCTGTCAGCAATCAGCGGTCGGTTCTCAGCCAAAGACCGCTCTCGTGCGAGTGCCGACGGCAAGGCTGAAGGTTGAAAGCTGATGGTTGAAAGCTACAAGTGAATGACTGACCACAAACTCCAAATCGTGCCGCTGGGCGGGCTGGGCGAGTTCGGCATGAACATGACTGCGCTCCGGTTCGGCGACGACATCATCGTGATCGACTCCGGGATGATGTTCCCGGATGCCGAACTTCTGGGCGTGGACCTCGTAATGCCCGACCTCAGTTACCTGAAGGAAAACCAGCAGCACGTCCGCGCGCTGGTGTTGACGCATGGTCACGAAGATCACATCGGCGCAGTGCCGTATTTCCTCAGCGAGATCGACGTGCCCGTATACGGCACGGATTTTACCTTGGCCCTGGTCGACCGGCGGCTCGAAGAATATGAACTCGAGCAGGAGCCGCGCTTCATCCAAGTTCGTCCGAAACAGACCGTGGATATCGGCCCGTTCAAAATCGAATTCATCCACGTGACGCATTCCATCGTGAGCGCAGTGGCGCTAGCCATCACCACGCCGATGGGCGTGATCATCCACACCGGCGATTTCAAGGTGGATCCCACGCCCACCGACAATGAGCTGTTCGATCTACACACCCTAGCCGATTACGGCAAGCGAGGCGTCCTTTTACTCCTGTCTGATTCAACCAATGCCGACCGCCCGGGATATACCGAATCGGAGCGGGCCGTGCGCCCGCGTATGGAAGAAGTCTTCAGCCGGTCCGAGCGGCGCGTCGTGGTATCGTGCTTCAGTTCCTCCATTCACCGCATCCAGCTGGTGCTCGACCTGGCCGCGGAGTACAACCGGCGCGTGTCCGTTCTCGGCCGCAGCATGACTACCATCACGGAGATCGCGCACTCGCTCGGTCTGCTCGAAATCCCCGACGGCATCCTCCTGCGGCCGCAAGACACAATGGACGTGGCGCCGGAGAAGGTTGCCATCCTGATTTCTGGAACTCAGGGCGAGCCGATGTCGGCTCTGGCACGAGTCGCTGTGGACAATCACAAGAATTGTTCGGTGGAAGCAGGGGACACAGTGGTGCTCAGCTCGCGCATCATTCCGGGGAATGAAAAGGCCATTTTCCGCATGATTGACCACATGGCGCGGCGCGGCGCCGACGTTCTGTACGGGTCGATGAATCCGCCGCTGCACGTCTCCGGGCACGCCAGTGTGGAGGAACTGAAGCTGGTGCTGAATCTGGTGCGTCCGCGCTATTTTGTTCCCATTCACGGGGAGTTCCGCCAGCTTTCCAAGCACGCACGTCTGGCCGAGCACCTGCGGTTTGCGGGCCTGGAGGATACCTTCCTGCTGGAATCGGGAGATGTTCTGGAAATCGATCACCACGGCGCGCGCAAGGCCGGCCGCGTACCCGTGGGCCGCGTCTGCATTGATTCCGGATCCGTCGACGAGGTGGTTCAGGAGATGGTGATCCGCGACCGGCGCCACCTCTCGGAGGATGGCATCGTGCTGCCGATCATCGCCATTAACCGTCACACCGGCCGCACGGAGACGTTGCCGGAGATCGTGAGCCGGGGCTTCGCCCTCGCCGAGGATGGCTCCGAGTTCCTGCAAACTGCGCGGCAGATTGTGGCCCGAACGCTGGAAGGCTCGAACCAAGAAGAGAAGACCGACTGGGGCGTAATGAAGGAAAAGATCCGCGCCGATTTGAAGCGCTACATCGTGAAAGAGACAGCGCGACGGCCGCTGATCATGCCGGTGATACTGGAGATATAAGGTAGAGCAGCGCAACGACAGGCGAAAGCGCCTGCCCCACCGGAGATAGGCGAGCTAGTGGGACAGGCATTTAACTGTCGAGACTCAATCAATTGTGTTTGGCGCGGTAGATCTGCCGGCTCAGTTTGTTCTGCTGGCGATTGATCTGAGCGCGCTCGGCTTTGGTCAGGTGTCCGTTGTGGTCCTCGCGGTCGTCGCGGATTTGGCGATTCAACCGCGCTTCTTTGGTTTCGAGCCGCGCCGCCTCACCTGCCGTGAGGCTACCCGACTGGATGCCCTGAGCGATGCGATCCTGCTGGTTCTCTCGGCGCTGATTGATCGTTTGTGCGTTCGTCACTGCTGTCAAGGCGGTCCCAAGAACCGCCGCCATCCAGATCCTGTTGAAGCCTCTCATTGCTGCTTCCTCCTTCTGACTCTCTAAAGGCGGCGCGGCAGCGGAAGTTGCTCGTGCCAGAATTAAATATCGATGAACAAGCGGCTGATTTCAGCCATGGCGGCTTACGCGGTGATTGCCGCGCTGGCCAGCTTCACGCTCGACGGCATGCTGCGCGTTGCGGTGTGGATCCTCATGGCCGGACTAGCCGCAAAGACATGGATCGCGTATAAGGCGGGCTGGTGATTTGCAGCGCCGTTTGCAGCTAGAAGCTGAGCCGCAGTCCGATCTCAATCTGCCGGGGAGCGCCTAATGCATACACCCCCGTTCCCACGCCCACACG
>CAZKVF010000248.1:0-17995 GCA_964556085.1 uncultured Solibacteraceae bacterium
GATCTTCCTTCTGAATTCTGTGTTCTGAATTCTGTATTCCGAGGAACTACTCGATGCCGGCCACCGTCCTTCCCTTTCGCGCGTGCCGGGAAGGCAATTATGTCATCCTGGAAGCCGCCTTGCCGGGGCAGCCGGCGCGGAACATCGGCGTCTATCTGGTGGATCCGGTGAGCGATAAGCTCTGGATTCGCATGCTGCCCGCCTTCGATTTCGCCGATCCCGATGACGCCGAGGTGCTCGAGGCACTGGGCGACGATATGGTCGGCCGGGCTGCGGAAGTGGGGGCGGTCGCCTTTCTCGAGTGGCTCGAAGACAGGCTCTCCAACGTGCTGCGGATCAGCGAGCGGCAAACGGTGGCTGTGGATTCGTTTGGCCGGGTGATCGAGCGGCTCTACTCCGAACACGTCGAGCCGGTCGAGGTGGGCAGGTATACCACTCACCTGCCGCTTTACAGCTTGCGCGCCGCCGCCGGCCGCCTGGGCGAGGACATGGAATCGGTGGAAGAGGATTGGGTGCCTGCTCCCGAAGGCATTCGCCCCGGGCACGATTTGTTTGTGGCGCACGTGGTGGGGCGCTCCATGGAGCCGCGCATACCAGATGGCAGCCTCAACCTGTTTCGCTTCCACCCGGTTGGCTCCCGGCAAGGAAAAATCCTGCTCATCGAGCGGCGCGGCCTGCTGGACGAGACCGCGCGCTACACCATAAAGCGCTACACCAGCACGAAGGCCTACGACGAGGCCGGCGAAGAGTGGCATCATGAGCGCATACGCCTCGAGCCCCTGAATCCCGAGTTCGAAGCCTGGGACGTGGAACCGAACGATTTCGCCGTGGTCGCCGAATGGCTTCGCGTCATCGAGTGAAAGTGGGGCAGGCGATCTGGTCGCCTGCCAAGAAGTGTGCGGTGGAGCCAGCCCAAGTGGGGCAGGCGATCTTGTCGCCTGCCAAGAATTGTGCCGCGGAGCCAGCCCAAGTGGGGCAGGCGATCTTGTCGCCTGCCAAGAAGTGCGCCGCGGAGCCGGCCGGGATCATTGCGGAAACTCTGATCGCTTGGTACCGCCGCGGCCATCGCCCGCTACCGTGGCGGCGGACGCGTGATCCCTTTCGCATCTGGGTCTCGGAGGTCATGCTGCAGCAAACCCGCGCGCAGGCCGTGATCCCCTACTACGAACGGTTCCTGGCCCGCTTCCCGGATGTGCAAAGCCTGGCGGCCGCCGCCGAGGATGAGGTGCTCGCCCTGTGGAGTGGACTGGGCTATTATTCCCGCGCGCGCAACCTCCGCCGCGGCGCTATCGCCATCCATGCGGCCGGCGGGTTTCCGCGCGATTACGCCGGAATCCGCCAATTGCCGGGGGTCGGGGATTATACCGCCTCCGCCCTTGCCAGTATCGCCTTCGGATTACCGCATGCCGTAGTGGACGGCAACGTCCTGCGCGTGGTGGCCAGGGTCGAGAACGATCCATCCGATATCGCCTCGCCGGCGACGCGTGAACGCTTCCGCGTGATCGCGCAGAAATGGCTCGACCGGCGGCATCCGGGAGAATTCAACCAGGCCCTGATGGAACTGGGCGCGACCGTGTGTGTGGCGCGGAATCCCTTGTGCCTGGTATGTCCGCTGGCCGCCTGCTGCCGCGCGCAGGAACAGGCCACTACATCGCAACTTCCGGTAAAGCGCGCCAAAGTGGAGCCCGTCGAGCTTACAGGCACGCTGCTGGTCGTGCGCCGGCGCGGCCGCGTGCTGCTCCGGCGGATCGAGGCTGAAGCGCGGCGCATGGCTGGTTTCTGGGAGCTGCCCACACCCGAGAACCTGCCGCGCGCCGGCGTGCGTACGGCCATTGGCGAGTTCCGGCACAGCATCACCTATCATCGGTATACATTCACTGTCGTTAGCGTAGAGAAAATGCCGGCGCCGGGCGGTCCCGCGTTCCGCTGGTTCGAGCCGCTCGAAATTCACCGGATTCCCCTCAGCACGACAGCCCGCAAAGCCCTGAGAATTGCTGGTATTCTTTAACGTTCCTGACCGAAACGCCCCTCGGAACGACGCCGTAGGATCTATTTGCACCGAGTGGATTCGGGCTCGGGAGTGTTTCGATAAGGAGCAGCATGAAAAAAACGCGTTCCATAAAGTTCGCGAAGTTTGGAGTTCTCCTTGCCATCGTGCCGGTGTTGATTTGGGCGTACGAATATGGGCCGAATCCAGGGTACGCCGGAGTGCCTGGCGAACACGATGGCGCCACCTGCGCGACCTCGGGCTGCCATGTCGGCACACCGCTCAACGGCGGCGCCGGCAGCGTTTCGGTAACGTTTCCGAGCGGCATGAGCTACACGCCCGGCGTAACTCAACATTTGAAAGTCACGATTGCCGATCCCGCGCAGCGCGCCTGGGGATTCGAACTGACCGCGCGCCAGGCATCCTCTGTTTCTACCGTAACGGGTACCTTCGCCTCCACCGACAATCACACTCAGGTCGTATGCTCGCATCCGGATTTGTTCATATTTACGGACCTGCCGTTCAATGGCGCCGGCTCGCAGAGCTGCGATTCCGCGTCTCCCCTGCGATACATCGAGCACAGCCTCACGGGATATAACGCAACCAAAGGGACCACGGGTTCGGCGACTTACGAATTCGACTGGACGCCGCCGGGGTCCAACATGGGCAACATCACGATCTATGTTGCGGGGAACGCGGCTAATGGAGATCTGACTCCGAACGGCGATCACATTTATTCGGCCACTTACACACTCACGCCCGCGGCTGCTACGGCCCTTCCCGCCATCGATCCGACTTTGGGCATTCAGAATCAGACGAGCGCGCCCAGTGCCGCCGGAATAGCGGTCGCGGCGGGATCTCTGGTAGCCATATACGGTTCGAACTTCGCCACGGCCTTGGCCTCGGCCGATAGCATTCCGCTATCCACCAAACTGGCCAACGTCAGCGTGACCGTCGGCGGCTTTTCCGCGCCCATGGTCGGCATCGCGCCTGGCGTGAAGGTGGGCAGCCAGACGGTGGATCAGATCAACGCGGTTGTGCCCTGGGAAGTCACGCCCGGAGCGGTTCCGGTCGTGGTGACGACCAGCGCGGGGGCTTCCACGCCGGTTAATGTCTCGATTGCCGCCGCAGGTCCGGGAATCTTTTACATCGCCACCGACAGCTCGGGTGTGAACCGGCCGCTTGCCTATAACAACGCCGATAATACCTTCGCTTACCCGTCGGCTATCTTCGGAACCAACCTGAAATCGCGGCCGGCCAGCATCGCCAATGACGTACTGGTCGTCTGGTGCACGGGCCTGGGAGCGGTAACGGTGCAGCCTCCGGATGGAGCGCCGGCCACCAACGCTTCGGGTCAATTCGTGGAGAGCGACACGCTCACCAAGCCGGTCGTCCTCGTGGGCGGCAGGCAGGCCACGGTGCTTTTTTCCGGGCTTACGCAGTACCCGTCGATTTATCAGTTGAACGTGCAGCTCGATCCGGCCACGCCCACCGGTGACGCCGTCCCGCTGCAGATTCAGATGGGCGGCGGAGCGCTTACCACGGATCAGTTGAAGATCGCGGTGACCAGGTAAAGCAGGAATTGAGAATACAGAATGTAGAACAGAGAATTCCTCGCCGATCGCGTACCTGCTGGCCTTGCCCAATCGGAGCCGCGACCGTAAGGGAGCGCCTGGGTGGGGCAGGCGCTTCCGCCTGCCAACAATAAGAGAAGGTGCCTGCTGGCCTTGCCCGGTCGGAGCCGCGACCGTAAGGGAGCGCCTGGGTGGGGCAGGCGCTTCCGCCTGCCAACAATAAGAGAAGGTACCTGCTGGCCCTGCCCAGTCGGAGCCGCGACCGTAAGGGAGCGCTTGGGTGGGGGCAGGCGCTTCGCTTCCGCTTGCCCTATGACTGCTTTTCTCTGTGTCTCTGCATCTCTATGGTGATTTAATAAACCCGTGGAGCAGTTCGCCCTTGAATTCGACCTCCTGCCCGAGCGCCGGATCTTCACCGTCAGCGAATTGAATGGCGCGGTTGCCGCGGTGCTCGAAGCCGAATTCACCGATATCTGGGTCTCCGGGGAAATTTCCGGAACGCGTCTGGCCACCAGCGGCCACTACTACTTCACGCTGAAGGAGCGCGAGGCTCAAGTCCGCTGCGTGGCCTTCCGCTCGGCGCACCGCTACTGGAAATTCAAACCGCAGGACGGCCTGGCGGTGCTGGCGCGGGGCCGCTTGGACGTCTACGAAGCGCGCGGCGAATATCAGCTCCTGGTCGAAATGCTGGAGCCGCAAGGCTACGGCGCGCTGCAGCTGGCCTTCGAGCAACTCAAGAAGAAACTGGCGGCCGAAGGCTTGTTCGCGGCTGAGCGGAAGCGGCCGCTGCCGCGCTTCCCGCGGCACATCGGCATCGTCACTTCGCCGCGCGGTGCCGTAATCGCCGATCTGATACAGATCCTCTCGCGGCGCTTCCCAGGCCTGCACATCCGCCTTTTTCCGGCGATGGTGCAGGGTGAAGGTTCGGTGGAAGAAATCTGCCGCGGCATCCGGTACTTCAGCCGTGTGGCGTGGGCCGATGTGCTGATCGTGGGCCGCGGCGGCGGCTCGCTCGAAGACCTGTGGAGCTTTAATGAGGAAGCCGTGGCTCGCGCCATCGCCGCGTCCCCGGTGCCGGTGGTCTCGGCCGTGGGTCACGAGAGCGACGTCACGATCGCCGATTTCGTGGCCGACCTGCGAGCGCCTACTCCCTCGGCAGCCGCGGAACTCGTCGTGCCGCTTCGCGAGGAACTGCTCGACCGGGTCGCGGTTTCCAGCGCCAAAGCCGCCCAGTCGCTGCGCTACCGGCTGGCGATGCTGGAGCGCCGGCTGCGCCAGCAGGGCATCGAGCGCGCTCTGGGGGTGCTTCACCGGCGCATCGGCCGCGGCCTGCAGCGCATCGACGAGCAGGAGTACCGCATGCGCGAACGCTTACGGGCTGCGATCGCCGCGCGTGAGCGAGCCCGGCGGTCACTCGAGATGCGGCTCCGGCGTTTCGACATCCGTCCGCGCCTGGCGTCTGACCGCCGCCGCATGGAAACGGCGCGTGTGGCCGGCCTCGTTGCCGTTCGCGGCCATCTGGCTCGCCGCCGCGGTGCGTGGCAACAAGTCGCGGCCAAGCTCTCGCAACTGAGTCCCCTTCGTATCCTGGAGCGCGGCTATGCCATCGTCTCCAGCGAAAGCGGAATCCTGAAAGAAGCCGCTGCGGCGCCTCCCGGGACCGGGATTCACGTGCGCCTGGCTAAGGGAGAGCTGGACGCTACGGTGACCGGAACGGTCCGCGAGTCAGGCGAGTAGCGCGCGGATGGTATCGATCGAGTCGGCTTCTTCGGCCTTCTTGTCGTGGCGCCAGCGAGCCATTCGTGGAAACCGCACGGCGATCCCGCTGCGATGGCGCGAGGAGCGCTGAATCGCCTCAAAGGCCAGCTCGAAGACCAGCTCCGGCTTAACTCGGTGGATCGGGCCGTACTGCTCGATGGTGTTGCGGCGCACGAATGCGTCCACCTCCCGAATCTCTTCGTCGCTGAGGCCGGAATATGCTTTGGCGAACGGAACCAATTGGCCGTTATCCCAAATGCCAAACGTATAGTCGGTAAACAGGTTGGCGCGGCGTCCGTTTCCCGGTTGAGCGTAGATGAGGACTGCGTCAACCGAGTAAGGCTCGATTTTCCACTTCCACCAATCGCCGCGGCGCCGCCCGACGCGATAGGGCGAACCGAGCCGTTTGAGCATGAAGCCTTCCACTTTTCGCCGCCGCGATTCCTGGCGCAGTTCCTTCAACTCCTCCCAGGAGGCCACCCGGATCAGAGGCGAGAGGACCAGCGCACTTTCCGGCGGGGAGATCTTTTCGAGTTGGCTCCTGCGCCACTCGAGCGGCTCGGCTCGCACATCCCGGCCGGCGGACTCGAGCAGATCGAAAGCGACCAGCACCACGGGAACCTCCGCGAGGATGCGCTGGCCTAGAACCTTGCGGCCGATGCGGCGCTGCATCTGCGTGAATGGCAGAGGTTCTCCCGCCGGCGCGCCGAAGTTCCAGGGCAGCACTTCACCATCGATCACCGCGCCATCCGGCAGCAGCGCGCCGGCGGCTTCGATTTCCGGAAACCGCGCCGTAATCAGCTCTTCGCCGCGCGACCACAGGAAGGTGCGCTGCTCGCGCCGGATGAGTTGGGCGCGGATGCCATCCCATTTCCATTCGACTTGCCACTCGCGAATCTCTCCCAGGTTTTCCACCGTGCCTTCCAGCGGGTAGGCGAGACAGAAGGGATAGGGCCGGGCGGTGCCCGCTTCGCTCGCTGCTGGGCCGCCCTCGGGTGCGATCAGAGCGCGCCAAAAGTCGGCGTTAGGCTGCCACTCCCCCATGAGCCGGTGGGCGATGGCCTCCTGCGGCGCTCCACTTACCTCGGCGAGGGCGCGCACTACCAGGTTTTGCGAGACGCCCACGCGGAATTCTCCGGTGAGCAGCTTGTTCCAGGCAAAGCGCTGCGGCTCATCCATGGAGCGCCAGGCGTCCAGCAGCCACCGGCGGCGGGCCTCGTCATCGGCAGTGCGCATGGGCAGCAGGCGCTCTTCGATCCAGTAATGGAGAGGCAGATCAGTCGATCGAGCCGCGGGCGGAAGCAGCAGGGCGATGGTTTCGGCGAAATCGCCCACGGCGTGATAGCACTCACTGAAGAGCCAGTCGGCGATGCCCGCTTCCTCTATGGCCCATTGCGACAGCTTTCGCGATTCCAGCAGGCGCTTGGGGCGGCGGCCGATCAGGAAGCTGACCGCCCAGGCGGCGTCCTCGGGCTGGGCGGCTTCCAAGTAGCGTTTGAGAGCTGCGATCTTGGCGTTGGTCTTGGTGGTCTGGTCGAGGGCGGCATAGAGTTCGGCAAACTCCTTCATGGCTCGGCCTCTTGGAAAGGCGTTTCCAGGGCCAGAGCTTCCCGGCCGCGCTCCTTAAGCCAGCGAGTCAAGGGTCCGCGAAACCCGCACGTGACGAGGATCTGCTCTGCGTGAGTCTCTTCAATCACGTGGAGCAAGGCAGGCCAATCGGCATGATCGGAAAGAACGAAGCCGCGATCGAGCGAGCGGCGGCGGCGCGTTCCCCGGATACGCATCCAGCCGGAAGCGAGGGCGGTGGACGCCGGTCCGAAGCGCCGCGCCCAGGCTGACCCCTGAGCCGACGGAGGAGCCAGCAGGAGCGCGCGCCGCCAATCTCCTGATTCCCCCGCGATGGTGGCCGGGGCAAGGCGAATGTTCTGCTGGGCATAAATCATGTTGACCACATCGATGGACTCGTCAGTATAGATGGGGCCTAGGGATGGATCGAGCATGGCCAGAATGCGCTGCGCCTGCCCCACGGGATGCGCGAACAGGAGAGTCGCACTGCCGGCCTGCTGATTGGCGCGCCACCAGGCGTGAATGGCGTCGCACACGCCGCCCGGATCCGGCCACCGAAAGATGGGCAGAGCGAAGGCCGCCTCGGTGACGAAGGTGTGGCAGGGCAGCGGCTCAAAAGTCGCACAGGTGGGATCCGGCTCCAATTTGTAATGGCCCGACACCACCCAGACCTCGCCGCCGTGCTCGATTCGCACCTGAGCCGACCCCAGAATGTGGCCGGCGGGATGGAACGAGAGGTGCACGTCGCCGGCTGAACGGCTCTCACCGTATTCCAAGGATTCGATGATGGCTTGCGGCCCCACTTTGGCCCGCAAAAGCGCTCCGCCGGGGTTCGCCGTGAGGTACGCGCCCGCTGGAGCGTTGGGCGCAACCGCATGCGCGTGGGTGAGGACGGCGCGGTCTACGCCCTCCCACGGGTCGATATAAAAACTGCCTGCCGGGCAGTAGAGGCCCTCCGCCCTCAGTTCCACCAGAGGCATGCTTTTATTATTGGCCGCGAGTGCTTATCATTGGCGCGACTTAGCCGTTGACAGGGACCGGCCGCGGGCCGACCACGGTGGCCACAAGCTGGATTAGTTCTCTGATCTTGATGGGCTTCGAAATATAGTTATCCATTCCCGCGGCAAGGCAGCGTTCGCGGTCGTCGGCCATGGCAAAAGCGGTCATGGCAATAATCGGCATGTGCCGCCCCGTGCCGCGCTCCATTTCCCGAATCTGCCGGGTGGCCTCGTATCCGCTCACCTCCGGCATCTGCACGTCCATCAGGATCAGATCGAATTTGGCTCCCGATGCGAAAGCTTCCACGGCGTCTTTCCCATTCGAGGCCAGAGACACCGTATGCCCCTGTTTTTCCAAGAGCTTGATGGCCAGGAGCTGGTTTACGGGATTATCCTCAGCCAGCAGAATTCGCAAGGGACCGCAGGTTCGCCCCGCCATGCCTGGCTGGGCAGGTGCGTTCGCGGAGGGCGCCGCGGCAGGCGTATCCGCTACCTGGAAGCGGGCCGTGAAATAAAAGCAGCTCCCGATACCGGGAGTGCTCTCGACGCGGATTCTGCCGCCCATCAAAGAAATCAGGCGCGCGGAGATAGTCAAACCCAAGCCAGTCCCACCGAAGCGCCGCGCGACCGAGCCATCGGCTTGTGTGAAAGCCTCGAAGATGGTTTCCTGTTTCTCCGGCGGGATGCCTATGCCGGTATCTTTTACCTCGAACTTCAGCAGCACATCGCCATTTGCCGACGGTTCTGCGGAGACTTCCAGACCCACTGCCCCGTGCTCTGTGAACTTGAGAGCGTTTCCCATCAGGTTGAGCAGGATTTGCTGCAGGCGGAGGGGATCTCCAATCAGGCAATCGGGGACGCCGGCGGCGATGTCGCAGCATAGTGCGATCTTTCTCTGCGAGGCGCGCGGGGCGAGCAGATTCACCGGCCCGTGGATGCATTCGCGAAGCGAAAAGGCGGTAGGCGCCAGATCGAGTTTGCCTGCTTCGATCTTGGAAAGGTCGAGGATGTCGTTGATAATCGCCAGAAGGTTATCTGCGGAACCACGGATCGCAGCTACGAAACCGTGCTGCTCGTCCGAAAGGCGAGTCTCCGACAATAGCTCCGACATGCCTAGGATGCCATTCATAGGTGTGCGAATTTCGTGGCTCATATTCGCCAGGAAATCGCTCTTGGCCCGGCTCGCCATCTCGGCCCGGTCCTTGGCTTCCAGCAGCTGCGTGTTGACGCGCTCCAGTTCGGCGGTGCGCGCGCGCACCTGTTGTTCGAGACTGTCGCGATGCTGGCGCAGGGCTGCATCGCGCTCCTCGATCTCGCCCAGCATCTCGTTGAATCCATCCACCAGCTGGCCCAGCTCGTCGTTCGTTCTCTTCTGCGCGCGGATGGTGTAATCTTTGCGCGCGCTCACCGCTTTGGCTGTCTTCGCGAGAAGCAGCAGAGGCTCGGAGATCAGCTCCTGGAGGCGGTCGCCGAGCAGGTACGCGAGCAGGCCGGAAACCGCCAGAATCAACAGGCTTACCCAGATTGAATCGACAACATGCTGGCGCAGGTCGCTAAGATCGCGCTGCAGATAGATGACTCCGGCGCGTTGCCGCTCCAGGTAGATGACATGGAACACGAAAACACTGCCGTCCTTGAATCCGGAATCGTCTTTTAACGATGGCACGGGCGGGGGCCAATCCTCACGTAAGCCCGAACGGGTGTACCTGGCAAAAAGATCGCCCCTGGCGGAATAGATACAAGCCCGCGTGATGGAGGGCTGTACTCTGAGGCCCTGCAGGAGTTCCGCGGCCGCGGCGGCGTCATTAAAGGATAGCGCCGCGGTGCTGTTCTCTCCGATCACTTGCGCTAGGATGCCGACACCGGTTCGCATGGAGGCGCGGATGGCGACGATGGTAAACGCCAGCAAGGCGCCACACGCCAGCACCAGGGCTACGGCCACAGTTGCCATGATTACGGCTTGCAGCTTCTTGCGGATGGAGAGCGGGAGCAAGAAGGAAGAGAGGCGGCCTCTCATGGGCTCGCCTCCGTCACGATCGTGGCCAGGCTCAGCAGCTTGGAGCTGAAGCGCAATCCGGCGCGCTCGCCGGCGGCCACGTTGATTTCAAACCGGACCGCAGAGTCGGCCACTTTCAAATTGATCAGGCCGCCCTTTTCGCAGAATCCCGGCACTTCGGAAACGGTTAGAACGGGCTTGGTGCGCAAGATCGACAGGATCTCGCCTATCCGGCTCTCCTCGGAGCTGCTGATGAACACGATTTCGCAGTGCAGGGCCTGATCGGTTGAGTGCAGGCGCTCGACCGTGAACTCCCTGCCGCCCACCAGTTTTCCGCGCACGATCTGGTCGAGTGAGGAACCGAACCGATCGGCGCCGAGAACCCCGATGCACATCGGCCGGGCCGCTGCCGGGGGGGCGCCTGGGGGCGCGGCCGGCCACTGAACAAAGCTGGCGAACTTATAGAGGAAGGCAGCTTTGATCTCGTATTCGGAAACAGGCTGCGCCCGCAGCAAACCAGCACAAAGAAGGAGCGCCGGCAGTAACCCGCGCGTTCGAGGCTTGAGGCGCATTGCTCCCGTAACCACTCGGTGTACATATCGGTAGTTCGAGGGGCGAACAACACTTATGCTTTGGCCTTTGACAGCCGATAAGGTTTTGGAGCTCGAAGGATGCTTATGACTCCACGTGCGATCTATCGCTCAGCTTGCCTGCTGGGCGTGACGGCGTCCCTTGGCTGGTCCCAGCGTGATCTGGGCGAAGCCAGCCTGGAAGAGCTTCTCAATACCAAGATCACGTCCGTATCGAAGAAAGAGCAGAAGCTTTCGCAGGCGGCGGCGGCCGTTTTCGTCATTAACCAGGACGATATCCGTCGTTCCGGCGCGACCAGCATCCCCGATCTGCTGCGCATGGCGCCCGGCGTCGAAGTGGCCCAAATTAACGCCAACCGCTGGGCTGTCAGCATCCGCGGCTATAACTCCGCATACGCCAATAAGGTGCTCGTATTGATCGACGGCCGGTCGGTATACACGGAGACGTTTTCCGGGGTGATCTGGGACCAGGTAGACATGCCGTTGGAAGACATCGAGCGAATAGAGGTGATTCGCGGCCCGGGCGGCAGCGTCTGGGGAGCCAACGCCGTCAATGGCGTAATCAACATTGTTACGAAGTCATCGCAGGAAACCAAGGGCGGGATGTTGGCGATGGGTGCGGGCTCTTCGGTGACTACGGACGATAGCATCAGATACGGCGGCAATTTAGGACATAGCGGCAGCTACCGCGTCTTTGGCCGGTATTCCCGCACGGCCGACTTCGATTCCCCCGGCGGCGACCCGGGCGACGCCTGGGACAGGAAGCAAGGCGGCTTTCGCACCGATTGGTCGCTCTCGCCGCGCACTTCGCTAATGCTGGAAGGCGATTATTACTACAATCACGGAGGCCAAGCGCTTACGGGGAGCCTGTTCCCTTCTCAACCGGGCCAGCTGTACCAATCGGGCTTCTTTGCCCAGGGGGGCTATTTGGGCACGCAATGGAAGCACACTCTGGCCAGTGGCGCGGAAGAGTCGCTGCAACTCAATTATTCTGCCTGGGACCGTACTGAACAAAGCACGCCGGTTTCCGATCGGAGCCTGGATATCGAATATCAGAATCATTTCCACATTGGCAGCCGACACGATCTTGTGGCGGGAATCGGCTACCGGCGAGATACCGGGACCCTGAATGGTGCGCAGTGGGTCTGGTTCGCTCCGCCCACAAGAACCGATAACCTAATTAGCGGGTTCTTCCAGGATGAAATCGCGCTCGGCCCGGCGGTCCGGTTGACGATCGGTTCTAAGTTCGAACACAACTCTTATACCGGTTTCGAATTTGAACCCACCTTCCGTCTGGCCTGGGCGGCGACGCCCAAGAGCACGCTTTGGGCCTCCGCCAACCGGGCCATCGCCCAACCCGCGCAATTCGCGACCTCTATTGAGGCCATCGTAGGCTCAGTCCCGCTGAATAGCAGCACTACAGCCCTCGTCTGGCTTTATGGCGATCCACACCTTCACGCTGAGGAGTTCCGGGATTTGGAGTTCGGCTACCGTAACCAATTCGCCAGGAACGTATCGCTGGACCTGGCGGCGTTCGTGGGTTCCTATCACAGCCTGCTTGGTATACAGCCGCAGCCCGTGAAAGCTGTAGCCGGGCCGGCTGGCGTTGAGATCCAGTTACCAACCGTGGTTGCGAACACCGACAAGGCGTTGACCTACGGAGGCGAGTTGTCAGCCGATTGGGATGTCAACCGGCGATGGCGCTTGAGCAGCGGTTACGCTTTGTTCGAGTGGGACACAACCAGCACTGGCGCCAGCTTCCTCTCCGGGAGCGGGCTATCCACCGATCCGAAACATGTGTTGCAGGCCCACTCCAGGTTGGATCTGCCGGGTAAACTGGAGTTCGATCAATGGATCTGGTGGACCTCTCGAATGCCTGCCAACCAGATTCCATCACATACAAGAGTGGATTTCAGGATGGCGCGACGTTTGGGCGAATCGGCGGAAATCAGCATCACCGGGCAAAACCTCACCCGGCCCCGTTTCATCGAATTCGGCGATTCGTACGGCTTTGCGGGCATCGCGAACCCACGAAGTGTTTTCGCCCAGTTGCGGTGGTTCTTCTAGGGGAGAGGCTCAGGCGGAAACTCCAATCCTAGCAACCATTAGCCGATCCCAAGCGTCAAACTATTGATGCCCCGCGATAACTTGCGCCCTACCGTGTGGTCCTATCGGACAGCCCCGGCTTTGCTGAGGCGGCTTTCGGCCCAGCGGAAGCGGCCGGTATTGCCCGCGCCTCACCGGCCTCGCCCGGCAGCGTGGGGGAATAAGGGCCTGTTTGCAGCCTGGCTGGGCCATAGCACGGTGCTGCTCAAAATCGATGGCGTCACGGTACTCACCGACCCCGTGCTCGGCAGGCGCGTCGGCGTAAAACTCGGCCCGATGACCGTCGGACTGAAGCGGTTGGTGGAACCCGCCTTAAGGGTGACGGACCTGCCGAAGATTGACGTGATCCTGCTCTCGCACGCCCACATGGATCACTTCGACATTCGTAGCCTCCGGCACCTGGAAAACCGCGGGACCACGGTCATCACGGCTTCACATACCAGCGATCTGCTCCGCATTCACCGCTATGGCCGGGTGCACGAACTGGCCTGGGGCGGCCGAGGGCGGGCGGCGGGCCTCGAGGTCCGCGCGTTTCCTGTTAACCACTGGGGCGCCCGGCTGCGGCACGACGTGGATCGCGGGTACAACGGGTACACCATTGAGAGCGCACGCTACCGGCTGGTGTTCGGCGGCGATACTGCGGCTACCGACTCTTTCCGCGGCCTCAGGACGTCGCGGCCGTTCGACTTGGCCATTATGCCGGTTGGCGCCTACGACCCCTGGATCCGCTTTCACTGCACGCCCGAACAGGCATGGCAAATGGCAAACGATGCCGGCGCCGAAGCGTTTCTGCCGATTCACCACCAGACCTTTGCGCTCAGCCGCGAGCCCTACCTCGAGCCGATCGAGCGGGTCTTCGCTGCGGCCGGACGAAACCCGAATCGCGTAGCCGTGCGCAGTATCGGCCAGGAATTTCACGCCTGATCCCGGGCAAGAGAACCTGATCGGATATTCGCTTCGCCTGGCCTCGGACACGGCTGTACTATGATCTTCATATGCCTTACAGCCTCTCGCTTGTCCTGATGCTGATGATCGCTCCTGCGGCCGTAGCTCAGACGTTAACGGGTTTGTGGGACGCGACTGTGACCATCAATGGCCGGGTTATCCCGTTTCGCATGGAGTTCGCCGCTGACAAGACCGGCGCGACTGGCACATTCTTTAACGGTGAGGAACGATTCACCTCCACCGGCGGGAAGTTCGAGAGCGGTTCTCTAGCCATCGACTGGGACCAATATCTCTCCCGGCTGCAGGCGACGCTGCACGATGGAGTCCTGACAGGCAGCTACACTCAGGGCGGCAGGCGAGGGGGCACATTTCCGTTCGAAGCCCACCCTCATAGCGCGGCGCTGCAGCCTGACCCCGGCGCGCCGTCGATCGGCGGTCTCTGGGAACTTGAGGGCATTAAGAGTGGAAAAGGTGAATCCACATGGCGGTTCATTGTTCAGCAATCGGGCGGCGAGGTGTCCGCCGCCATAATGCGCGTTGACGGCGACACAGGGGCGCTGACTGGAGCCTATCGAGGCGGCAAGTTCGTGCTCAGCCACTTCGATGGAGCACGCGCTTCCTTGATGGAGGTCGCCCTGAGTAAAGACGGTACGCTCGATATCGTAATGGATGGGAAAACGCACCTGACGGCCGTCCGGCCCACCGAAGCGCGCGCCAGGAATCTTCCTCCGCCGGACGATTTCAACCACCACACCGGCGTGAAGGACCCGCATGAGCCGTTCCGTTTCAGCTTTCCGGACCTAAACGGCCATCTCGTATCCAACACCGACGCGCGGTTCCAGGGCAAGGTCGTTCTGGTGGAAATCACCGGAAGCTGGTGCCCCAACTGCCACGACGAAGCGCCGTTCCTGGTAGATCTCTACAAGAAGTATCACGAGCAGGGACTGGAGATCGTTTCTCTCTCGTTTGAAGAAGGCGAGCAACTCCACAATCCGACTCGTTTGCGGGCATTCGTCCGCAAGTATGGTATCGAATTCCCGGTTCTCGTCTGCGGCCAGCCGGAAGACGCCAAAGACAAGCTGACGCAGGCGGTGAACTGGGATGCCTGGCCGACCACGTTCTTTATGGATCGGCAGGGCCTGGTCCGGCTGGTTCACGCCGGATTCCCCAGCTCACCCAGCGGCGACCTCTACCGGGATGCCGTCCAGGAGTTCAAGGCCAACGTAGAGCGCCTGCTGGCCGAGAACCATCCGTAAAGCTCCGGCCCCACGCTTACCGCGCCGCCTGCTCGTTCCAGCGTTCGACCGACAGCGTCAGAGCCTGCCCGTCGCGCAACACAAATCCAACGATTTTTTTCT
Source organism: uncultured Solibacteraceae bacterium (assembly GCA_964556085.1). Lineage (GTDB taxonomy): Bacteria > Acidobacteriota > Terriglobia > Bryobacterales > Bryobacteraceae > PSRJ01. The sequence goes on from CAZKVF010000248.1 coordinate 14,879, forward strand.
TGCGGGTCCGAGCGTCTATGCGCCATATTGGAGAAAGCGCCGGGCAAAAGCTGTGTAGAAGCGTACTTGCAGGAACCAAGGTCGGAAGCTGCTCCGCTACACACACGAGCGATGTGTCTGGCGCCGGGCGCTTCGGATGCTGGACAATTTTCTCTTCTTCACCGAACTCGTGTCGCTCCCGGTGAACGACGTCAGAGGACGCCGTATCGGCCGGGTGCGGGACGCCGCCCTGGTTCCCGTGGTGAATCAGCTCCGCGTGGACCGCTACCTGATCGGCGGCGGGGATGCCTGGCTCACCGTGCGCTACGACCAGATCCGATCCATTAGCCTGGATGGCATCTACCTGGCCGACGAGCTGCTCACCCCTTACCACGACGATGAGTACATGCTGCGGCTAGGCCGCGATCTGCTGGACCAGCAGATCATTGACGTGACCGGCCGGAAGGTGGTGCGAGTTAACGATATCACTCTCGAATTCCGTCGCGATGGCGTCCGCGACACGCTGGCGGTGGTAGAGGTGGACGTGGGCATGCGCAGCATTCTACGCCGGCTGCTGCAGGGCGTGCTGCCGCCGTGGCTGATCCGCCGCATGCAGGAGTCCATTCCGCCCAACTCTATTCGGTGGGAGTTCTGCAACGTAGTGGAGCCCGACCCGTTGCGGCGCCTGCGCCTGAACATCTCGTACCAGAAACTCGAGGAAATGCACCCGGCCGACCTTGCGGATATCGTGGAAGACCTGGGTCCGGCCGAGCGCGAGGCCATATTCCAGACCATCGACAGCGAAGTAGCGGCCGAGGCGCTTTCCGAGATCGATCCCAGGATGCAGGCCCAGATCCTCGAAGCCCTGGAGCCGGAAAAGGCCGCCGATATCGTCGAAGAAATGGCGCCGGACGAGGCTGCGGACGCGCTCTCTGAACTCGAAGAAGAGACCTCTGAAGAAATTCTTGGAGAAATGGAAACCGAGGAGAAGAGCGACGTCGAAGAGCTGTTGGAATTTGAAGAAGACACCGCAGGCGGCATGATGAACACCGAATTCGTGTGCCTGCCGGCGGGCTCGACGGCGGCGGACGCCGTGAGCGCGCTTCAGGCAAATGAAGAGCTGCTCGAGATCCTGAACGTCGTTTTCCTGGTGGACGAAGAAGAGCGGCTCACGGCCGCTATCCCACTGGCGCGCCTCTTCGCCGCCCATCCCACCGCGAGCCTGCGAGAAATGGCTTCCGATACTTTAATCCAGGTTACGGTAGAGGAGCACCAGGACCGTATCGTGGAACTGTTCGATAAGTACAACCTGCTGACCCTGCCGGTGGTAGATAGCCACGGCAAACTGGCCGGCGTGATCACGGCCGACGATGTCATTTCGGTTCTGAGGCAGAAGTGACGGATGCGGAAACTGTTCGGACGTTTCCGCCACCATGTCGTGATTTTCTTTGCGGTGATCGGGCCAGGTTTCATTACCGCAGTCGTCGATAACGATTCCGGCGGTATTTATACCTATTCCGCCGCGGGGGCGCGCTTCGGCTACCTGCCTCTCTGGACCTTGCTGCCGATCACCCTCGCGCTGATCATCACTCAGGAAATGTGCTCCCGCATGGGAGCCGTTACCGGCAAGGGTCTCTCCGACCTGATTCGCGAGGAGTTCGGCCTGCGCATTACGTTCCTGATGATGGCGCTGCTGGTGCTCACCAATCTCACTAATGTAATGGCCGAATTCGCGGGCGTGGCCAGTTCGCTTGAACTGTTTAAAGTAAGCCGCTACATCTCGGTGCCGCTCGCTGCGATTGCGGTCTGGTTCCTGGTGGTGAAGGGAAATTACCAGAGCGTGGAGAAGATCTTCCTTTTCGCGTGCGTCTTGTATGTCACTTATGTGATCTCCGGCTTCCTGGTAAAGCCCGACTGGAAGGAAGCCGCTATTTACAGTGTGAAGCCGGTCCTGCTGCTGGAGCCGGCGTATATTTATATGCTGATCGGCATGGTTGGAACGACCATTGCGCCGTGGATGCAGTTCTATTTGCAGGCCGCGGTGGTGGAGAAGGGAATCACGGCGAAGGATTATTCCGAATCGCGCATCGAGGTGATTGTCGGGTGTGTCATGACCGCGGTAATCGCGTTCTTTATCATCGTGGCGTGTGCCGGGGCCATTTATAGCGTGATGCCCAGGGATATCGACAGCGCGGCGGAGGCAGCCCTGGCCCTGAAACCATTCGGCGAATACGCGTTTCTGCTGTTCGCCGCAGGCTTGCTGAATGCCTCCATTTTTGCCGCCTCCATCCTGCCGCTTTCCACTGCGTACACGGTCTGCGAGGGCCTGGGGTTTGAATCGGGTGTGAACCGCCGCATGCGGGAAGCGCCAGTTTTCTATTACCTCTATACGTCACTGATCGTCGTTGGGGCCGGCGTGGTACTGATCCCCCATTTCGATCTCGTCCGCATGACCATTCTCTCCCAAGTCCTCAACGGCATGCTCCTGCCGTTTGTTTTGATCCCCATGGTGATCCTGATCAACAAGCGTGAGCTGATGGGCGAGTGGGTCAATCCGCGCTGGTTCAATCTGGTCTCCTGGATCACCGTCGTGATAATGGTCGGGCTGACCCTGGCGTATGCGGGGATCACGCTGAGGGGAGTGCATTGACCAAATCCCATCACGCAACCGGCGACAAGATCGCCCGCGCTATAGAAGAGGCATTTGGCCCGACCGCTCCCTTACGGTCGCGGCTCCGACTGGGCAAGGCCAGCAGGTACGGTTTTTCCTATTGTTGGCAGGCGGAAACGCCTGCCCCACCTTGTTCCATGGCCCATTCGTGGAACAGGTCGGGTTCGATCTCGATGGCGCGCACCTCGATTTGTTCGAGCGTAAATTCGAACCCGAGCGCCTCCGGGTCGAATTCTTGTTGCCGGTTGCTGTGCACGGCGTTGATATAAAGCCTGGCGGCCTCGTCCAAGCGCGCTTGCGCTTTCTGGAGCCGGGGTTGCTGCAGTGCCTGGAGGGCGGCAAGGTCCTTCTCGGCCTGGCGGCGCAGGCGGCCTTCCTGAATGCTCAGATTGACGAGCTGGCGCTGGTAGGCCAGAAAGGTCTTGGCCTCGATCAATATCTTGCGAGAGCCTTCATCGTACTCGGGG
>CAZKVF010000249.1:0-7251 GCA_964556085.1 uncultured Solibacteraceae bacterium
CTCGGCGTGGTGCCGGCCAGTAACTGATCCGGGATAAGCCAGAGTCTTTGTGGTGCCGGCAGTCTTCCCGCCGGTGCCCTTCTTCCGCCTGCCCTGTGGCTGCTTTTCTCTGTGGCCCCTGTCAACCCTGTGCTTTTTAGGTTTTGGTCTTTTGGGTTTTCTCTTTGTCTCCGTGTCTTCTATGAGAAGGCCGTCTCGCTGCGGTGGTTTATTTCGGTGGCTATTCCATCCGGCTTGGCCCGGCGGACGCGCTGCCAACCGACCTAGCCCAGGGTTGCGTGACGAACTTGGGCTAAAATAACTCTTCCTATGACACTGCGAGACCGAATGGCGCGGCCTTTGGCCGAAGCCGACCCGGAAGTCTATGACGCCATCCAAGGGGAAATCGGGCGCCAGCACTCGCAACTCGAGTTGATCGCCAGCGAGAACTTCGCTTCGGAAGCCGTTCTGGAAGCGGCGGCGAGCGTGCTCACCAATAAATACGCGGAAGGATATCCGGGAAAGCGCTATTACGGCGGGTGCGAATTTACCGACGTGGTGGAGGATCTGGCGCGCGAGCGCGCCAAGAAGATTTTCGGGGCGGAGCACGCCAATGTGCAGCCGCACTCCGGCTCGCAGGCGAACCAGGCCGCGTATTCCGCTGTTTGCGCGCCCGGCGATACGGTCATGGGCCTGAACCTGGCTCATGGTGGTCACCTCACGCACGGCCATCCGCTCAACTTCTCGGGCAAGACGTACCATGTGGTGCCCTACAGCGTGCGCCGCGAAGATGAACGGATCGACTACGACGAACTGGAGCGCCTGGCGCACGAGCACCGGCCCAAGCTGATTATCGCCGGCGGAAGCGCGTACCCGCGGATTTGGGATTTCCCGCGGATGCGAGCGGTGGCGGACGCCGTGGGCGCTCTGCTGCTGGTCGATATGGCGCATTTTTCAGGCCTGGTGGCGGCCGGGGTCCATCCCAACCCCTGCCAGTGGGCGGATATCGTCACCAGCACGACGCACAAGACGCTCCGTGGCCCGCGCTCGGGGCTGATCCTGTCGAAACAGCAGTATGCCGCGGCCATCGATAAGATGGTGTTCCCCGGGATCCAAGGTGGGCCGCTGGTGCACATCATGGCGGCGAAAGCGGTTTGCTTCCATGAGGCCATGTCACCGGAATTTGTAAGTTACCAGAAACAGGTCTTGGCCAACGCTCAGACACTCGCGGCGACCCTTGCGGATGCGGGTTATCGCGTGATCTCCGGGGGAACCGACAATCACCTGATGCTGGTGGACGTTTTCTCGAAAGGGGTGCGCGGCAAAGAAGCTGAGCAGGCGCTCGACCGCGCGGGCATCACCGTGAACAAGAATGCCATTCCTTTCGATACCAACCCGCCCTTGAACCCCAGCGGGATCCGCCTGGGATCGCCGGCAGTGACCACGCGCGGATTTATGGAAACGGAAATGCGCGAGGTAGGTCAGTTGATCGCCGACGTGCTGCAGCATGTTTCTGACGACCGGGCGATTGCGGCCGTCCGGCAGAACACCGCGGCCCTGGCCGCGCGGTTCCCCCTTTACGATTGGAAGCTCGACAAGGTTCGCGCTTGAGATAAGTGTGCAGAGTTGTCCAGCCACATCGTCATTGATGCGCGCCGCATACGCGATTTCGGAATAGGGACCTACATTCGCAGCCTGGTTCACGCGCTGGGAACCGTCGACCCTCGGAACCGCTACACCCTGGTGAGCCGCGCCGGCGATGCGCGCACGCTCGCCGGACTGCCCGAGAACTTCCGTACCGCAGTCTATAGCCTTTCCGACAGGCACCCTCTAAACCACATCGCTTTCCCTGCCTTTCTTCATAGCCTGGCGCCCGACCTGGCGCACATCCCCTTGAATCGCGTGCCGCTGCTGATGATCCGACCTTATGTGGTGACGGTCCATGACCTTTCGAGCCTGCTGTTCGAATTCCATGGCTCCGATACGCACATGAAACTGCGCCGCGGCATCTACCGCCGAGGCCTGCTGCGCGCGAGCCGCGTGATTTCCGTTTCGGAAGCCACGCGGCGGGACCTCCACGACCTGCTGGGCATTCCGTTCGAGCATGTCCGCCGCGTTTATGAAGCCCCCGATCCCGAGTTCCTTACCGCACCCGGCGGCGCCGGGGATGAGGAGAAGCAGAGGATTCTGGAGCGGTATCAGATCAGCTACCCGTTCCTGCTGTACGCCGGCAATATCCGCCCCCACAAGAACGTGCCCCGCCTGGTAGAGGCGTTCGCGGTGGTGCGCGACCAGCTCTCTTCTCACCCGGTCTACAAGGATCTCCGACTCATTATTATCGGCGACACGATTTCCCAATATCCTTCGGTGCGGCAGGCGGTAATCAAAAGCCGCGCCGAAGCCGTGGTGCGCTTCCTGGGGTTTGTGCCCTTCGACACCTTGCGATGTTTCTACCAAAGCGCGGCCGCCTTCGTCTTCGTCTCGCGCTACGAGGGATTCGGCCTGCCGCCGCTCGAAGCCATGGCATGTGGTACGCCGGTGGTGGCATCCAATGTCAGCTCCCTGCCCGAGGTCGTAGGCGATTCGGCCGTGCAGGTGAACCCGGAGAACGTGTTCGAAATCGCGCGCGGCATTAAAGAAGTGCTGCTCGATGATGACTTGCGCGCCACGCTGATCCGCTGCGGCCTCGACCAGGCAAGGCGCTTCAGTTGGGAGCGGACCGCGCGCGAAGTGCTGGATATTTACCGCGAGGCTTCAGCCGCGGTGGAGTGAGGTGGCAACCAGCTGGTAACTCCGCGGCAAGGGCCTTTGGCGCCTTGCGTCCACGTCAGCCAGGTTCCGTCTCCTCGAAACCGCAGGCACCAATGCCCTCCCAGCCTCCTGCGTCCCAGGCAAGGGGCTCTTCATCCGACGAGAACTCCTCGCGCGACGGCGGTAAAAGACCCGTAAACGGACGCGTCCGTACCCTGCGATAACGCAATGAACCGCAGCAGCCGGACGCGTTCTAGCGGCGTCAGGGATGCGATGAGCGGAATAATGTCATCGGCCGTTAGCGGCTTGGGCATCGCTTGCATTCCACCAAGACCGCCGGCGAGGCTTATTTCTGGGCGCTCAGGTCCGCGATCGAAGCCTTTAACAGGCCTACGGCGTAGGCCGTGTTGTGGACGCCCTTACTGCCGTCGTTGTTCACGAAGAGCCAGTTGTAGGCAGCTTCCAACTGGTGCCGGTTCCAGGTGGAATCGATGGTCAGCGAGGTCTTCGGTTGCCCGGCCGGAGGCAGCAGAGTGCTCAACTGATCGAGCAGGTGCTGGACTTCAGTCTGAACGCCGTCGATCGTACCATCCCCGTTGTAATCGAAGAGCGGGAAATCGAAGCTTGTGATCTCGGGGCCATGGCAGTTCTGGCAGGCGGCGACCAGGTCTCCGGAGACATTGGGGTCGGTGGATGTAAAGCCAGCACGGAACGTGTGGCCGCCGGCTTTCAGGTAGGCGGCATCGGTGGCGGCGACGGTCTGCATATGGCACGCCACGCAACTATCCTTCACCACGAAAGCGTGCGCCGAGGTGGGAATCTTCTCACCGTAGGTAAAGCCGTTCACGCCTTCCAGCATGTCGGTCTGTGGTCCCTCGTGCGGCCCGAAATGGGCGCTGCCGGCCGTGGTGGCGGCGTAGACCAGGGCATTTTGGCGGCTCTGGTGGCAGTTCATGCAAAGGGAGCCCTCGCCGGCGTTGGTCACATTCGTGCCATCAGCTAACTTCACCGCAGCCATGGTACGAACCAGGTGCGCGGCTGTGGATGGAACCGTCTGGCCGTGCGGCTCGTGGCAGGTCTGGCAATTGATCGCTCCGTACGTTGTGTCAACAGTTTGTGCGCCCTTGATCCGGCCGATGAAGCCGTTGCTGGTATGGCAGCCCACGCAAGCTTCTCTTCCCGCGCCAGAAGGATCACGCGTGGTCACGGCATGCATGGAAGCGTTCCATTCGGCGCCTTTGATATGGTGTGTCGGCGCGTCATGGCACTGGGTGCAGGCGCCGGACCCGGTGGGAACTGAAATAGCGAAGGGGATGCCGCCGGAGTTGGCGTGCTCGCTGCCTGGTCCATGACAGTTCTCGCATTGAATGTTCGCAACATTCTTCAAGTCAGCCGGGAGCGCATCCCAATTGGCCGGCACGAGAGTAGTGGGAGGCGTCCACCCCAACTGAGCGGCGACTTTATCAAAACCGCCGTTGGCCGCGGTGGTATGCGCATCGTACCCCACCGTGTGGCAGGAGTAACAAGTGCTGGGATATGAGGAGCCGTTGACTCCCGTTATCCCATCCTTGAATATGCTGGCATGCAGGGTTTGAGACCAGGAGGGCACCATCGCCGCGGCCAGGCCCCCGCTATGGCAAATCGAGCAGGCCTGAATGCCGGCGTAATCGGCGGCGATGAAGGTCTGCGAATCGCTCGCGGTGCCTTTGCTGCCGGTAACGACCGTTACGGTGACAACGTATTCGCCGGCCACATCCGGGCGCAACAGCGCGCGTCCGGCCGCCTGAATCACAGTGCGGTCCGACGGTTCAAAAACCGGTACATTGGCTCCCAACGGGCTGCTGTTGATGGCAGCCGCCGACCCGGCCGGCCTGGTGGTCAATTCCCATTTAACTCCCTGGATGTCGGAGGCGGCGATGGCGACATCGATCTGGGCTTCCAAATAGGCTGGCTGACCAACACCGAAGGTAGTCAGGCCGGCTGATGTCTCCGTGGTGGACGGAAGCTTATAAGCCGTGATTTCTCCAGGCGTAAGCGCCCGTACGGCAAGCTGGACCTGGAGGCTACTCTGCGCGTTCGCCAGGGTCGAAACGACCATGGTCATCAGCACCACTGCCATCCGGCCAGCGGGACCTCCCCGTGTTTGCGATTTCCTGTTGATTCGCAGCATTAATGAACACCCCATGTGATTCCCTAAATAAACAGTATTAAGAACCTGAATATATTTTATTTGGATTCGCAGAATCCGACGACGATTTTTTCGGTAGCCGCGTACGGGTTATGCTGTTGAAGTTCTCAACGGGCTAGTGTTTTCAGGCTCTTTCGGTCGTGGATGGGGCTGTCATGCTCTCCGGGCGATCAGCCTGGCGCTGGGGCGGCCGTGTCCCGGCCGGGGGCTCTCGGAATACGACAGGATCTTCCAGCCGTGGAACTCGGCCCACAACTCTCCCGGTTCCAGAACAAACCGGTGCGGCTGATCGTCGCGAAGATGAATTTCCGCGACGACCACACCGCCGGGACGAACACCCTCCTTCATTTGCGAAAACAGGTCGCGTTGGAGATAGAAGAAATCGCAGATCAGGTCATATGCGCCCGGCTCGATACGGAAGGCGCCGGACTCTAGATCGGCCACGTGCGTTTCCACGTTGAGGTGCGAAGCCGCGGCGCGTTCGCGCAGCATGCGAATGGCGGTTGCGGATGAATCCACGGCCACCACGCTCCAGCCCAAGGCCGCCAGGTAAAGGGCGTTCCGGCCGGGTCCGCTGGCAAGGTCGAGCGCGCGGCCGGGCGGTAACAGCTCGGCCGCCTCGATCAGCAGAGGCGCCGGCGCGGCGTCGATTGCCGCACCCTGGGCATAGTGTTCTTCCCAATTGCGGGGCACGTCTCCAGGGTATGATGTTCGCTGATGCGCGTAGGCACGGAGTGCCTGTTCCTCGGCCGCTCCACGCTCGACCTGCTTTATCAGGTGCCCGAATTCCCACGAGAAGATACCAAGACGATGGCCACCCGCTTTCTCGCACAGTGCGGCGGCCCGGCCCTGAACGCCGCGGTTACATTCGCCTTTCTCGGTGGCGACGCGCATTTGATCTCGGCGGTAGGGCGGGGTGGCGCAGCCGGGATGGTGAATGCCGAATTGCGGCGCTACGGCGTGCGCTTGACCGATATGTGCGACGACGAGGAATTCGCGCCGCCCGTGTCCTCGGTCGTAATCAACGCTGCCTCGGGGAGCCGGACAATCTTCAACTCACTGGCAGTGGCGCCGATGCCACGAGCGGGACGCGACATTGCGATTCCCTCGGCCGCGCTTCTACTGGCTGACGGCTTTTACGTGGCCGAAACACTGAGGCTCTTGCGCGACTTCCACGAGCGCGGGGGCGCGATTTGTCTGGATGGCGGCAGTTGGAGGGCGGAAACGGAGACGCTGCTCCCCCTGGTTTCGATCGCCATTTGCAGTGAACGGTTCGAACCTCCCGGGACCCGGAGCATCGAAGAAAAGCTGGATTACCTGGGAGCCCGCGGTATCCCGCACGTGGCGGTCACTCGCGGCCGATCGCCGCTTGTCGCGTGCGACCGGGGCCGGAGGTTCTCGATCCCGATCGAGCCCGTGGAAGCGGCGGATACGCTGGCAGCCGGCGATATTCTGCACGGGGCTTTCTGCTGGTATTTCCTTCGGGGCAACAACTTCGAGGAAGCGCTGCGGGCGGCCGCGAAAGTAGCGACGCTCTCTGTTCGCTTCTTCGGCGGCCGCGAATGGATGGAGCACTTCGACCGCGAGGGCTGCTGATGGAGCCCCTGCGGATCGTCGTGCTGGTGGGCTTGCCCGGCTCGGGGAAGTCCACCTATGTCGAGCAGTTGGGCGCCGGAGCATTGTCCTCGGACACGATCAGAAAACTGCTGGCGGATGACGAGACCATACAGACGATCCACGATCGGGTTTTTCAGACTTTGCGTTACCTTTTGCGGCACCGCCTGGCTCTGCGCCGCCCCGTCACCTACATCGATGCCACCAATCTGACGCCCCTGGAGCGCCGCCCCTATATTGGGATCGGCAAGGCGTTTGGCTGCACGGTCGAGGCGGTCTATTTCGACGTGCCGCTGACTGTTTGCCGCGAGCGCAATCGTGCCCGGCGGCGCGTAGTCCCGGATGAGGCCCTCGAAAGCATGGCAGCTAAGCTCGTGCCCCCGTCCAAGGAGGAGGGGTTTGACGTCGTCAGGACGATAACGACTGCATAAGAGCCGACTATGCTATGGATATGGGTGCGCCGACGCGAAGTAATCGAGGAATAGCGCACGTGGCGCTACGCCACGGCCTTAGCCTTCAAGTACGGAGCGTATTTATGATCCGACTCCATGATGTGCTTCTGCGACCACTCTTTTAGGAATTGCAGCAAGGTAATTCCCGTGGCGATGCGGCCCTCGTCGAAATCCTTTTGAAATCCCCGTACACGCAGAGTCAGGTCTTCGTGCTCTGCTTTGTGAGCAGCGAGTTCCGGATAGTCGGCCTCTTCCATGAGCCGCTCC
>CAZKVF010000250.1:0-21440 GCA_964556085.1 uncultured Solibacteraceae bacterium
GTTCGTTCCGCTCGCTGCGGGGAAAAGACTCGGCGCGGCTACCTGGGCCGCGAGGATTAAGGACAGCGCGAAAAGAAGGACGATAATCGTCCAATTAATGGTGTTATTCCAGGGCTTGTTGGCATGCCGGCCCAGCAGCTCCTTATCATTCAACAAAAGCTGCAGGAAAATGATGGCCGAGGGCAGCATGACGCCGGCCAGGACCTGCACACCCAGGATGATCAGCTGCAGCGGCGCCCGGGGGATCAGGACGATGCCAGCCGCGGCGGCCACGCACACCAAATGGACGGAGTAGAAACCCAGCGCTTTGCGGATCGGAAGCTGCAGGCTGTGGGGCCAGCCCTTGACTTCACCGTAGGCCCAGGCGCTGGAGAGCGAAATGGCGGTGGTGCCGAGTACGGCGGCGTTGATCATCATCAGCAGGATGATTTTTTTCACCAGCGGCCCGGCAACCGACCCAAGATCTACAGCCATGCGCGCCGGATCCGTGAAATGGAAGCCATGGGTGAGCGAAGCATTTCCGACCAGCATCATGCATGCGGCCACGCTGATGGTAATGCACGCGCCCAGGAAGGTATCGAGCCGCGCCCAGGGGATATCCGAGAAGCGCAGGCGCTTGTCGGCGATACAGCTCTGCTGGAAAAAGAGCTGCCATGGGGCAACTGTAGTGCCCACGACGGCGATCACCAGAAATACCAGGTTGGCCGTCAGGCCGCCTGCCGGAATGCCCGGGATGAAAGTTGAGCGCAGCAGTTCGCCGGCGGGGGGTTGCATTTTCCACGCGACCAGAAACCATGCCAGATCGAGCAGGCACAGAAAAACTACTGTGCGCTCCCAACGGCGATAGCTGCCCGTGACCGCGATCAGAACCAGGCCGCAAGCTACCAGCGGAATTCCGTACCTCGGATCTACGCCCAATTGCGTGAGGGCCAGGTCGATACACGCGAACTCGGTGACCAGCGTAAGGAAGTTGACCAGTTCCAGGTCAATCAGGGAAAACAGGCCCCACCATTTGCCAAAACGCTGGTAGATCATGGCGGAATGCCCCTTTCCCGTGGCAATACCCAGGCGGACCACCATTTCCTGAATGAAATAAGTAACGGGCAGGAGTAGCAGGATCAGCCACAGAAGGCGGGTGCCGTATTGGGCTCCGGCCTGCGTATAAGTGGAGACGGCGCCGGCGTCGTTGTCGGCGACCATGACGATCAGTCCGGGCCCGAACACTGCCAGGAACGTCAGCAGGTTATGCGCCCATTTCGATTTCACTACGGTCCCGCGGACAGCCATGGGCTCAGCAACATCCGCGGGCAGCAAGATGGCACGATCAGTCATCTCACGCCTCCAGATTCAAAGTCCGCGAGGGCCAGCCGCGAAAAACGGCGAGCCGTCCGGTCGCCGGACAAAAGGTATAGCGTCTACCGTTTTGGAGGGGAGAAGGTTGGGCTTTTCACCCTCCGCCAATTCTTAGATGGAATCGCGGAGGATGAAACGTTAGGGTACCTAGCGAATCATGTCCTGCGATTCACGGACATCGGTCTCCTGTCGGTACTCCCAACTAGGAGGCTTATCGTCGTTTTCTCGCATACAAACGTAATGAGCGATGTTGCTCATCGCCCAATCCCTTTGTAAACCCCTCGGGGAAGGTGTGTCAACCAAAAATTGCGTCCGGCTAAGGATTTTTAACGAAATTTGCCGCCCCAGAGTAAGAATAAAAGATATTCCGGCCTTATTCATTAGGCCACCACAAATCAGTTTTCCATCGCGCCTCAGTCCAAAAGTTCCACTCTATTTTTGTACCGCTGGCCCTAACGGTTGACCTTCCGGGACGTAACGTAAGTCGGGTAACCCCCGCCTAAACTGGTAAGGCTTAATGGCGTACCATCTAATCCTGAGATACTTTACGCGCGCGTTTGCGGCGTGTGTGGCGATCGGGGCGCTCTCCGCTTCGGAACATCACGGCATCGTCAAGTCCGCCGGATTGCCGGTGCCGGGTGTCACGATCACGATGTCGCAAGGCGACAAAAGACTGGTCACGACCACTGATGAGCGAGGGGCGTACTCCTTCCCCGACCTGGCGGACGGCGTGTGGAATCTCGAAATTGAGATGTTCGGCTTCGCCAAGATCACGCGGGACATCGGTATCGCGCCCAACGCGCCCAGTCCCGAGTGGGAATTAAAGTTGCTAAATCTGGAAGCTTTGAAGCAGGAATTGGCGCCCCGCCCAGAGCGCAGGCAGGAATCCGCAGCGGGGCCGGGGTCGGGTGGAGCGAGTCCGGGTTTCCGGCGCTTTGGGAATCGGCCGAATTTCCCCGGACAACCAGGCCCGCCGCAGGCCGGAGCACAGAACCCGGGCGCGAGACCATCCCTGCGGCAAGGGCCGGGGGGAAATGGCCCCCAAGGCGGCTTTCAACGTTTAGGGCTGAACGCAGCTGCTGACGGAACGGCTTTGAACGCAGATGGCGCACTGGGTGGTGGGACCGACGGCTTAAACGCGGGGGACTTGAATCAGAACGCTGCCCTAGCCTCTGATGCCGCCCTCACCGTCAATGGAAGCCTGAGCAGCGGGCTGGACGCGCCGCAGCGCAACGACTGGTTTGGCTTCGGACCGGGAGGTCTCAACGGCTTAGGGTTCGGTCCCGGCGGGCCCGGCGGACCAGACGTTCCCGGCGGGCCCGCACTGGCGCTGGCACAGGCTGGAGCAGGCGCTCAAACTCCAGGTGGGCCGGCTTTCGGTGGGCCCGGTGGCGGCGCTGGCGGCGGACCAGGATTTGGCGGACCGGGCGGGCCTGGGGGATTCGGAGGTCCAGGTGGGCGCGGTGGTTTTGGCGGCGGGCGCGGTTTCGGAGGTCCAGGCGGACCTGGCGGCCGTGGCGGCAACTTCCGCGGACGCGATCCCAACGCTTTCGGTAACGGACGCCGCAATCGCCGCATGCAATACAACGCCAATGTGGCGCTGATCCTGGATAACTCGGCGCTCGACGCCAAGCCCTTCTCACTTACCGGCCAGGACACGCCCAAAGCGGCCTATGCGAAATTTCGCACCACCGGGATTTTCGGCGGCCCGCTGAAGATCCCTCACTTGCTGAACGGGCAGAAAACCTTCTTCAACATCAACTACCAGTTGAGCCGCAGCCGCAATGGCAGCATTGCCACGGGGCTGGTGCCGACGGAGGCCGAGCGCCAAGGCAATTTTTCGGGAGTCCTGAACCCTTTGACGGGACAGCCGGTCGTTCTTCCTTTTGCCCACAACCAGATTCCCGCGGGCCAAATCAGCCCCCAGGCGCAAGCGCTTCTGAACTACTATCCCCAGCCCAATTTCACCGGCAGCAACCGGTATAACTATCAGGTACCACTGGTGGGGATCGGCAATCAGAGCAACGTGAACTCGCGGATTACCCACACCATCAACTCTAAAAACCAGGTCAACGGCAATTTCGCATTCCAACAAAGCGACACGACGACGCCCAACCTGTTCGGCTTCGTGGATTCGACTTCTTCCACCGGCTACAACACCGGTGTGCAATGGACGTATCACTTCACTACGAGGCTGATCAGCAATCTGAGCTACCGGTTCAGCCGCTCAGCCACGCAAGCGGTCCCCTATTTCTCCAGCCAGACGAACGTGTCGGGCCAAGCCGGGATCATGGGCAACGACCAGAATCCGCAATTCTGGGGGCCTCCGGCGCTGACCTTCACGAGCGGGTTCAGCAGCCTCTCGGACGGCAACTTCGCGCTGAACCACAACACCACGAATCAAATCGGCGAGAGCATGCTGTGGGTGCGCAACAAGCACAATGTGACTTTCGGGGTCGACTTCCGACGGTTGGATTTCAACCAGCTGTCCCAGCAGAATCCTCGCGGATCGTTTCAATTCGCCGGCAGCTTCACCGGGTTTGATCTCGCGGATTTCCTGCTGGGCTATCCGCAAACGAGTTCCATCGCATACGGCAACGCCGACAAGTATTTCCGGACCGCCTGGGCAGACACATTCATTACCGACGATTGGCGGATGACCTCGCGCCTGAGCCTGAATATCGGCGTTCGCTGGGATTTCCAGGGCCCCGTGTCCGAATTGTACAACCGGCTGGTGAACCTGGACATCGGTCCGAATTTCACCTCGGTGACGCCGGTCTGCGCCGCGGCCGTGAGCGGCTGCACCGCGGCCAGCCAGGTTGGATACCCCAATGCCCTGGTGCGGCCGAATTATCGCGAAATACAGCCGCGCATCGGCTTGGCGTGGAGGCCGTTCACCAAGGATTCGACGGTGGTTCGCGCGGGATATGGTATTTACTACAACACCTCCGTCTACCAGCCACTGGCCACGCAGATGGCGCAGCAATCGCCGCTCTCGTTCAGTGTTACGCAGGCCAATTCGGCCTCGAACCCGTACACACTGGCCAACGCCTTTCTAACCCCGGCTATCAGCAGCACGCCGCAGACATTCGCGCTCGACCCCAACTTCCAGATAGGCTACCTGCACTATTGGCAAGTTAGCGTGCAGCACAACCTGCCAGGATCATGGGTCGCGACCCTCACGTATAACGGGAACAGGGGCGTGCATCAGGTGCAGCAATTCCTTCCCAACAGCGTGCCGCCCGGGGCGCCAGCGAGTTTGTACCCTTCGGGCTACATATATGAAACGTCGAATGGCACCTCCACCTACAACGCCGGCAGTGCGCAACTGCAGCGACGACTGCGCAGCGGAGTTTCCTTCGGCGCAATTTACGTTTTTTCCAAGGCGATGGATGATGCGCAGGGTTTAGGTGGGAGAGGCAGCGCGGCCACTGTTCTGGCCCAGAATTGGCTCGACTTGGCGGCCGAACGGTCGCTCTCGAGTTTCAACCGCACCCACACGCTCAATATGAATGTTCAGTTCAGCACGGGCCAGGGGACGGGCGGAGCCCTGGTGAACGGATGGAAGGGAGCCTTGGCCAAGGATTGGACTTTCACCACAGCGATTCAGGTGGCGAGCGGTTTGCCGCTCACTCCGGTTGTTTTGAGCCGGGTGGCGACAGGCACCGGGATCTCGGGCACCGTGCGAGCCGATCTTACAGGGCTTCCGATTTACACCGCGGGGGCGGGTTTCTTTCTTAATCCCGCGGCTTTCGCAGCGCCGCCCGCGGGGGAATGGGGCGATGCCGGGAGGAACATCATTACCGGGCCCGGCCTGTTCAGCCTGAACGCGTCGTTCGGGCGGGTCTTTCGGATCGCTGATCGCCGCAGCATCGACCTGCGATTCGATGCCACCAATGCGCTGAACCACGTCAATTACACTTCGTGGAACACCACCGTGGGCAGCCTCCAGTTCGGGTTGCCGACCAGCGCGAGCGGAATGCGGACTCTGCAGGCAACCCTACGATTCCGGTTCTGACCATGCGAATTTTCTTCAGATGGACAAGCAGACCGCTCCCTAACGGTCGCGGCTCGGTAACGCCGATTCGGAGCCGCTACCGTCAGGGAGCGGTTGTCATCGCCACCTCGCTCCTCTTATTCGCCCCCGGCTTCGCCCAACAACCGACATCGGCGCCGCCTGGCACGGTCCGTTTCGGCGCCACCACGCAACTTGTGATCGAGGACGTCATCATTCGTGGCAAGGATGGCAACCCAGTCGCGAATTTGAAACCGTCCGATTTCACCGTCACGGAGGATGGTAAGCCGCAGAAGATCGCGGTGTTCGAGATTCAAAAACTGGAAGAGCAGCCAGCGCCCCCCCTAGCAACCAATGCTGCGTCCGCCACCACACCCAGGCCGGCCACAGAAGCGCCGGCAGCGCCTGCAGTCCGGCCTGCCACTTCCGTCCAGATCGCGCCAGAATCCGCGACGGACCTACGGTACCGGAACCGCCGCTTGCTGGTTCTGTTCTTCGATATGACTTCGATGCCAATCGCCGACCAGATCCGCGCGCAAACCGCCGCCCTTAAATTCCTGCGCACCCAGATAACGCGGTCTGATCTCATGGCCGTAATGACTTTCTCGAACGACCTGAAAGTGGTCGAGGATTTTACCGACGATCGCGATCAACTGGAGAAGGACATCAAGAAGCTGACTATCGGAGAAGGCCAGGGCCTGGACGGAACCGTGAGCGACGACAGCGCCGCCGATACCGGCGCCGCCTTCCAGCAGGACGATTCCGAGTTCAACATCTTCAACACCGACCGGCAACTGGCGGCGCTCGAATCGGCTGTGAAGATGCTGGCTCCGCTCAAGGAAAAGAAGGCGCTGGTATATTTCTCCAGCGGCATCACCCGCAATGGCATGGACAACCAGGCACAGTTGCAGGCCACGATCAACGCGGCCATACGCTCCAACGTCTCGTTTTATCCGATCGACGCGCGCGGCCTCGTGGCACAGGCGCCTTTGGGGGACGCCACGAAGGGATCGCCGGGCGGGCAAGCGATGTACTCGGGTAGCTCGGCCCGCGCGGCCCAGAGCAATTTCCAGGGCCAGCAGGAGACGCTGTATGCGCTGGCAGCGGACACTGGCGGAAAGGCCCTGCTCGACAATAACGACCTTTCCCTGGGGATTGTGGAGGCCCAGAAAGATATTGCCAGCTACTACATCATCGGCTACTACTCAACCAACGAGGCGCTCGACGGCCGGTTCCGGCGCATCAAAATCTCCATAAACGACAACGCGCTGAGGGCCAAGATCGCGAAGCTGGATTACCGCCAGGGATATTTCGCCGGCAAGGTATTCCGGAAATTCAACGATAGCGACCGGGAACTGCAATTGGCGCAGGCGCTGGCGCTGGGCGACCCGGTGACCGACATGGATCTGGCCATGGAAGTCGATTACTTCCGGCTGGCGCGCGACCGCTATTTCGTGCCTCTGGCGGTTAAAATCCCTGGCTCGGAGATCGAACTGGCGCGCCATGGCGGGGCGGATACGGCGCGTCTCGATTTCATCGGACAGGTGAAGGATGCCAAGGGCTTGGTGGTGGCCAATGTGCGCGACAACATTCCCGTGAAGTTGAAAGGCGAGACGGCGCAACAACTGGCCAAAACGACCCTGGAATATGACACTGGCTTTACCCTCCCTCCCGGAGCGTACATCGCGAAATTTCTGGCGCGGGAGAACGAGACCGGCAAGATGGGCACGTTCGAAACGAAGTTCGTCGTCCCCGACCTCACGTCCGAGCAAAAATATTTACCCATCAGCTCGGTGGTGCTAAGCAACCAGCGGCAGAGGCTGGACGCTGCGGTGGCAAGCGCTGAGCGGGACAAGAAGATCCTCTCCGAGCACCCGCTGATTCAAGACGGGCAAAAGCTAGTGCCCAGCGTAACGCGCGTCTTCCGCACGGATCAGGAAATGTACGTTTACCTGGAGGCTTACGAGCCTGCGGCAGAAACGGCGCAGCCGGTGATGGCGCGTGTGAGTTTCTATCGCGGAAAGGTCAAGACCTTCGAGACCGCGCCGCTCCAAGTAGCCGAGGGCCTGAACCCGAAAACCAAGGCGCTGGCATTGCGTTTCAGTGTGCCGCTGGCGACGCTTCAACCGGGCCGGTATACGTGCCAGGTGAGCGTACTCGATCCCACCGCACAGAAGTTCGCCTTCTGGCGCGCGCCGGTAATGGTGCTGCCGGACGCCGCGCGCAAGCCGTAACCGATCGGAGCCGCGACCGTAAGGGAGCGCCCAGCCTGCCTTAGGGCTCTTGAGACACGCACACGCTCATGGCATCACTCTTGCTCAGCGATGACGTACTCGACCGCAGCTCAATTTCTAGCGCTCCCTGACGGTCGCGGCTCCGCCTGTAGTACGCCCGACGCGAGGGTTCTTTCACCCAACCTCCCGATGTACACTGTCACAGAGGAGAAAAGCCATGGCGGACGAAACGAAAGATCCCAAGAATGACGAATCAATGAATGACCTGGCGCGGCGCGACTTTGTCGCATTATCGGTGGCGAGCCTTGCCGCGACTGGCTCAGCTTCGGCCGCGGGGCTGAAGCTCGTGGAAACCGATGTCCAGATCAAAACGCCGGACGGCACTTGCGACGCAGCGTTCATCCATCCGGCGAGCGGCTCGCACCCGGGCGTGCTGATCTGGCCGGATGCATTCGGGCTTCGCCCGTCAATGCGCGAAATCGCCAAACGCATCGCGGCGCAAGGATACTCAGTGCTGGTCCCGAACCCGTTCTACCGCGTCGGGAAGGCGCCGATGTTCGAGGACGCCTCGAAAGTAGATTTCGCCAAGGAGCGGGCAAAGATAACCCCGTTGATGACTTCGGTGACCGCGGATGGGGCGGCGGAGAAAGACGCCATCGCCTATATCGCGTTTCTGGATGCGCAGAAGCAGGTCAACAAATCCAAGAAGATCGGCACCCAGGGCTACTGCATGGGCGGCGGCCTGGTGGTGAGAACGGCAGCCACGGTGCCAGACCGCGTGGGCGCCGGCGCTTCTTTCCACGGAGGCGGCCTTGTGACTGACAAGCCCAACAGTCCTCATCTGCTGGCGCCAAAAATCAAGGCCAAGATGTATTTCGGCATCGCCTCCAACGACGATATGCAGCAGCCCGACGCCAAGGTCAAGTTAAAGGAAGCATTCGAGGCCGCGCACAATCCGGCGGAGATTGAAGTCTACAAAGAGAGCCTGCATGGCTGGTGCGTGCCGGACATGCCGGCGGGGCAGAACGGCATGCCGATTTACAACAAGCCGGATGCCGAACGCGCCTGGGGCAAGCTGGAAACGCTGTACAAAACTGCACTCGCCTGAAAGCCGCCGCGGAGACTGACATGAAAACCGTTCAGAAGGCAAGTGCGATCGTGCTGGGTTTGGGGCTGACGGCAACCTGTTTGCTGCTGGCCCAAAATACCGGAATCCAGCGCACGGTAGTGAAAAAGGCGGATGTCTCGGTGCCGGGCCGCGAGGCGGTCATCGCGCGGGTGGAAATCGCACCCTCGGCGTCCGCCGGGCGGCACACTCATCCCGGCGACGAGATCAGCTATGTTACCGAAGGCGAGGGCGAAATCCTGATGGAGGGCCAGCCCCCGCTGAAGGTAAAGGCCGGCGACGGCTTTGTAGTGCCGGGCGGCGTGAAGCACGATGCGCGTAACACCGGCTCTGCGCCGCTCCGGCTGATCGGCGTCTACGTCGTCGAAAAAGGCAAGCCGCTCGCGACGCCCGCACCGTAACTTGAAAACCACTGGGGCCGATGGGACCGGATGAATGCGGTCCGCAGGCTGAAAGCCGGCCCCACTATTTCTCCAAGGTAAAATAGAGAGTGACACTACTCTCCTGTATTGAGACCCGGTAAATGATTGTCGATACCGTCCTGGCGAAGATTTTCGGGACCAAGAATGAGCGCGAGGTCAAGCGTATGCTGCCTCGCGTGGCCGCGATCAATGATCTTGAACCTGCCGTGCGGCAGCTCTCGGATATCGACCTCGCGGCCAAGACCATCGAATTCAAAGAGAAGATAGCCCAGGGAGCGGACCTGGACAGCCTTCTCAATGAGGCCTTCGCGGTGGTGCGCGAGGCCGGGCGGCGCGTCGTCAACATGCGGCATTTCGACGTTCAGTTGATCGGCGGCATGGTGCTGCACCAGGGCAAGATCTCCGAGATGAAGACCGGCGAAGGCAAGACCCTGGTCGCTACCCTGCCCTCTTACCTCAATGCGCTCGCGGGCAAAGGTGTCCACGTGGTCACGGTGAACGATTACCTGGCCAAGCGCGACTCGGAGTGGATGGGCCGCATCTACCGGTTCCTGGGCTTGCGTGTCGGCGTCATCGTGCACGACCTCGACGATCGCGAACGTCAGGAAGCGTACGGCTCCGATATTACGTACGGCACCAACAATGAGTTCGGGTTCGACTACCTGCGCGATAACATGAAGTTCCGGCTGGAGGATTGCGTCCAGCGCGGCCACCACTACGCCATCGTCGACGAAGTGGACTCGATCCTGATTGACGAGGCCCGCACACCGCTCATCATTTCCGGTCCCAGCGAAGAGTCTACCGACAAGTACTACAAAATCAACCGCATTATTCCCAAGCTCGTGCGCGGCGAGGAGATCAAAGGCCGCGAGCCGGGGGAAACGTACACCACCGGCGACTACACCATCGACGAGAAGCACAAGAGCTCTGCCCTGACCGAGGAAGGCACTTTCAAAGTGGAAAAGCTGCTCGGGATGCCGGGCCTTTTCGAAGCCGCCAATCTCGAGAGCTGGACCATACGCCACCATGTCGAGCAGGCCCTGCGGGCGCATGCGTTGTATGAGCGTGACAAGGAGTATGTGGTGCGCGATGGCGACGATGGCCCCGAGGTGGTCATCGTGGACGAGTTCACCGGCCGCCTGATGCCCGGCCGCCGCTGGAGCGATGGCTTGCATCAGGCCGTGGAAGCCAAGGAGGGCGTAAAGATCCAGCGCGAAAACCAGACGCTGGCGACGATAACCTTCCAGAACTACTTCCGTATGTACCAGAAGCTGGCCGGCATGACCGGCACAGCCGAAACCGAGGCTTCTGAATTCCAGAAGACTTACAAACTCGATGTCACCGTGATTCCCACCAACCGGCCCATGATCCGGCAGGAACACCACGATATGGTGTACCGCACGCTGGACGAGAAATTCCGCAACGCGGCCAAAGAGATCAAGGAGTACAACGCCAAAGGCCAGCCGGTGCTCGTGGGCACCATCTCGGTGGAAAAATCCGAGAAGCTATCGGGAATTCTAAAGCGCATGGGCGTCAAACACGAGGTGCTCAACGCCAAGAATCACGAGCGCGAGGCCTCTATTGTAGCGCAGGCGGGCCGTAGGGCCGCCGTGACGGTCTCGACCAACATGGCCGGCCGCGGCACCGACATTCTGCTGGGTGGCAACCCGGAATTCATGACCAAGGACGCCTGCCTCAAAGAGAAACTGGCTGAGCGTCTGCCGGAAGACGAGGCACAATACATCGCCGACGAGCATTTCTACTACTTCACCCATCACGACCAGTTCTATCGCGTGCGCCGTGACCGATGGGATGAAATGTACGCCCGCTTTAAACAGGAGACCGACGCGGAGCATGATGAAGTAGTTGCCTTGGGTGGTCTTCACATCGTGGGCACGGAACGCCACGAATCGCGGCGCATCGATAACCAGCTCCGCGGACGCGCCGGCCGCCAGGGCGATCCCGGCAGCTCCCGTTTCTATCTTTCCTTGCAAGACGACCTGCTCCGCATCTTCGGCGGCGAACGCATGCAGAACCTCATGCTGCGCCTGGGCATGGAAGAAGATGTGCCCATCGAATCGGGGCTCATCACCCGGCGCATCGCCAAAGCCCAGGAAGCCGTCGAGGTGCAGAACTTCGAATCCCGAAAGCATCTGCTGGAATACGACGACGTCAACAACGCGCAGCGCAAGTCTGTGTACGGTAGGCGCCGCCAACTGCTCGAGGGCATCGACCAGAAAGAAAGCATCATGGATATGGTGCAGGCCATCGTCGAGGAGTATGTCGACCGGCGCTGCCCCAACGACAAGCATCCCGACAGCTGGGACCTCGCCAGCCTGCGCACTGATATCTTGAGCCAGTTCGGGTATAAGATCGAGCCTTCCGAATTTTCCGAGCTCAGCCGGCAGGAGATGTCCGACCTGATCGTCGCGCACCTCCGCCAGAAATATCAGGAGAAGGAGGACCTGGTCGGCGCCGATGTCATGCGCCATACCGAGCGAATCGTGATGCTGCAGGTGATCGACAACCAGTGGAAAGACCACCTGCTGTCGATGGATGAGCTCAAACAGGGCATCGGGCTGCGCGCACACGGCCAGAAGGACCCGCTGGTCGAGTACAAGAAAGCCTCGATGGAACTGTTCGAGGCCATGTGGGATCGCATCGAAGACGAAACCGTTCGCTATCTCTTCTTCCTCCAGGTACAGACCGGCGCTGCGCCCGCAGGGCCCTACCCCGAAACGGAAGAGGAAGAAGAATCCGATGAGGAAAAGCCGGACGCCAATGCCCAGCAGCGCCAGGCCGCCAAGCAATCCATGGAGGACTTCACGCGCAACATTCAGCGCAAGAAGGAAAAGGAAATGGAGGGTTTGAGTTTTATGGGTGGCGACGGCTCGACCGCAGCCAAACCGGTGAACGGCGGCCAGAAAGTGGGCCGAAACGAACCCTGCCCCTGCGGGAGCGGGAAGAAATATAAAAAGTGCCACGGGGCATAACTGTGGCACGCCCTTTGTCCTGGTAACGCCGGCAGTTTTGCCGCCGGTGCGGTGGAAGGCGCCGCGCCTTATTCCCGAAGTCGCCCGGAAGTTAACGTCAAACTAATACCCCCGGGTGAATTCCACAGCTAGCTGACGTATCATCGTCGCTATGGCTGCGATTGCTGCTTCGCCGGGCCTCCTCACCGAACGCCAGCCGGGCTGGATTTACAAGGCGTCGTGGGACCTGCCCCTTCTGATTCTGAGCGCCGTTCTGGTGCCGCTGCCTATCCTGGTGGCTTGGGCGGCCCAAGCCACGGGTTGGATGACGCCGGAAAAGGTAATTGACCTCATTAACATCACGGTCTCCGCGCTGGTGGGCGGGCCGCATCTGTTCTCGACGATTACTTATACCGTGCTCGATGGCCGTTTCCGCGAGCGCCATCCGCGCTATGCCATTCTGGCCTGCATAATTCCGGTGGCCGTAGTCTATTTCGGTGTGACACATTACACCCTTTTGATTACTTTCTTCTTCAGTTGGGCCTCGCTCCACGTCTTGCACCAGATTATTTATCTTTCCGATTGCTACCGGGCCCGCGCCGGCACGCGGGATTCCCGTTGGTCGCAGATTGTCGATTACGGCTTGATTCTCACCGGACTCTATCCCACCGGTTTGTACAAGCTTTCGATGCGGGAATTTCGTGTTGGCGGCGTCGTTCCGCCGTATCCGGACTGGCTTCAACGGTTTCATTTACCCATCGTGGCGGGCGTCATATTCGGCGCGTTTCTGATCGCTTGGATTGCGAAAACTGTGGCCGAATTCAGCACCGGCCGCGCCAGCCTGCCGAAAGCGCTACTAATTGGTATCACTACAGTGGTATCTTTCACCCTGCCACTCGGTAATAATCTCGACGTTTTATTTCAGGGCTACAACACCTGGCATTCTTTTCAATATTTATTTCTGCTGTGGCTGCTAAACCGGCTGCGGCTGAAGCGCGGCGAAATTAGTAACCCGCTGGTGCGCAGCCTGGTGCGCCGCAACAGCATGCTGGCGTATTACCTCTGTTTTCTGGCGGCGACTGGAGTTCTCGTCGTGCTGACGGTCATTGTCAGGGGACTTACGCCGCTTGGGCCGGACCAAAGCTACTTTGTAGTCGTGCTGAGCGTGCTGCTCATTCATTATTATTTCGATCACTTCCTGTTTACGCAGCCACAGTGGCTCGCTTAGCAGCAGGCAAACTATTACTAACTAGAGTCAGCGATCGGGCGTTAGCATAGAGGACCTTCTAGTACTAAGAATCAGTACTAAGAAATTCACCCGAGCACTTGAAACTCAGCGCGTGTTCGAGTTTAATGAACGTGAGAGATTATGGATCCGGTAACACAGTGGTGTTGCGGTTTCTGGCACGATGAGGCGGGGCAGGATATAATCGAATACACCTTATTGATGACCTTCATCGTGCTGGCAACCGTCGCTTTTATTGGCAGCGGCAGGCCTATGGTGAAGTCCATTTGGGGAGCAGCAAATACTCACCTCGCAACAGCCAATCAAGTCGGCGGCGACGGACACTAGCTTCTGGCGGAATTTCGCGGCGTACTTCACGTACAGGTTCTGAAATTACTGCTTTTTACCAGACTTTCCCTCCGCAATATCCGTCCCGTCGCTCAAACAGTTGCCTGATTGGTTACTATCAAATTTGGCCCGCTACCGTTTCCACGTTCTAGTGATTTTGGCTGTCCTGCCGGCTGCTCCAGTCCTTTGGGGTGAATCCGTCCCGGGCATTAATATCGAAGCCGCGGTCGATCTAACCCGCGGCGCTCCACCCGAGTTGGCGTCCGACGCACTGATCCGGCTGGCAAGTCTCGATCGGCTGGAAAAGAACCGCAGAATCGAACTTTTGAATCAGGCCTTCGAAATGGCCGCGGGATCCGCGCAAAATTATAAACGCCGCGCGGCAGCCGTCCAAGCATCAGGGCCCTCCGGATTCCTCGAGCGCGCGTACGCTCAGGACCTCGATGCCCTGTCCCTGCGCCTTCGCGCCATCGAGGGCCTCCTGCTCCTCGATCCGCGAGTTGCGCGCCAACGTTTCGAAGAGATCGGCCCCCTTCGGCTCCCGCCGCTTGGCTGCCAGGATTTCCTGGTCTATGACGTGAGCCGGTTTTATCAAGTGCTGGGAAAATTGACCGCGGAATCATTTAACGCCAAGGAAGCCCGGGAAGGCGAGCCTGGCAAATTCCTGGCTCGGTACGTGGGTGTGATCGCCTCACCGGCAGAGATAACCCCGGCGGCACGCCTTCTGGCCTCGGCGGTTGTCCCCGATTCCGATTTTCAGTTGTTGGCGACGGCTTTCGCGGGAGCCCTGAGCCGTATCATGGGCGATGATCGCTCTTTTACGTATGCCGTGCGCGAGGCAGGCGCTGCCATTGAAGAACTGGCAAAGAGCGGAGAGCGCCGGACTCAGCTCTCACCCGCCGTCCTGCTGAGTGCTTACCGCACCTTCCTGGTAAACCATTTGTCCGCCGCGCGCTGCGAGCCATTGGATAGCAATGGCGACAGGGACCCTGCCGGATTCTTTAACGACCGCCTTCGCATTTCCCTGCTGCCGCCCATCGGAGAAGCCGAACAGACACCCTCCAAGGTGGAAGGGAAGGCCACAGGCCTCACATGGTGCGAGAGCCCCGAGTGCCGTGCTATCCGCGACCAGTTCCATTCCGTAGTGTTCACACCGGATGGCGAAGCGTTTCGGCAGGAACAAAGAGAGAAGAATGAATGGCAAGCCCGCGTGCGGGATTTTTTGGCTGCCTTGTCTTTGTGGGACCAGAGCGCGAACGATTCGCCCGCGGACTACTTTCGCGAAAAGATCGGGTTTTACGGTGACCTTCTCGCCATCGTGCCCAACGGCGAGACACGAGAGTATGTTCTCCGCTCCATGCTGGCATTCCTGATACAGTCCCGGCCGCGTCCGGAAGAGCGAATCGAATGGTATCTCCCGATTGTCCAATTGGTGGGCCGCGTGGCTCTCGATCCGCTCGGGCTCGGAAAGTTGGCGTCCGATCTGCGGCAGGCCAACGACCCCGCGATTGCGCTGGAAATGGCGGTGGAGCAGATCGCTCCGCACCCGGTCAACGAATTCATGCTCCTGCTGTAGTTGTCGGAGCCGCGGCTGTCAGGGAGCGGTCATGCTCGCAGCAGCCTCCGCCAGTGGCCATCACAGCACATCCGCGAATCCGCGTTTCACATGCCGGAAGAACAGCCCGCCGAGAACGAACATCGCCACGCCGTACGCCGCCGCGATGAGCAGGTCGCCCGCATGCGGCACGCGCGAACTTAAAAACACGTCCCGATACGCGCGCGCCACGTAAGTGAGCGGGTTGGCCGCCAGCAGGCCGCGCGCCCAGGAGGGGTACTGGCTCTCCACCAGCATGATCGGCGTGGCGAAGAACCAGAAGGTGAGCACCACATTCAAAACCTGCGCCGTATCGCGCAAGAATACATGCAGTCCGGCAACTATCCACCCGACGCCCACGGAAAACAGCCCGATGATGAGCAGATACACCGGCAGCAGCAGGATGAACGGGCTGATCTGATTGAGGAACACGGCGGCCGCGGTCACCAAAAGCGCCAGCGCCAAAAGGTGGCTGGCCAGGCAGGAAAGAAAGACGGATAACGGCACCATTTCGGCGGGAAAAACGGTTTTCGTGATCAGGTTTGCCTGGTCGAGCACGCTCGAAGCGGAGCGCTGCACGGTATCGCTGAATAGCAGCCAGGGCAGCATGCCGGCAAAAAGGAACAGAGGATAGTTGCGCGTCACTTCGCCCGGTGGCAGCTTGACGCGCATGACCACACCGAAAAGAAACGTCCAGCTAAGGAGCTGCGCCAACGGGTTAACCAGCCCCCAGGCCCATCCCACCGCGGAACCCACGAATCGCTGCTCGAAATCCCTGCGTACCAGCTGAGCCAGCAGGTTTCGCTTTTCTACCAGATTGCCGAGAAAGAGCCTTCCGGGGAATCTGTTCAGCATGGCCAAGCTTTTATCATATCCGCCGCGCGTCAACCAAACCCCGGCGCGTGCCCTTACCATTTGCCGCCGCTGAACCAACTGTTCAGCATTTCTGGTTTGACATTGTGCCGCCTTCTCCTTACCGTCAGAATTGAAATGACTACGGACACTGCAATTTCCGAACAGGCGGGCTCCGACGGCTTGTTCGCCAGGCTGCAGACGGCTGATTTATTGCAGGTGGTGGAGCAGGAAATCGCTGCCACGCTGTTTATCGACGTCCATACGCACCTCTTCATGCCTTCGCTAGGAAAACTGGGCCTGTGGGGCATCGACGAATTGGTGACGTACCACTACCTCGAGGCTGAACTCTTCCGGTCGAGCCCGATCACTCCCCCCCAGTATTGGTCCCTCTCAAAACGCGAGAAAGCCGATGCCATCTGGAAGGCCCTCTTCGTGGAGAATGCTCCGGTTTCGGAAGCCACCCGAGGTGTGGTGGCAGTGCTGAACGCATTCGGCCTCCCGACGGACTGCTCTGACCTCACCGAGGCGCGCGCATTTTTCTCTGCCCAGGAGCCGCGCGCACACATTCGCCGCGTATTCGCGCTCGGGGGAATCAGCGAAGTGGTCATGACCAACGACCCGCTCGACCCTGACGAGGCTCCGCTCTGGGAGCGGGGCGCCGAACCGGACCCGCAGTTCCACTCCGTCTTACGGCTGGATCGCATTCTGAATAAATGGGTCGACCACTGGCAGATTTTAAATTCGCAGGGCTACGGAGTATATGCCGACGGCCGCGGAACCACTGCTTTGGAAGTGCGGCGATTCCTCGGCGAGTGGTGCGCGCGCATGAAACCGGTCTACATGGCTTGCTCGCTGCCCGATACATTTGCCTTCCCCGACGATGGCATCCGCTGCCGCTTGCTGGCGGAAGCCGTGCTGCCCGCTTGTCGCGAGCGCAGCATCCCGCTGTCGCTCATGATCGGCGTGCGCTACCAGGTGAACCCGGCCTTGCGCCTGGCGGGCGATGGCGCTGGTAAAGCCGACCTGCGTGCCCTGGAGCACCTCTGCGCCGGTTACCCCGAAAACCGTTTCCTGGTCAGCGTGCTGAGTCGCGAGAATCAGCACGAGTTGTGCGTCTATGCCCGGAAATTCAGCAACCTCATGCCCTTCGGCTGCTGGTGGTTCCTGAACAATCCATCCGTCGTGGAAGAGATCACGCGCGAGCGGGTGGAAATGCTGGGCGCCAGCTTCATCCCGCAGCACTCGGATGCACGCGTCCTCGAACAGGTCATCTACAAGTGGCGCAACACCCGCCGCACCCTGGCGCCGATCCTCGCCAACAGTTACCGCCTTCTGGCTGACGACGGCCGCCCCGTATCGCGCGCCGACATCCGCCGCGACATCACGCGCCTGTTCCGGGGGAATTTTGAGAGCTTCTGCGCGGACGTAGAGGAGACCATCGCGTAGCTCCGAACGGCGAGAGCCTGTGGCTGAACCGCTTTTAAAGTTTCTTCATTCCGAAGCCACTTTGAACCGGGGAAAGCTCGAAGTGCTTCGGCGCCTGCCGACCGAAATCTTGAAGGCATCTCTTGCACCTGGGCAACAAAGCGCGCTCAAGGTCCGCTCAGATGGCACAGTTCTTGATGGCCATCACCGGCTTAGCGTGCTCGTTGAACGCGGTGAGGACATCCATCGGTTGCCGCGCGAGATAATAGAAAAATAGTCATGATCCCTACTTTGTTCTGGATTCGAGGTCCCTGGCGCGGCCACCTGGCCATCGCAGCGCGACCGAGAGGCGGGGACTGGCTCGACGACGAGGTCCGCGAGTGGCATCAGGCTGGTTTGGCCATGGTCATCTCCCTGCTTGAAGACGATGAAGCCAGCGAACTGGGACTGGGCTATGAAGCCAATGTCGCCGGATCTCGCGGCATCGATTTCTCCTCATTTCCCATTCCGGATCGCGGCGTTCCCGCATCGACGCAAGACGCGTTATTGTTGCTGAGAAGAATTGGCGCTGCCCTTGACGAGGGAAAAAATGTCGCCGTGCACTGCCGTCAAGGCATAGGGCGCTCCGGACTGATCGCGGCCGGCGTCCTGATAGCATCTGGGACTGCCGTGGAGAATGCGATTGATGCGGTGACTGCCGCACGCGGTGAAGCGGTCCCCGAGACTCGGGAACAACTTCACTGGCTTAAACACCTTCCTTCTGAGTTGCTGGTCGAAGCGTCCTAGGGCGATAACTCGTTTCGGATCTCCAGCAAAGTCAATCTACTGCTTCTTCCCACCCGTTTGCGGCGGATTGATCCGCGCTTCGTCCCAGTGCTCTTTAATTAGGCCGTTCTCCACGCGGACAACGTCGTAGTGATTCCACTTGTATTCCCGGCTGGCGTCGTCGGGATCTTTCGCGGTCCGGTCCCACATGAAGAAACAATATGGGCCGTTCACCAGGGTCAACACCGGCGGGTTCGGCCATTCATTCGTGATCGGCTTGGCGTCCTCAGGACGCCGTCCGGGGATGCGGCTCATGAACTGCTTGAAGCCGTCCCTGCCCTGCGGCACGTTTGGATTGTGCTGGATATAGCCAGGGTCCATCGTCTTGTCCGCCAGTTCCAGATGGCCGAACTGCAGCATGTCCCGCAGCTCTTCCGTGCCCAGCGCCAAGGTCTTCTCTTCTTCTTTGGACAGCTTCCCGGTGTTCCACTGCATGGGCGGCTTGGGCGAGATGCCCGTCTTCACGGCGCCGGAACCGGGCATCTTCTGCGCGCTGTCCCAGTGCTCCTGCACCTTGCCATTCTCGATGCGCAGTACGTCGAAACTATTGGAGTGGTAAGTTTTGGAGGGGTCGCGCGGATCCTTCTGCTCGCTTTCGAAGACTAGCCATACGTAGTCGCCCTTGGCCCCCTTAACCACGGGCGGGTTGGTCAAGGTGGCGGGGATTGGGTTCTTGGGCTTCGCGAATTTACTGAAGAACTCGATGAACCCGGCGCGCCCGGTGTTGACGTTCGGATTGTGCTGGATGTAATCCTCGGCCTGGTATTTTGGAGCGAGGTCCAGGTGGCCGCCGTCGAGCACTTCCCGCCACCAGTTGAGCACCAGGTCCAGGTTCTTTTTCTCCTGCGCGTTCATGGGCGCGGTTTGCGGCGTGGTTGGGGGGTTGATGGATTCTGCCGATAACAGCGATACCCCTGCCGCCGCTAATAGAGCAGAGGCGAACAACTTCACTTTGGAAAATTTCATAGGACGCACTCCTCGCGCCGAAGAATTCGGGGCGGACCCCCTATTCTATCCGTTCTTCGCTGCCCTGGCGGGCAAATTTGCGTCTAAGGCCAGTCCCGTGCCCGCGTGGCTTGGTGCTTTACGAAAATGCCGAGAGGCCGAAAATGACCGGTTTCCGCGAAACATTGATTGGCGCATCGTCAGGCCGTCACCGGGACCAGCGTCCCTCGGAGGAATTCCGCGATCGCGATCGTCAAGGCGCGAGGATAATCGGTCTTCGGCATCGCCAGGGCCTGCTCCCGAATCAGGCGATGGCCGGGAACGCGGAGCGTTTGAAAATGAGAGCCTCGGCTTCGAAGCGCGAACTGCGGCAGGATGGAGTACCCGAAGCCGGCCTCTACCAGCCGCTTGATCGCTTCCGTATCGTCGGCTTCCATGATCACTCCCGGGCTGATTCCCAGTTCCGCGAAGAAGCGATCGATCATGGTTCGCATGTTGCTGGTTTTGGGATATAGCAGGAATCGCGCTCCGGCCAGTTCCGCGGGAGTAACCGGCAGAACCGCGCCGGCGGCCCGCTGCCGCGCTGGACGCAGCACCACCAGCTCCTCTTTGAAAAGCGGCATGATCGTCAGATCCTGCTGCGGCCAGGGCAGCGATATCAGGCTCAAATCGTAGCGCCCGTCCAGCAGGCCGGCCACCATTTGCTCCGTCGCAGCCACCGTTACGTGAATGTCGGCTTTAGGAAATCGCTTGCGTAGAAGCCGCAGCGGCCGGCCGAGCCGGTGGATCAATGCTGTGGCCCCCGTCGCGAAGTGGAATGGCCGCGAGTCGGTGGCTGGATCGTTGGCGAAATCCTGCTGGATGTCTCGGATCCGCTTCATGACTTCCCGCGCGTGTTCGGCCAGGCGCCGCGCCTGTTCGGTGGGAGCAATATTGCGTCCCGCCCGTACGAAGAGGTCGGTCCGTAGCTCGGCGGCCAGATTGTGCAACTGCAAGCTCACCGCGCCGGGAGAGAGATAGAGCTTCTCGGCCGTGCGCGTGACGCTCGAGCATTCCATCACCGTCAAAAAAATCTCTAGTTGCCGCAGATCCATCAGTTCCCATCCATGCCGGTAGCCCCGCGGCGGAATTCCCTCCTCCTGGCCCTCGCTCCTGGATTCTTTAGTCATGTTAAACGATCCGTTTTCTGGTTTGCGCGAGCAAACACCGGAACCGGGCGCTATAGTCCAGGTAAGTATGACCGACTCGTCGCTAATGCTTCCTCTGGGCAAGATCTCTCTCGGGGTGGGCGACCGTTTCGCCCACCAGGCCAGGGCCCAGTTGCGGGCATGCCAGATGGCCGTGGCCCGCGGTGTGACCGTAATCCCGGTGTGGAACAAGTCGAACCGCGAGCACCAGGTGATTGGCTCCGAGCCAGCCGCCGTTCGCAGCGCCGCGGATGACGCCGTGCGGCAATTGAACTGGGATCATCCCTACCACGTAGACGCCGACCACATCGGCCTGGACACCGTGGACCGCTTTCTCGATCCCAGCGATTTTTTCACGATCGATGTCGCCGCGGCGATCGGACGCCGCAGCGATTCCGTGGACGAATTTGTGCGCCGCCACCCGGAGTTGGCCGGCCGCGAACCGTTTTGTGCCACGCCCCATCTCGTGGAACAGATCGCGACCAAGTATCTGTTCGCGGTCGAAGAGGCCGGCCGCATCTACCGGTGCATCGCGGAGCGCCGTGCCGGCCGCCCTTTCGTCACCGAAATTTCCATGGATGAAACTGGCACCCCGCAAACGCCCCTCGAGCTGCTGGGGATTCTCGCAGCCATCGCCGATCAGCGCATTCCCATTCAAACCATCGCCCCCAAATTTACCGGGCGCTTTAATAAGGGTGTTGACTATGCCGGCGACGTGGCCGCCTTCGAACGCGAATTCGCGGATGATCTCGAGGTCATTGCTCTGGCGGTGAAGCAATACGATTTGCCCGGAAATCTCAAGCTCAGCGTACATTCCGGCAGTGACAAGTTCTCCATCTACGGAGCCATTCGTCGGCTGCTGTGCCAGTCCGGTGCCGGCGTCCACGTCAAAACCGCCGGCACCACCTGGCTCG
>CAZKVF010000251.1:0-7121 GCA_964556085.1 uncultured Solibacteraceae bacterium
AGGTGTAGGAAAGCGAATAGGTCAGGCTCTTAACTGAACTTCGAACGGTGACTTGCAGGGCGTTATAGTTGGAGTTTCCGATACTGCCGTCGTAGTCGTCGTTCCCGAAATAATTTCCCGCCGTCACGTTGTTGTTAATAAGACTCGGGTTCAAGCCGAAGCGTGTACCCTGAAGGACTGTGCCTGCTGGATACGTGACGCCGCCAAAGGTCAACGGCTGCGCCAAATTGTAATTCGTGTTTTCACCGCCCGGACCGCAAGAAGTCCCAGTAGGAAGGATGCCGGGCTGATTCAGGGCCATACACAGACCCGGATTACCGGGGTCGGCGGAATACACTAGAAGCAGATGGTGGCCTTCCGACCCGGCATAGCTGATGCTCAAGACGGTCTGCCCGGGCAATTGGCGCTCAATCGAGAGGAAATAATCCTCGGTATAGGGATAAGTATTCCACGGCGGAGGCGCGGTCATGCCGGACTGCGGATTATAAATGTTGTTAAAAGGAATGGGATTCGGATGGCTCGCCGTGGCATTGAGCGGTGGGAAGGTGAGCGGGTACGGGGAAGCCGCGGTCGTCCCGTCCGCCAAATTATAAGGGGCGGCGTAGAGACCGTTGTAAACCGTGCCGCTCAGACCATAGGGTGGCTGAGGTTCGTCGACGCCGATCGTATTGCCTTCAATGACCGAACTCATGATCCCGTAGCCCGCGCGAATGCTGGTGCTTCCGGGACCTCCCAAAATCTTCCCTAGCAGCCCGCCGCTTTTGCCGGGCGAGTACGCCAGGCCGAAGCGCGGAGCATAGCGAAACTTCTCCGGCACCAATGTATTTGGAATGCCGGGATCTGTCGGATAAACCAAGCCGGGAAATGCGTTGGGATAGACCTTCGATTGTTCACCGGGATTAAAGGTCGGAACCTGGTCATATTTTTCCGACCAGTACCGCATCAAATCCACGCGCAGCCCATAGTTGAATGTGAGATTTGATTTGATCCGCCAGGAGTCCTCCCCATACCAGCCCATGTATTTATGGCGGGGATAATATGACTGTGAGTCCTGCTGGTTGAATTGGTTCGGAGCGCCGATGAGAAAATCCGCGAAATTGTTGCCGGTCTGGTAGCCGTCGAATATGAACGTGCCATCGAATATCGCATTGGGATTCACGTTTACCTGTTCGAAGCTCAGTTCGAACCCGCCCTTGATGGTGTGAGTGCCCAGGCTTTTGGAAAGGCTTTCGTTCAGTGAAAACGTATTATTGGCCTGGTCGACATTGGTGATCGGCACTCCCATCACAAAGTCGCCCTGGAAGACCGTGTTTTCCACCCCTTCGAACTGGGGAGCCAAGGGGAGGATGCCCCCCTGGGACGGATTTGTATTGAAACCCTGGGAGGCCAGGCTGACGCCAAGCCCCCCGGAGGGCTGCCCCACCACGTTGTGGCTGCGCGCGAAGCTGAAATGTGCTTCGTTCACCCAGGACGTGCCGAAGGTCTTGGTATTGCTCAAGCTGATCAGTTGCGCGCGGCCGTAATTGAGTCCATTAAAGCCGGGGATGCTCGCGCCGCCCTGTCCGCTCGGAAACGGGTTGCTGAGTCGATAGTCATCAAAAAAGTAGTACGCCGAGAAATTTCCCCAGCGCACGGAGTTCGCATCCACGCGAAAACTCGCTTTGTCGTCGCGCAGCCTCTCATCTCCCGTGCCGGAGAACGTGTTCGAGCCATCAT
Organism: uncultured Solibacteraceae bacterium; assembly: GCA_964556085.1. GTDB lineage: Bacteria > Acidobacteriota > Terriglobia > Bryobacterales > Bryobacteraceae > PSRJ01. The sequence goes on from CAZKVF010000251.1 coordinate 1,717, forward strand.
TGGCCTGGGGGATGTATTGCAATAGATTCTGGGCGGGAGCCGTCCAGGCGCTCTTCGGGATGACGGCACCGGGAAACACGCACGTGGCGCCGGTGCATCCAGGCGTGAAATACGGCTCGCCTGAAAAAACGGGGTAATTCAGCGAATTTTGAAGCTGAGCTGCCAGCCCGGCCCCTTGTACGACATCCGGCTTCACGATACACGTGGTCGTAGACCCGCTTGTAGCTGCAGTGTTAAAAGCGGGAATGACCGGGCAGTTTCCCTTGGCCGGGGTAGCAAGGTCGCTGAAGTTGCCCTGCTGCAGCTCCTGGGCGCTGGGGACATTTACCAAGCCCGTCTCCAGGCCTTCGACCGCCCTGGTTCCTTGATAATCTCCAAAAAAGAAGACCTTTTCTTTTTTGATCGGGCCGCCGACGGTGCCGCCGAATTGATTTTGCTGATAGGTATCGCGATGCGTGGCAAAGAAGCTCTTGGCATCGAGATCGGTGTTGCGCAGGAACTCAAAGACGTCACCGTGGATGTGGTCTCCTCCACTCTGGGTCACCACGTTGACGATGCCGCCGGCGTAGTTGCCGTATTCCGCATCGAAATTGTTGGTCAGCACGCGGAATTCGGCGATTGAATCCAGATCCGGTATGATTGCCGTGCCGCCGTTCATCAACTCCTTGACGTCGGATCCGTTGACGAGGAATCCGTTGGCATCCTCCCGTTGTCCGTTGATGGATTGGTTCCCTGGGTTGAGGTTTCCTGAAGGCGTGATCGCCACCGTGACACCCGCCATGACCACCGAATCATTCGTCTGCGTCGACATGGGCACGATGCTGGGTTGCAGCGAGAGCAAGTCGGTAAAGCTGCGCCCGTTCAGCCCCACCGCGGTTATCACCTCGCTGGTCACCACTTCGCCGACCTGGGTGCTCTCCGTCTCCACATGCACGGCGGTATCCGACACTACGACCTCTTCGTTCTGCCCTCCCATGGACAAGGTCACATCTATGCGTAATTGCGAATTGACATCGATCACCAGGCCGGTACGCTTGAAGGGCGCGAAACCTTCGCGAATCACTTCGACCTCATAGCGTCCCACGGGCAGAGTGGTAAAGTTGTAGAGGCCGTTGGCGTTGGTCTTGGTGGTCTGTTGCACGGTGGTATCCAGGTTGAGGGCCGTCACCGTAGTGTCGGGAATCACCGCGCCGGACTGGTCAGTGACCGTACCGGAGATGCTGCCGACCGTATCGGCCCTGACGCCACTCGCCAGACTGATCAACGCGAGCGCAAGGGAGAAGAGAACGAGCCGTCCTGCGCCGCGCGGTAAAGAAACCGATTGGAGGCGCAAGAAATTCCGGATTTGTTGGTTCAATCTCTTCGTAAAGCTCAAAGCAGGTTCCCTTCTTCGTCCGCAGGGTACTTGTTCAGCGATTGCGAGTCTCCTCAGCCCGTTTTCCTACCGTGGAGAAACTTCCTTTCCGTTTACCACAACCTTTAATGCAAATCCCGGCCCTGCCGTGATGCCCACCGGGACGTCATTCTTGGCCGGGTGAGTCTCCACGTCGATCTGGTCCCCGCGCTTGAGCGTGTCCTTTTCCCAGCCCCGGTGCGCCATGGCCAGGGTCGAAGACAGTTCCAGAGTCCAGTGCCGGACGCGCCCGCTTTCGTCGGTCACATCCAAATAGATCAGACAGTGGGGATTGGACCAGTCGAAGCCGGTCACCGTTCCCTCCAGGACGATGGTCTTCTTCATGTCGTAATTGTTCACACCATGGTGCGCGGAAACCGGCCCGGAAATCAGAGCCATGCCCGCCGCGAATGCAACGAACAGGAAGCCCAGTTTATTCATGAAGCATCTCCCGCACGCACACTGGCGAAGTCTACCGCTCCTGGATGTCTCGCTCGGTGATGTAGATCACTCCCCGGACCGTCCCTGCCGCCGAGCACACCCAGCCCCTGCGTGCGCTCCCTATTGGATCAACTTACCATCTGACTTGCGAAAACACGATAGGCGATGGAGATGATAGCCGCCCCGCGCCGGGATTCCCGGCCGGGCAACTCGAATCTGCAACGCCAAGATGAGAGCGGCGTCTGGACTCCGGACGGCCAGCGAAGCCGGACGGCCATCGGAATGCCGAATTCCGGGCGTGCACTCCGATACTTGCAGTATCATTGCTTACAAATGCGCATGCGTTGGCTGATCGTCAGCCTCTTATTCTTTGCCACCACGATCAACTACCTGGACCGCGCCATTCTGGGCGTGATCCTGCCGGAGATCCGCGACCAGTTTCATTTCGGCCTGCCGGCCTATGGCGTGATCCAGATGTGGTTCCAGCTGGCGTACGCCGGGGGATCGCTCATCGCAGGCTACTTTCTGGATCGCCTAGGCACGCGCGTCGGGTACGGCCTAGCCGCCACTGTATGGTTCCTGGCGGCGACCCTCAATGCGTTTGCCGGCAGCGTCTTTCAATTCGGGTTTTACCGGACGGCGCTTGGCCTCGGGGAATCGGCCAATTTCCCCGCTTGCAGCAAAGCGGCCGCGGAGTGGTTCCCCGCCGACGAGCGAGCCACCGCCATGGGAATCGTCAACGCAGGCACCAACTTGGCCAACATTTTTGGGCCGCCGCTTTTCATCTTGATCGCCCTGAAGCTGGGATGGCAGGCGTGCTTCGCGATTATGGGGGGGCTCGGATTTCTCTGGCTGCCATTTTGGTTTCTGACTTACCGCTTGCCGAAACCTGCGGGCCGGCAGACGGCGCCGGGCGCGAAGCTATCCATCAGCGAAGTGATGAAGTACAAGCAAGCCTGGGGCTACGGCTTGGCGAAATTTCTCACCGATCCGGTGTGGTGGTTTTACCTATTCTGGCTGCCCACATATCTGACTGAGGTGCGCCATTTCACCCCCGGGCAACGCGGCACCGCCCTGATGGTTGTTTACAGCATCTCGGGGGCGGGCGCGCTGCTGGGCGGCGTGGTTTCGAGTTTTCTGATCAAGCGCGGCTGGACCGTCGGCAACGCGCGCAAAATGACCATGCTTTTTTGCGCCATTGTCATGCCGGCGTGTACGCTGGGCGTTGTGGTGAAGGACGCGCACCTCGCGGTCTTGCTCTTTGGGCTGGCTACCGCGGCGCATCAGGCTTGGATGACCAATCTCTTCATTTCTCCCGCCGATGTTTTTCCGTCGCAGGCGGTGGGCAGCGCCAACGGATTCGGCGTTTGCCTAGGGGGGCTCGGCGGGGCGCTGTTCTCAGGCATCATTCCCGGAACAGTGATTCCTCACGTCGGGTACGTTCCAGTTCTGATGGGAATGAGCTGCTTCTACATTATCGCCTGGTTCATCATCCATCGGATGATGGGCGATCTGGAGATGATCACGCTGGAACTGGACGAGCCGCGCGCCGCGTCCCTCGCGCCATCCCGCGCGTGATTCTTATCCGTGTCTTCGCGCTTAGGGCGTAGCCGCTGAGGCAGTCCCGTTGGCGCTGCGCCAGCGAAGGTGGGAGACCACCAGTCGAATCTCTGCGTATGTGAAATCCAGGGGAAGGGCGTCCTTCAGCGGGCGCAACTGCGCTAACCCGGTCTTTGTGGCCGCCGCCTCAATCTGCGCCCGGCGGCTCGCTTCCACCCAGCCTGATTGATACGCAACGAATCCTCGCTCCACCAGGTCCGCGACCATGTTGACGATCGTGGAATACTGCCGCTTGCGGATCTGCGCGATTTCGAGCAGCGTTTTCCCTTCGCGCAAGAACTGCATCGTTTCGGCAGCCGGCTCGATCCCCGTGCGCGGCGCCGTACGCTGGCCCGCATCAAATCGCCTCAGTGCATCCAGAATCTGCACCCCATATTTCTCCGCCTTCCGCTCGCCGATGCCGGGGACGCGCAAAAGCTCCTGCGAGGAACTAGGGCGCTGCCTGCACAGGGCGTCCAGCGTCGTGTCATGCATAACGACGAATGGAGGGACGTCTTGCTCCCGGGCCTCCACCCTGCGCCACTCGCGCAGGAACTCGCGGAGCTCCGGATTGACGGGCACGTCTCCATTCGGCGCAACCGGCTTCGCCGTGGGCTTAGCCGGAGCGACAGGTCGATCCGCCAGCCACTCCGGAACATAGCCGCAGGCATCGCAGGCGCCGCAGGAGTCCCATTTTTTCTTCTCGCCGAAATGCTCGCAGATGCGCCGGTGACGGCAAAGGCTCGATTCGACAAACTCACGGATCTGGTGATAGCGGTCCCAGGCGCGCCGCTTTTCGGCCTTGTCGTTGATCTGGCCGATAAAGAAGGCATGCAGCCCGGCATCTTTCTTTTGCCACAGGAGAATGCAGTCGGCCGGCAGGCCATCGCGACCGGCGCGTCCCGCCTCCTGATAGAACTGCTCGATGGATTTCGGCAGCGACAAATGAATCACGGCGCGCACAGTGGCTTTGTTGATGCCCAAGCCGAAGGCGATCGTCCCCACGATCACCCGCGCCTCGTCGGCCATCCAGCGCTCCTGATTGCGTTTGCGTTCGGCGGCGTCCATCTGCCCGTGATAGGGCACCGCCGGAATCCCGCTGGCCCCGATGATCGCCGCAGTGGATTCCACGGCGTTGATCGTCGGCGCATAGACGATGATGCTGCCTTCCTTGTAGAAACGCAGCGCCGTGAGGAGCTGATCCGTTTGCGTCGCCGCATGGGCTTGGCGGACGACATAGCGCAAATTGGGCCGGTGGAAGCTGGCGATGTATTTGTGCGGATCGCGCAGCTGGAGCTGGTGGATGATGTCGTGCCGCACACGCTGCGTGGCGCTCGCAGTAAACGCGGCGATGGCGCGGTCGGGATACTGCCCGCGCAGGCGGCTGAGCTGCCGGTATTCGGGCCGGAATTCGTGGCCCCATTCAGAGATGCAGTGTGCTTCGTCGATCACGAAGAACAAAACCGGGACGCCTTTCAGCCATTCGCGGGTGTCCTCCCGCGCCAGCCGCTCGGGCGAAAGGTAGAGCAACCGGTACTCGCCGCGGCGCGCCTTCTCTATTACCAGCGATTGCTTCGCCTGCGAAACAGAGCTATTCAGCAGAGCCGCGGGAATGCCCATCTGCCCCAGCTGCGCCACCTGATCTTCCATCAACGCAATCAAGGGAGAGATGACGATCGCGGTCTTGCCGGGCGACATCGCCGCCGGCAACTGGTAGCACAGCGATTTCCCGCCGCCGGTGGGCATGATGACGCATGTGTCCTGGCTCGCCAGCAGGCTGCGCACAATGCGCTCCTGCAACGGGCGGAACTCGCTATAGCCCCAATAGCGGTGGAGGGGCGTCAGCAGATCAGGCTCGGATGGCACCACGGAAGTATAAAGCCGGGGAGAGGTCCAGTCCAATTAAGAAATGGCACGAATAATGACAACTCATGATAACTTGCAATAATTCGCTCAGTGAATCGCCAGGGCC
>CAZKVF010000252.1:0-8694 GCA_964556085.1 uncultured Solibacteraceae bacterium
TGCATGAAATTTGCGGCTTATCTGTGGATAACTACGGATTTTGCGGACACCAAGATGTGGTGGGCTCGGGAAAGCTGATCCTGAACTTTGGCACCTCTTAATCACATTATCTTGGCGAACCGGTTCTGGGTAGCATTGTTCGTTGGCCATCCCTTCGATATCGAAGACGAGTCGAGAGTGCCGGATCCTGCTGGATTGCCGTATCCGCTTCAGTCACTTCACATCGTTGCCGCGCTTTACCAAGAGACGTATGAACGGGAAAACCAGTGGATTAGTGAACTTCACGATTCTGATCTGGATCGTTCGGTGGTGACACCGTTTATCCCTGACCGATCTTTTTCCATGGCGCAAGCTCTGATGCAAGTTTGTCCGCATAGTCACGGCCACCGCGCACAATGCGCTGCAAGGCGACGAGTTTCCAGGAGGCAATCCACCTTCGACAGATTTCATTGTGTGGCTGAAAGAACGGCCCGCTCCGTATTGGTCACGAGCGGATTGACGCGCTGTCATTTCGTGGTGCGCGACCCGATTCAAGGGCAGTAGAGTTTTTACCTCTTCCACGTCCTTTCACCCTCGGTTAAGATGGGCCGTTCGAAGTGTTATACACGTTCAATCCCGAACAGCGAAAGAAACGGTCAGCAAGCCTGACCCCCGCGAAGCGTGTCCCTGAAGGTCTGCTGAACAACACAGTTCTGAGCTTCCCGTAACTTAAATGAAATTCGGTGCCCTGAGACTGAACGTCCACAACAGGAATTCACCCTGCTTTGTCATTCAGCGTTATCGAAGGATAACTGTTCCGGTCCTGCAAACTATCCGCCTCCCCCAAAAAAAACTCTAATCGGTTTCACATATTTCCCTTTATAATCTTCTCGCCAAACTCCAAACTAAGAGGTTGAATGATGACAAGCTGCACTCGATTCCTGCTGACGACAATGGTCTTAGGCGCAAGCGCATGGGCGCAGTTGGAACCTCAAGGTTCCCAGGTAATCTCCTACTTCCCGCAACTGGCAGATGGAGGTTCGGCGGGCCAGCAGTGGTTCACTACACTTACGTTTGTTAATCCCAACAGTTCCTTGTCCGTAGCCGGCATCGCCAACTTCTATGATGACAACGGCAAGCCTTTGGCGATAGATTTCGGCAGCGGTGCTGTCGCCACTTTGAACTTCAACGTGCCGCCACAAGGCTCAGCGACGTTTACCAGCAGAGGCCTTTCCCCTAGTACCGTTACGGGTTGGGCAATTGTGGCGTCTAGTTTGCCCCTTCAGGGCGTCGTTCAGTTTCGATATGCGGCAAACGGAGTGGCTCAACAAGGTGTGTCGGCCGAGGCCACGGCTTCATCGTTCTTATTTCGGTCACCGGCAACAGCGAGCACGGGAGTAGCAGTGGCTAACCCTTACGCGGCGCAGGTGAGCTTGAACGTCCTTGCGATTGATTCTAGTGGAAAGACCTTGTCGCAAGGGAGCATATCATTACCTCCTCAGGGGCACAAATCCCTGCCACTCAATCAAATCGTCCCAAATCTGCCAGCGGCCTTCCGCGGGTCCGTCGTAGTCGCCGGAGGCGGGGCGAATTTTGTTGCACTAATACTAAGCGGAGATGGCGGTGTGTTATCCAGTTACCCGCCCGCTAATCTCGGGTTTCCGATTTCACAATTCGAGCGCATCTGGCGAGTTTGGGTCAAAGTTCTGAACGTGGCAACCAACATATACCCCCTTGGGACCCCACCTAACTCACCTAACTTGGCAATCAGCTATGACACCAGCCCGATTAATGCGTTTGCAAATACGTCCCAAAACCAAGTTAGTATCTATATGAATCTAGCGGAATTAGTAGGTGACTCGGAAAGCGAGCTGGCCTTTGTCGTTGCCCATGAACTTGGGCATATCATTCAAGCTCGAATCGGGCAACTTGCTTTCTTCCCTGCCAACATTGAACAAGACGCAGACGCATATGGATTGTTCCTGTCATTAGCGGCGGGTTACGACGCATACGGCGCCGCGGGAGCACTAGGAAAACTGTCTATGGCTTCTGCAACTCCAGGCCTACTCAGTCAGAATTTCGATAATCTGGCCGCTGCTGTCGGAGCGGATCTTCAGGGGTCTTTCAACAGTCGGTTAGCAGTAATCTTCCAAAACACGCAACAGCTATGCTCCCTTCAGAGTGCTCAGAGTTTCTGTGTGCTGTACAAGAGCTTATTCCATCCACATTTTCCCGCCGTTGCTCCTCTGATGGTAAGACCTAGTTTCTAGAACGTGCAAATCAGTATTTAGACACATTCCGCCGCTGCCCAAACCTTACGAAAACGATTCTCGCCACTGGAACTAACGCTTGGCAAGTCGCGTAGTCCAATATTTTCGCATCCTTGCGGAGACTTCCCGACGTTCCTCGGGCGACATTGACTTCCGGCCACGGCGCTTTCTTACAGGAACGTCCCCGTCCGCTTGCAGCGTCTCAACAGACGAGATAGCCCGGTCCAGTTTTTCCTTCTCGCGGCGCAACTCGTCGATCATTTTCGCCAAATCCATATCGAGGCTCCTTCTATGATCCTGCCGAAAGAACTCATTACTATTGCCATAACACCTTAATCTTTGTTGTAGAACGATGGTCCTAAAATGGTTATACAATCGGCAGATCGGTTTCCTGCTTAGGGTATTCAGACGAACCACTCCGAGACATGATTTCGGATTTTTTACAAATTTTTTACGTTACCCCTGCGCCTGATGATCGGGACCGTAATCAGCGAAAGGGGTACACGGAGTCCAAGACGCTCCCATAAACACCATCTCCAGATACATCGAAATCACGATCGACCGGAGCCCCGGCAGCGGAGTCGTAGGTTCAACTCTTGGTGCTTGATGGACAACCAGATTGTCAGGACCAGGGGAGGCGTTGCTTGCGCTGCTCTTCCCAAAAGCTCTCATCTGAATCGGGAGTTCCCGACGCTCTTCAAGGGACACTGATTTTCTGCCACCGAACCCGACGGGCGAATACACCGTAGTGGACTTCGGAAGGCGATCGGATGCCGTACTACGGATCCAAGAACGGCTGAACTTCAGTTCGCTCGTAAACTGAACTGCGGCCTAATTGCGGACGATAAAAATGGGCGGGAACGATAACTGACTGAAAAATTTGGTCGGGCCGCCGAGATTTGAACTCGGGACCTCTTGCACCCCAAGCAAGCGCGCTAGCCAGGCTGCGCCACGGCCCGAATATGAATGACTGTTCACAGTCTACCATGCCTGAAAAAGCGCCAACTCATAGCCTGGTTCGCGCCGGTGAAATCAAACGACCTCGCCCGTGGCCCGTTGTGCGCCGCCGTGCGGGACCCACTCCGCATCCGGTCTTGGAAATACCAGCGAACCCGCCACCCAGGTCTCTTGTACGCTCTCGGCGCGGGCCAGGGTAATGATGGAAGCCAGTAGGCCCTCCGCGCTTTCCGCATGCGCGGCTACGCTCTCGAGCGGGCTTCCTTCAGGCGGTTTAAGGTAGATGAAGTCGGCCGATTTCCCGGGCTGAAAGTCGCCAGTCTCCGCCTCCAGCCCCAGAGCTTCCGCCCCCGCGCGCGTGGCCAAATACAAAAGGTGTGCCGGCGCGAGATTCCAGCCATCACTGCCCAGCAGCCTTTGGCAGAGATATGCCTGGAGGGCTTCCTTAAGCATTCCAAAACCCGTCCCGCCGGCAACATCCGTTCCCAGCGCGAAACACGCGCCGGCTTCCACATGCCGCCACATCGGAAAGATGCCGCTACCCAACGCTGCATTGCTTGAAGGGCAATGAGCCACCCAGCTTCCGGATGCCGCCAGTCGCTCCACTTCAGAAGGCGAGGAATGCACGCTATGCGCCAGCACCGTGTGCTCCCCGGTCAGATCGAATCGCTCATAGACCGCAAGATAATCACGCGCCCAGGGGAAGAGCCGGCCAATCTCTTCGATCTCGCGAGCGTTTTCGTTGAGGTGACTTTGAAGAAGCACGCCGGGATGTTCGGCTACCAGCGTCTGGCAAACTTCGAGCAAGGCCTCTGACGTCGAAAGAGCAAACCGTGGCGAAACGGCATACAGCGCGTTTCCCCGCCCGTGAAATCTGCGTATCAGTTCGCGGCTCTCCGAGTATGCAGTCTCGGCATCAACATGCAGCTCCGGGCGCAGAAACCGGTCGGAGAGCACCAGGCCGCTCGCGATGCGCAGCCCCGCTCTCCGTGCTGCTTCAAAAAGCAGCGCCGTGGCCGGCGAAAAGTGCGAACCGAAGACCAGCGCCGTGGTAGTGCCGTTCGAGAGAAGGGCATGCACGAATTCCGAGGCTACCGTCGCCGCGTAATCCGGACTGGCGAACCGGGCCTCCTCCGGAAGAGTCCGCTTTTCCAGCCAATCGAGCAGGGAATATCCCAACGCGCCCAGGATGCGGATTTGCGGATAGTGGACATGGGCATCGATGAACCCGGGCAGCAGAAAACCGCCGCGCAAATCGCGGGTCCGGGCGCGCGAACAGGCGTCGCGAACGGCGCCGTAATCGCCGCAGGCCGCGATGCGCCCGTTCTCGATCAGCAAGCCGCCGTCGGAGAAAGCCTCCAGCGCCCGCACCTGCTGAAACGGATTCCGGGGCATGTGAAATATGGTCGCGCGGAGCAGTTGACTCGAATCGGAATCGCCCGGCCCCATATGCGCGAGGCTATCACGATTCACTGGGCCCGTTATTTTCCGGTCAAAACGGCACTGGCCTCCGCCTCGGCAACCAGTCGCGCGGCATCTTCGGGAAGCAGGAACCGGTCGCGCACGTTCCGTTCGGCAGCACGCTTCACGGCCGCGACATACCCGTCGTGATTGCCGTAGCGTTCCTCGAGCGAGGGCCGCGGATCGCCTGCAGCCATCCGCTCCGCTTTGGTTGCGGCGAATGGAACAAACGCTCCATTCAAGCCGCACAGGCGGCCTTTGAAATAACCCTGTGCGGTCACGTTCCATCCCAGATAGGTACCCAGCGGCGCCTGGTGTTGTACACTCGGCACGCCGGATGTTTCGTTGCCGTCCGAGTCCACACGCGGCACGAGGCTCGGGAACACCTGCCGGATCACGGGCGGCTGCATCGCAATGAGGCCGCGCAGATCGGCGTACTGGAACGTCGGGCCGAAATCGTAATCGTACAGCGGATTAATGACGCCGTCGGGTAGCGGCATGCCGGGAACCATCGGGAAGCCCATCGCCGCCTGAGCAGGCTGGCTCAGTTCGCCGCGGTCGAGGCGCGGATACTGGCTCGGCGGCGGCGCCGTGCCTTTGGTGACCCAATCCACCAGGGCAGCGGTTAAGGCGCGCATGCTGTCGGACGAAGGATTGGGATTCGCCGGCAGCTCGCAAGCTCCCGGCGGGGCGGGCGCGGCCGGATTGAAACCGCCGCGGCCGCCTCCATGCGTCACTCCCGGAAAATAATACCGGCGCACGTTGGGCGGCAGCGGGATGTCGCGATCGGCGCTGGTTCCCACCAGGTCGGGCGAGCCGCGCAGGCCCCAGAATTCAAAGGAGCCAAAAGTTTCAAAGACCTTGGGGCAGGTGCCCGTAGCGCGGCAGCGATCCAGTAGCGAGCCCTCGGGCCGGCGGCGCGCTTCGTCTTTGTAATCGCTCCACCACACCACGCCATCGCTGCCCGGCTCATACAGCTCCGCTCCTCCGCCCGGGCTGGCGAATCGGAAATTCATGGCGAGTTGCCGCACCGCGATATTGGGGTTGATGCCGTCCCAGACGGTACTTCCCGATTCATCCTGGTTGAACCCCAGGTTGATGAAGCTGCGCAGGAAGTTGCCCGATTGCGAACTGCCTCGCGCGATCGCGAACCCGATCTTGCCCGCCACAGGGTTGGCGAAAGCCTGGCCGCCCGCGTCGTCATGCGCAGCATATCGGAAAAACGCGTTCAGGTCGCGCGTAGCCGCGAAACCGATTCCGAGAACTGGCGGGTCTTTGGCCGTGTAGACCAGCTCGTAGAGGTATGCGGGATCGAAACCGCCTTTGAGACAAATCTTGGCTGCGTCAGGCGTGCCCGGGAACGGCGCCTTGGAGCAATCGGCGAAAGCCCAGTCGGCGGAGCGAATCGGAACCACCGCGCTCCCTTCCGAAGCGCGGCGCGTAAGCGTCGCCTTAGAGGTCTCGAGTGTCACGGGCTCCGGCGACGGGAAATTGTTGCCCAAGCCGCGCATCACGGCCAGCGTTGTCGCGCCGCGTGGCATGTCGCTGAACCGCACCAGCACGGGTCCGGTGATGCTCGATCCGTCCGGACTCTTCGCCACAGGCACGGTGATGGATTCGATTCCTTCGCGCGGCACGACATCGCCTTGCCAGCCGCTCGATAACACTACGTGGCCGCGCTTGAAGAGGTCCGCCAGCGCGCCAGCGTCAGTCGAAGAGACCGCGAGTGCGATCCGGCCGCGGTTCGCCACATCGTAAATAAGAACGCCGCTCGCCTTGGAAGCGTCCACCGGTTTCGCCAGCGTGAACGTGGCGGAGTACTCGACCATACCGCGCGCGTTTCGTGGCGCGAATTCGATGTCGGTGATGATCGCATTAAGCGGCGCCTTGGGATCCAACTCGCCATAAGCGCGCCCTCGCAGCCATTCGTACATCCCGGCTTCGCCGAACGCCTGGCCCCGGTATGCCGGAGATTCGCGGTGCTCGATCACAATCCTCGTGATGCGGGCCGGGGCGATGGCCGCGAATCCCAGAACCGCACAGGCAGCAAGCAGGAATGGCTTCATACTCCGGTACATTACTCGAACCGGCGCGCGAACACAACTTCGGTGGATGGGACGAGCGCTATAATGCACACGAACGACGCGAAATTTATGACCAAAGACGAAATTATCCTGGCGCATAAGGAATTTCTGTTTCCATCGGTCTTCCACTACTACAAGGAACCGCTGGTGATCGCGCGGGCCAAAAACCAGTACGTGTGGGATGCCGATGGCAGGCAATACCTGGACTTCTTCGGCGGCATTGTGACCGTCAGCGTGGGCCATTGCAATGACGCCGTGAACGCACAGGTCCACAGGCAACTCGACACTCTCCAGCATGTCTCAACGGTCTTCGCCAACGAGCCGCAGGCCGCGCTGGCGCGCAAGATCGCCGCCCTTACGCCCGGCGGGTTGACAAAATCGTTTTTCAGCAATAGCGGCACGGAGGCCAACGAGACCGCCATCCTGGCCGCGCGCTGTTATACGGGCAACACCGAAATCGTGGCCCTGCGTCATTCCTATCACGGCCGTAGCTCCATGGGGATGACACTATCCGGCCAGGGCGCCTGGCGGCTGGGTCCAGCACAAGCCGGGATCGTGCACGCGCACAATGCGTATTGCTACCGCTGCCCGCTCGGTCTGACCTACCCTTCGTGCGAGGTGAAGTGCGCCCAGGACATGAAGGAGCTGATCCAGACCACCACCAACGGCAACATCGCCGGATTCATCGCCGAACCGATTCAGGGCGTCGGCGGGTTCATCACGCCGCCCAAAGAGTACTTCCCGATCGTGGAGCGGATCGTGCGCGAGCATGGCGGCATCTTCATCAGCGACGAGGTGCAGACCGCCTGGGGCCGCACCGGAGGTAAGTGGTTTGGCATCGAGCAGTGGGGCGTGAAGCCGGATGTCATCACCTCGGCGAAGGGGCTGGCGAACGGCAGCCCGATCGGCGTGACAGTGGCGCGGCCCGAAGTGGCCGATTCGATCACCGGACTGACCATCTCCACCTTCGGCGGCAATCCCGTGACTACGACGGCTGCCAAGGCGGTCATTGACTTCATCGAAGACCAGCGCCTGCTCGCCAATTGCGCCGATATGGGCGCCTACCTTCGCGCAGGCCTTGAAGATTTGAAGCAGAAACACGACCGGATCGGCGAAGTGCGCGGCATGGGCCTGCTGCAGGGAGTCGAGCTCGTCGAAGATCGCCAGTCGAAAACTCCGGCCAAGGCGGAGACGTCGATGGTGATGGAGGCTGCGCGCGAGAATGGTCTGCTGCTGGGGCGAGGCGGCTTGTACGGGAACGTACTGCGCCTCTCACCGCCGATGAACATCGGTCGCACCGATGTGGATGAGTTTTTGAAGCTGCTCAACCGCAGCCTTACCGCCTGCACCGCAGCCAGTGCCGGTTCGCCACGATAGCCGCGCTACACTCAAAGACACGGGCCCGTAGCTCAGGTGGATAGAGCATCTGCCTTCTAAGCAGCACCGTTCTTTCCAAGGGCTCCTTAGATTTGCAACCTCTTTCAAGTTTTTCAACAACTTGGGGAGTCTGCTTTTCGCTCAACAGCAACCCAAGGCAGGTCAACGCGAAGAGTTTTGTCACGGTTTTGCCACGGTCGGCTTGTCGCCCGAAACGTGCATTTAGTTAGGGAGCCCACTACGTCGCATGAATATTTTTACTTTACGGGGAATTGGCGCGAAGCGGCGATGTCCGATTTGGGTTCCTTATTTCACTGCCGCCGTCCGCTGCGTGCCGGGCACGCATTTACTCGCGACCGTCCCAAGTCGCATTGCGAGATTCGAATCGAACAATTTGTCCGTGAGGCTCTTGAAGGATGTGTTGCAAATGGCCTCGGGGCTTTTGGTACGGTGGTGCGGTGAGCCAGACCCGACCAGCGCCGTTCCGCGGGCGACATTTCGCCGATGTCATCATTCTTCTGTGCGTTCGCTGGTACTTGCGATATTCGCTTACCTATCGCGACCTG
>CAZKVF010000253.1:0-10381 GCA_964556085.1 uncultured Solibacteraceae bacterium
GGGCTGCCAGCAACGCTACACAATTCTCAACATCGTGGAGCGCCATGGGACGCGCGCGTAACCGCATTTTGCCTCCTGAGAGGATAAGCGTAATTAAGCGCTTTTTCCTGCCACCAGCGGATCGTACTGGCGCTCGACAAACTGTGCGGTAAATGACAGAAAACGCATCCGCGCCTGGAACTGGATGGCCGCGTCGCCTGTTCCGCTGATCTGGAAGGAGGCCAGGAACCCGGCCAGATTCGACACCCCCGCCAGGTTCTCGAACGTCCGGAATTTCATATAGGCTATCCCGGTCTCGCGCAGGCTGCCGTCTTTCAATTGCTCATGCACGTGGCAGTAAAGGGTCGTGTAGTCGTGCAGCAGCGCGGCATAGGCATCGGGCCCGCTCGCGCCGTCCATGTACTTGGTGCCATCGAACAGGAAGCGGCGGCCGTCGTGCGTCAGAAATTCGATATGGTAGTTCATCTCGGCCCGGCGCGTCGCCGGATCGATTCGCAAATAGTGGAAGCGACTGTTGGCCGCATCCATCGTAAACGTGGCATCGCCAAGATCCTCGAATGCGGCAAAGTGAATCGGGCCGCTCATCTGCGCTTCGTGCTCGTATCCATCTACAAATTCATTCACGTCTCCGATGCTCATGCGCGCGCTGAAATCGCAGGCTACTGCCCCCGCCGGGTCGCCCGAGGCGGGAATGCGCGTTTCCATCGTGAAGTCGCCTTCGCGGCCCGGACTGGGAGTGCCTTGGCCCGGAAAATACCAGCCCACCATCTGTTCGTCGAATGTCATTCCCACACCGTCCGGAAGCCGTGTATCCAGAAACGGTCGCAAAAGAGTATTTGTAGGCAGCTCTTGAGCCGCTGCCCGCGTCAGCATGTAATAAAAACCGAATTCGCCGTTCGGTTCCGTATGGAACAGGCCCAGCGACGAGTTGCCCAGGAGTGAAGACAGAGGCGCGGCCAGCGGGGCCACGTATTTGCCCACCAGGAAATCGGCGCTGACCTTGCGGATCTCGTCATGGAAAGGCGTGAAGTCGTTCAATTGAAAATGATCCTGCGCGAAAGTCGGAATCACCAGCCCTTCCAGAAGCCCCACCAACTGGAAGTTCGCCTGGAAGCTTCCGTCCGGCCTGCTGATGAATTCCAGGTACGCGATGCCGGCAGCGTGATTGGCGTTGGAGATTACGTCCATGCGCCAAATGCCATTCAAATCGGCCGCCGCCGGAGCTGTGCCGCCGGCGTATAGCGCGGCGTGATCGCCCACGGTCATCTGCGCGAACGAGTACGTGCGCAACATCGGGAACGTGAACAGCCGCGCCCCATTGGGATACTCGCCCAGGTAAGCGCGCCCAATCAGCAAGTCCTCGTCGATGACTTTGAATACATCGTAAAAGCCCTGCCAGGGCGGATCCAAGTAGCGGAGCAGGATATATTGGCCGGCCTCCAGAGTGCCATTGGAATTATGAGCGACATTGATGACTTCCAGGCTGTTGCGCGCCTGGATGCGGTCGTCCGTATCGCTCGTGACACCGGTGTACTTGCCGTTCTGCAATTGGAACCGCTTCTTGAACCCCGTGAAGATCGCCGAAGACATTGCGTTCAGGATATTTCCCTGTGGGAAGAAGCCTTTCCAGTAGGCGTCATTACGGATGGTCTGGTTGGCCACGTCGATGACCGGAGTGCCGCCGCTATTGACCAGGGTATCGATGCCGAGAGTGGAACTGCGCTTGAAGAGCGCCTCCAGTTGTCCCTCGTTGTAAGTGGCCACATCCAGGTTGAACCGGATCATCTCCTTGGAACCGAGTTGCGCCATGCTCACAAGAGGCTTCGGGTCGGGATACTCTTCGCCGCCGAGTTGACGGATCTTGCGCGCCACGAAACGCTCCGTTATTGCCGAGATTGTCAGGAACGGGTTGACGCCCAGGGCGCTGGGGATGACAGATCCATCGGCGACGTACAAGCCTTTGTGCACCGTCCCATCTCCAGCGAAAACGCGGCCATACACATCCACGGCGCCGTGCAGGTAATCGTCGCCCATCGGGCAGCCGCCCAGCGGATGGGCAGTGATCAGATGGCGGAGGTTGAAGAAACTCCAGGTCGGGTTGGATATGAAGCTGCCGCGCAGAGCGCGCGCGTGGCGGCGCAGTTCCTCATTCATGCGAGTGAAGATCTGCTGCTGGCCGGCATGATCCCAGGAGACGCGTATGCGGCCATCGGGCTCTGTCCACGGTGCTTCAAAGAGGATGGTGCCGCGGGCATCGTCCTGGCCCATAACCAGGTAAAGCATCGTGTGCTCCAGCGCCCCGTTGCGGTCCTCAAGCGAGTTGAGGAGGTTCAGATCGTTGAGCAGCCGCTGAAGCTGCGCATCTTCGTTGCCGGTGACCGTATCCTGGCCCCGGATGGTGGCGAAGAGGGGCTTGGCGGCCGCAATCGAAGCCAGCGGGAACGAGAAATCTTCCACCGCAATGCGCTGCGCTTCGGGCAAGGTTCCGTTGTACCGCACAACGCCGACAATATTCGGCCCCGGCTCCGGCGACGCGTCGCCTGACGGCTTGGCCTGGAATGGATAGCCAAGCACGTCCGTCTCGTACTCAGTGTTGTACGCCAGCCCGAAGAAATCGCCGTTGCCGTTGAACCGCGTGCCGAGCGCCGGCGATACCGAAAGGCCGTTCTTCTCGGAGCGCAGCAGAATCTCGGTGGAGTTCAGCGAGCCAGCACAGAGAATCACTTCCCCGGCGTTCATGGTGAATGATTCGTCGCCGTCGTCCTCAACATGCTTACCGTGAATCCGCCACCCGCCCCCAGGCAGCTTTTGCAGCCACTCCACCTTCGTCTGAGTGTGGATAATGGCGCCCGCCTTCTGCGCCATGGGCAGGTAGTTCATGTAAAGAGTGTTCTTGGCGCCTACGTTGCAACCTGTCACGCAATTCCCGCAGTTGACGCAGGGTTTCTGCTCCACGCCATATTTGTTGGGACCATTGATCGTGAAATTGACCACGATGTCCAGAGCCTTGGCGTGGGTACCCAATTCCACGGCGCGTGCATCGAGAGCCTTCACCTTCGGCAACTGAAGCGCATCAGGGTGCGGGTTGGCCGCGAGCACATCGAACGCTTGCTGGTAATACTGATCGAGCGAATCGTAGGTGATGTCTTTGGGCCACGGAAGCTGTTCGAACACCTCGCGATCGGGGCGGATCGCAACATTGGCGTTGATCAGCGATGTCCCACCCAGGCCGGAACCTTTGATCACCGAGATGTCAGGATAGTTCAGCAACTCGTAGAGTCCAAGAGGATTCAAGTCGCTGCGCACCTTCAGCAGTACATCCCCCGGCTGCTCAGGGTAATCGCCCGGCTGCCATTCCTTGCCGCGTTCCAGGATGCAGATGGAGCGCGGCGGGTTCAGGGCTGCCATGGCCAGCCGCGCCGCCGTGATGGCGCCGCCGTACCCCGAACCGATTATCACGATGTCGTATTGACTCTTGCGCTGCTTCCAAGGCGTTTGTAGCATTGCGTTCTCCTGCGCTCTCAAAGTTTTCTGTTTAACCTGGGTCTCTGCGGTGAATCTTTACGTCGCTGCCGCTTCGCTCGTTTCCACCAGCAGGCTCGTGAAGTAATCGTTCAGAAGGCGGCCACCCGGATCGTAGGAGTAGCGCGCATCGGCGAACGCCTGCAAGCGGTCTCCAAACGCTTTCTTTACGAAGGCGCGGTTGAGCCCGAATGTCTGATTCATGAGCGGAATTCCGCCGTGATCGCTCGCGAACTGATTATAGGCCGCGAGAAAGTCCGTCCAGCCGTGGTTTCCGGTCGAGACCGGGTCGATGGTGATCACGTTGCCATCGTAGGAATAGGAAAGCAGCGACGACTGATCTTTGGCCACCCGGTAGCCGACACACAGCATATTAATGCGGTACCCGGTGGACTGAGCATAATCCTTCGAAAACTGGAAGTAAGCCGGCAGAACGGTTGGATAAGTTTCCTCGGGAAACGCCCAGAAGCTGAACGTGTACTTACTGTGCGAATTCCTGGGATAGCGGATGATCTGATCGCTGGCAATCGTGTGATCGCTCTGGATGAGGTTCTCGAGCTTTAGCCGCCAGAGGGCGTTGAAACCATCGATCACTCCGTGCCTGATCGCGGCGATCGGGATATCGGCTTCGGCTGCGGCGCATACCGCCGGCCCTGCCGTCGCCCACAAGTAGTTGCGTAGCGGCCAGATCACGCGGTTCGGGTCACCGGTGGCGTCCGGATTGTAGTGCCGAAACTCCACCGTGATCAGGTCGTCGAACGGGAATAGATAGAACATGAGCGATTCGCCGCGCGCCTGCAGTTCCGGCAACTTCGCAACAAAATCGTCGAGCTTGAAGGTTTCGTGGTGTACCGCCATGGGTTGGATGGGACGGACGCGGAACGTCACTTCATATACCACGCCAAAAGTTCCATAACTCGACCGGACTTTCTGCATCAGATCGGGCTGATCGTCGGTAACTTCCAGTAGGTCGCCCGAGGGCAGGACCATTTTGATCGCGCTGACATAGGACCCGACCTGGCCAAACTCGCCCGGCATAGAGGCGTCCTTGGTTCCGCAGCAGGCCGCGCTGCCGGCGGTAATGTTGCCGATTTCGGTGTTGACGTAAAACTGCAGGCCCTGCTTTTCGAGTTCCTTGGCGATATCGATATAGATGGCGCCAGCCTGGACCGTAACGGTACTACTGGAAATGTCCAGAATCTTGTTCATGCCGGTCATGTCGATGATCGTGCCGCCGTCGGCAAGGCCGCACCGCTCTGTCGAATGAAAAGACCCGATGGGACGAACCGGGGACGGATACTGGTCTCGGTTCTTCAGAATGGCGACGATATCGTCTACCGAAGCCGCCTGGGCGACCGCCTTAGGGTGGGTGACCAAATCTCCGAACCAGTTCGTGACGGTGATATCGGACATATTTTGGCGATTGTACCTCGGTGGGGCAGGCGTTTTCGTCTAGGGGTGGGACAGGCGCCCCGGTTTGCGGGTGCGGGTCCGTTCCGGATGTCGCCCGCTTAACCTAGCCGGAGCGGTTCACTACTTACCCTGCAACAGCGCCAGTAACTCGGTTACCTCCGCCCGGATGGCGCCCTTCAGCGTGGGCTCACGGTCGGGGGCCCACTCCGGAGAATGCGGGGCGGGTCCGGGGATGCCGGTTTTGCGGATCTCCTCGAATTTCGCGGCGTTCACCGCGCCGATGTGCAACAGCGCGGACGGTACCCTCCCGGTGACCCAGTATTGCGCGAAATCTTCGGAGGTCATTTTGGGCGGCATCTCGACGACCGATGCTTCGCCGAGCGCGGCCTTGAGTGCCTTGGCCAGGCGGGCCGTCAGCGCGGGATCGTTATAGACCACGGCGCTGGTCGAAGTTTCGCCCGCTGTGATCACCTCCGGGTCGCGCGGCGCTCCAGCCGCAATCGCTTCACCACGCGCGATACGGCCGATCGCGGCGAGCGTCTTCCGCCGGACCTCGGGCGTATAGGTCCGCACGGAGAGTTGCATTCGAACTTCATCGGGAATGATATTCGCTTGTGTGCCGCCATGGATCGAGCCGACAGTAATCACGACCGGATCGGTGGGATTGTTCTCGCGCGAGACCACGGTCTGCAGGGCCAGCACGATGCGCGCGGCAAGCACCACCGGATCGACCGTATTCATCGGCATCGCGGCATGACCACCGCGCCCATGGACCACGATCGTGACCCCGTCCGACATCGACCGGAAAGGCCCGGCGTGGTAACCGATGGTTCCCGCGGGCATGGTATCGTCGTCGTGAAGCGAGAGCGCGAAATCCGGCCGCGGAAAACGGGTAAACAGGCCGTCTTGCAGCATGGCCTTAGCGCCGCCGCCATTTTCCTCGGCGGGCTGGCCGATCAACATCAGGGTGCCGTGCCACTGATCCTTGTGTTCGGCCATTAATCGCGCGGCGCCGGCCCATGCCGCCATGTGGATGTCATGGCCGCAGGCATGCATCACAGGCGTAGTCTGGCCGGCCGCATTCTTGACCGTGACCTTGCTGGCGAATGGCAGGTTGGTTTTCTCTTCGACAGGCAGGGCGTCAAGTTCGGTCCGCAGCATCACCGTGGGGCCGGGTCCATTCTGCAACACGGCCACAATGCCGGTTCGCCCCACCCCGGTGGTGACCTCATAACCGAGCGCCTTCACGCGGGCAGCGAGTTTGGCCGCCGTCTGCACTTCCTGAAATGCCAGTTCGGGGTTGCGGTGAAGATCGATATACAACGCCTCGATATCGGGATAAATGGCGTCCACCTCGGCTGTACTGGGTGTCGTCCAGGTCGTTTCGCCTGGCGCTCTTCCGGAAAGGCCGAGCAACCCCAGGAGCACGATGGCGGAACGTCTCATGGGAATCTCCTTGCAGATGAAAATAGCACAGGCAGTTTTCGTACGAGACAGCCACCGATTTAGCGAGTGCTGAAGACTTAGCGCGAGAGGTACAATGCCGCTGAGCTTGCCACCAACTCCACTTCACCCGGCGCGCCGCTACGGATTTGCGCCGTGGGCTCCGGCATCGCAGTTCCGTAGCGGGCCGACTCGCTCCAGAGGGCCAGCGAGCCGTACACATCCTGAAAGGGAATCTGGACTGCCTGCGGGGCTTCGGACAAATTGCAGACCAGCAGAGCACGCGAACCGGATGGATCGCAGCGCTCCATGACCAGGCATTCGGTTTGCGGGTCCCATTCGGTGCGCACCAGATCCTTCCGGCAGTTATTCAGACACGCGTGCTGCTTTCGAATACCGAGCCAGTCACGGTACCAGGCAAGGAGGTTGGCATGCGGAGGGATCCCGAAGAGGCTCCAATCGAGTTTGGAGCGCTGGAAGGTGCTTTCGTCCTGCGGATCGACGAACTCGCAGCCGGGCAGGAACGCGTTCATTTCCTTTTTGCGGCCTTCTCGAACTGCTTCGATCAGCGCCGGATCGCCGTGATCCGTGAAGTAGTAAAAGCCGGCCGTTTCTCCATATTCCTGGCCCATGAAGAGCATGGGGACGTAAGGTGAAAATAACAGCACGGCGGCAGCGAGTTTTTGCCGGGCCAGGGAAAGCTTTGAGGAGCGAATCCCCTGCTGGGCATTACCGATCTGATCGTGATTTTGCGTGAAGACCACGAACTGCCTGCCGGGCCTGTCCCCGGACGGCGAACCGTGCCGCCGCCGCCGGTACCGTGACCTTTGCCCTTCATACACGAATCCATTCGTGATGGCCTTGCGGAGACTGGGGACACCGTCGAAGTCCATAAAGTATCCGCGGGTATCGCCCGTCAGAGCGGTGTGGAGGGAGTGATGGAAGTCATCCGACCACTGGGCGTCGATTCCGTAGCCGCCCTGCGCCGGCGGTTTGATCACACGCGAGTCGTTCAGGTCACTTTCGGCAATCAGCCACGCGGACCGGCCGAGAGCTTCCGCTTGCCTGTGAAAAGCTTCGGCCAACTCATCAAGGATATGGCGTGCGCTGAAATCGAAAATGCCGTGGATCGCGTCGAGGCGGAGCGCATCGACGTGATATTCCGTCAACCAGTAGAGGGCGTTATCAACGAAGTACCGGCGCACCCCATCGCTATTGGCCCCGTCATAGTTAATGGCGTCTCCCCACGGGGTACGATAGCAATCCGTGAAGTAGGGACCAAACTCGGCCAGGTAATTGCCTTCGGGGCCGAGATGGTTGTAGACCACATCGAGCACGACCGCAAGGCCGGCGCGGTGGCAGGAATCGATTAGCGCCTTAAGACCCGTGGGGCCTCCATAGGTCGATTGCGGCGCGAACAATGCGACACCGTCATAACCCCAGTTGCGCCGGCCAGGGAACTGGCCGACTGGCATCAATTCGATCGCCGTAACACCCAGGTCGCGAAGGTAGGGCAACCTGGACATGACGCTCTCAAATGTGCCCTCGGGGGTAAACGTGCCCGTGTGCAATTCATAAATCAGGTAGTCTTCCAGACGGATGCCGCGCCAACGCTGATCAGACCACGAGAACGCATCCGGGTCCACTACGCGCGAGGGGCCATGAACTCCTTCCGGTTGCCAGCGCGACACCGGATCCGGGAACCTGCGGCCCTGACCCTTGAGAAACATGTAATCGGCTCCGGCCCGGAGACCTTCGACGAACACCGCAAATTCTCCGCAGTCCCGCGGCTGCATATCGATGACGCGCGAAGGCTCTTCGGAAGTGACCACCTGGAGGCCGCGCAGCCTTGGGGCCCACACACGAAACTCAACGCCCGAGGCTTCCACTCGTGCGCCGAACCGCAAGGACCACATCGCTCTCACGCCACACTTTCCAGGAGGGCCACAGGAAGGTGAGCGAAGACTTCCGATAGAGGAATTATATGTCTGCCGGCTTGCTCCACGATCTCAACAGTGCGTCCGGTGAACACGTCACGATAAGGGGTGCGCGGAACGTCGCGCCGCAGTTGCAAAGCTGAATCGCCCCAAACCCCAGGGCCCGTGGGTTTGGTCTTCTCCGCGCCAAGCGACATGAAGAAGCGGCCAGTGGCCGCGATTACCGAGCGCCGCCCCAGGCCGCGGGAGAACGCGATCGCGTGATTCTGAAGCCGGCCGGTTGCACGCAGCGGAATGTAGGATCCCTTCGTCAAGAGGTCGAGATTCGATTTGCGGAAACATAGCCCGCGGCTGATCACATATAACTTGATAGCGCCATCGGTGAGGTCGCTCGTTAGTTCCTCGAGTAGCGGTAGGGCGCCGCGCGGCTGCATCTCCCGCAACCGTTTGAGTAACTGACATCGTCGCGAATAATCTACCGGGCGCCGGTTATCGGGGTCCACCAGGCTGAAATCCCAAATCTCTGTTCCCTGGTAGAAGTCCGGCACTCCTGGGGAGGCAATCTTCAGTAAGGTTTGCGAGAGTGAATTCCACAACCCGGCGACTTTGATCTTTTCAACGAAAGCTGCAAATTCCCGGGGAAAGCTATTCTCCAGCGAGGGCTCAAGTGACAGACGCACGAACTGAACGACCGCCTCTTCATAGGATTCGTTGGGATTGATCCAGCTCGAATGAATCTTAGCCTCACGAAGTGACTTGCGCATGTAAGCACTGAGGCGCTCGATCAGCTCCTGCTTTTCCGCCGGGATTGGACCGTTCAGAGGCCACACGCCTGCTAACGTCTGATAAAAAAAGTATTCCTCCGCCAGGCTTGGAATCTCGGTATCGGCTATTTTCGTTTTCCGACCCAGATTCAGCGCATGCCAGGAGCGAATGGCCCGGTGCCATTCAATCGGGATTTCGGACAGCACATTGATGCGCGCGCGCACGTCCTCGCTGCGCTTGGTGTCGTGTGTGGAAGTAGTCAGCAAGGCATTCGGCCACGAGCGCCGGCGGTCGAGATTCCGTGCATGGAAGGCTGCCGGTGAAATTCCAAAGGGACGCAGGTCGGCTCCTACCTCGTTCAATGACGACAGCGGAAAATGCCGGTAGAATGCGGTGTCTTCGAGTCCCTTGGCCATCACTGGCGCGGTGAATTGCTGGAACGATAGGATGAATTCGCGCCGCTCGGCCCGCTGGGCGATATCGATTCCTTCCGGATCCTCGAGCAGCAGCACGCTTTGGAGAAAATCGAAAATGGATTCCTCAGTGGACTGATTCCGGCGCTTGGCCCGGCTGATCGCGTTGCGGATATGCCGTTCATCTTCCGGATCCGGCCGGCTGGCAAGAGCCGTAGTGTAAGTCCGGTAAATGGGAAAGCAGGCGATCGTTTCGCGAAGAACATGCCGCAGGCTGGAGAGGGTGAAGTCCCGCGACCAGCGATGCTGCTCGGAAATCTTGTCGAGCTTGCCGGCTAAAACATTCAACTCACCCGACATCGAAGTCTGGAGGATCAGCCTCTTGCAGGAGTACACCAGGTCTTCGAAGGCTGGCGATGACCCGGTGAAAGATTCGTATACGCGGTAGAAAGCGCGGCGACGGTCATGGTCTACAAATAGCCCATTCACAAGGCCGAGGAAATCATACCCGGTGGTTCCTTCGATATCCCAATCGGAGCGGAGGTTCTCGTTTCCCACCAGAATTTTTTCGGTGACCACATAGGAACGCCGGGACGAGTCGCGAGCTGACATGCAGGCGCGCTGTATCCGCCGGAAGTACTCGGCCGGGTCCAGGAGCCCGTCGGAGTGGTCGACCCTCAATCCGTCAACGCTGCCCTCTTTGACCAGGTCGAACAGCAGAGCGTGTACCGAATGAAAGACTTCGGGCTTCTCGACGCGAATCGCGGCAAGCTGATTAATATCGAAAAAACGGCGGTAGTTGATCTCATCGGCCGCTACCTTCCAGAAAGAGAGCCGATACGATTGCTGCGCCAGCAATTCTTCCAGGCGATCGAAACTGTGGGGAAC
>CAZKVF010000254.1:0-12777 GCA_964556085.1 uncultured Solibacteraceae bacterium
GCCGATTTCAACCGCAAGAAGGTTTCGGCGTTTTCCGACCGCATCGGGCAGAAGGTGGCGAGCGAACTGTGCACCGTGATCGACGATGGCACCATCAACAACCGCCGCGGATCGCTCAACGTGGATGACGAGGGCCAGCCCACGCAGCGCAACGTGCTGATCGAAAACGGAATTCTGCGCGGCTACCTGCAGGACAAGCTGTCGAGCACGCTGATGGGCGCTGCGCCCACAGGCAGCGGCCGGCGTGAGAGCTACGAGCACATGCCCATGCCGCGCATGACCAATACGTTCATGCTCGCGGGTGAGAGCGATCCAGCGGATATCATACGTTCGGTGCCTAAGGGACTCTACTGCGTGAGCTTCGGCGGGGGCCAGGTGGATATCACCAGCGGTAATTTCGTGTTTTCGGCTTCGGAGAGCTACCTGATCGAGGGCGGCAAGGTCACCCGGCCGGTGCGCAATGCCACCCTGATCGGCAACGGTCCCGAGGCGCTGAAATACGTGAGCATGGTGGGCAACGACCTGAAACTGGATGAAGGCATTGGTGTGTGCGGCAAGGAAGGGCAGAGCGTGCCGGTGGGAGTGGGGATTCCGACCATCAGGATCGACAAGATGACGGTGGGGGGGACAGCGTGATTAAGGAAGCCAATGACAGGCCAGAGGCCTGTCCCACCTCAAATCACCTGATGGAGCTTGCGCACGACATCGTAAAGCGCGCGCTGGCCGCCGGCGCGACGGATGCCGAGTGCACCATGGCCGAGGGCGAAGAGTTCTCCGCCAATGTGCGCATGAGAGAGCTCGAGAGCCTGAAAGAAGCCGGTTCGCGCGGCGCCGGTGTGCGCGTGCTGATTGGCCAGAACACAGGATCGTCTTCTACTTCGGACTTATCGCGCGAAGGCATCGAGCGGCTGGTGCGGTCGGCGATCGAACTGGCCGCCGTTACAAACCACGATCCGCACGCCGGGCTGCCGCTGCCGGAGGAGATGGGCTCGATCCCCGGAGACCTGAAGACGTATTCCGCGGACGTGGCCGGCCTCGAGACCGAGCTGAAGATCGAGACTGCGCGGCGCGCCGAAGCCGCGGCGCTCGAAGCCGATCCCCGCATTTCCAATTCCGAGGGCGCGTCTTTCGATACACACCTGGGCCGCCACATTTTCGTCAATTCGCGCGGCTTCGAAGGCGATTACCGCACCAGTTATTGTTCGCTTCACACGGTGCCTGTGGCGCGAGAAGGCGACTCGATGGAGCGCGACTATTGGGATTCGCTGGCACGCGGCTTTGCCGGCCTCGAATCGCCTGAAAAGATCGGCCGGATCGCTGCCGGTCGTGCCCTGCGGCGGCTCCATGCCGTGAAAGTGGAGACACAGAAGGTCCCGGTAGTCTTCGAGCCGCGCGTAGCCCGGGGCCTGCTGGGCAACATTTTCGAAGCGGTCCACGGGATGTCGGTTTACCGGCATCAATCATTCCTGGCGGGCAAGCTGGGCGAAAAAGTGGCCAGCGAGCGGGTGACGGTGATCGACGACGGCACCATTCCGGGCCTCTTCGGCACCTCGCCTTTCGACGATGAAGGCGTTCCTTCCCGGCGGACCGTGGTGATTGAGAAGGGCGTGCTGAAGAGCTATCTGCTGAACTGCTACGCCGCGCGCAAACTGGGCCTGAAGACCACGGGCAACGCATCGCGCGGACTGACCGGCAATGCCGGCATCGGCCATGGGAACTTTTTCCTGGAAAAGGGTGTCGAAAGCCCGGAGCGGATTCTGGCCGGAATTGCCAACGGATTTTACGTGACCGAAGTGCAGGGGTTTGGCGTGAACATCGTGACCGGCGACTACTCTCAGGGAGCGGCGGGCTTATGGATCCGCAATGGAGAGCTGGCGTTTCCGGTCTCGGAAGTGACCATCGCCGGAAATTTGAAAGATATGCTGCTGCGACTCGAAGCGGTGGGCAGCGACCTCGAGTTCCGCGGGTCGGTGGCCGCGCCCACCGTAAAAATAGGAGAAATGACGGTTGGAGGAAAGTAAGCCGTCGGCGGCACCGGCGACCGAAGGTCCGCGAGAGCTCGCCGACGCGTCACGGATCTTGTCGCCGGCGGTGATCGTCATCGCCATAGTGATCGTAGCGGGCGCGGGGGGCTTTTTCTATCTCGATCGCGCAGCCAGGCAGCCGCCGCCTGCGCCACCGCCTCTCACCGATGAAGCCCGGTCATACGTGAGAAAGTTGCGCCTTAGCGACGTCGATATGGGCGCGCGCGAGGACTATTTTCACAATAAGGTGGTCGAAATTACGGGAAAGATTCAGAACACCGGAGAGCGCCCTCTCAACCTTGTGGAGATCAATTGTGTCTTTTACGACCCCTACGGCCAGGTGGTTTTGCGCCAGCGCACGCCGATTGTGAGCCGCAAGGCCGGCGGGTTGCCGCCTGGCGCTCAAAAGCCCTTCCGTCTGCCATTCGATACCATACCCGAGAGCTGGAATAACATCATGCCCCAGCTGGTGATCGCCCGCATCGACTTTGAATAGCGCTACCCTAGGGGTCATGAAAGTCATGAGTTCTCTCGCTATCTTTCTGGCCGTCGCTCCGTCGTGGGCCGGCGTGCGCGTCAAGGCGGAGCAGACCGAGATTAAGACCAACGAAACGACGCAGCAGGAGTTGCTGCTCGATAACGACAGGCTGCGAGCCAATGAGCGGAACCGATCGATGCTGTTTCTGACCGACGGCGGCCGCGAGCGGATGGTGATCCTCGACCCCGCTCGCAACGAGTACCGCGAGATGGACCGGCAGTCGATGGAGCAGGTGTCGCAACAATTGCAGGGCGCCATGGCGCAACTGCAGTCCCAATTGCAAAATTTACCGCCCGAACAGCGCGCGCGCCTCGAGCAGATGATGAAGGGTCGCATGGGCCAGGCGGGCCAGTCCGCCGCGCCTCGCACCACCTACACGGCCAAAGGCAGCGGTTCAGTGAATGGCTTTGCTTGTACGAAGTACGAAGGAATGCGCGGCGCGGAAAAAGTAGCAGAACTATGCGCCGCCAAACCCGCCGATGTGCACTTCAATGCTTCGGATTTTCAAGTGATCGAGAAAATGAGAGAATTCGGCGCCAACATGCTGACTACTCTTACGAACTCGCCTCTGGCGAACAGCCGGGTTGCGGACTTGATGCAGCCTGGGTATGAAGGCTTGCCCGTTCAGCAGACAAATTACTCGGGTGGGGAAGCTGCCAGCAAGTGGGAAGTGAAGAATATCGAACGGGTGAGCTTCTCTGACGCGGATTTCTCTTTGGGCAACGCGAAGAAAGTTGATCTTATACCCGGACGGCGGTAGACGGCCGGATGATGTAGGACGCATATCACTGTCGTTAAGGCTTCCGATGTGTCAATTGGATTTGACATAAGGTGCCCGAATTGTTAAAGTTTGTCCTTCGCCAGGCGTAGTACGGTTGGAACTTGCGTAGGCCGAATGTGCCGGAACATACCGTGAAACCGGAATATTTCGTGGTCGTGGCAAGGCAGGAAGGTTTCGTAGTCGTGCTGGCGCACTCGTTGCGCGGCAGACTCGGGCGAATCACGATCCCGCGGCCGGCAGTCTACGCTCTGCTGGTGTTGGTGCTGGCGGCATGTTGCGGCGTAGCCGGAATCGTGGCCAGCTACGCAAGAATGGCCTCGAAGGTGGCAAACTATAACGACCTGCGGCGCGAAGCCGAAGGCCTCCGCGATCGTTATCAGCTATTGCAAAAGGAAGTGAGCCAATCGCACGAGCAGCTCGCCAGCCTGCAGTTCTATGCGCGCGAGGTTTCCATCGCGTACGGAATCAAGCAGAAACTCGAGGGGCCGCAAGATATTTCAGCCGAAGGCAAACTGGTGCCGAGCTTTGCCGAAAGCGTCCAAGATTACAATTTTCTGCGGACCGCGAGTTTGATTTCGCTGCGTAGCCGCTCCGCCTCACGTATCAGGTCCACATCGACGCCGAGCATCTGGCCAGTAGAGGGCCGGATCTGGGGACCGTTCGGCAAGCGCATGGATCCCTTCTCGGGAGAGGGCATCGAATTCCACCCTGGTGTGGATATCAGCGCTGCTCCTGGGACGCCGGTGCACGCCACTGCGGATGGTCTCGTAATCGCATCGGGCTGGAACGGCGGGTACGGACGGCTCGTGGTGATCGATCATGGGCGTGGGATACATACCTATTACGCCCACCTTTCGCGCACTTTTGTTCAGATCGGCGAGGAAGTTCGTCGAGGCGAAACGGTAGGGGCTGTGGGCAGCACGGGCCGGGTTACGGCGCCGCATTTGCATTATGAAGTGCGAGATGGCGGCACTCCAGTCAATCCGTATCCCTACATGAAGGCGCCGTCATACCAGCAGGCTTCCGCGCAGAGGGATATTCTGTTCTAGCTGACCGCTCCCTTACGGTCGCGGCTCAGACAAGCATACAAAGCTTCCACCGCATCTTTCACCGCTACGTCTGTCGGCTTCCGGCTTTTTCGCTCGACCAATTCCACCATGCCGCCGGCGAGTTTCTTGCCTACAGTAATGCGGTAGGGGACGCCAATCAGGTCGGCATCTTTGAACTTGACGCCCGGCCGTTCATCGCGGTCGTCGAGCAGGGCGTCCCAGCCGCGCGCCAGACACTGCTCGTAAATGGCGCGCGCGGTCTCCATCTGGGCGCTATCGGCATTGTTGGCCGGCGTCACGACTACCAGAAAAGGCGCGATCGCCGGAGGCAGCACCATTCCATCCTGATCGTGATAGAGCTCGATGGCGGCCGTGAGCAGGCGCTCGATACCGATCCCGTACGATCCCATAATGGGCGTGATTTCCTTGCCGTCCGCATTGAGGACGCGCAGCCCCATGGTCTCTGAGTATTTATAGCCAAGTTTGAAAATGTGACCGATCTCGACCGTCTTGCGGATCTCGAGCGTGCGCCCGCAATGGATACACTCGTCGCCTTCAGCGACTTCGCGCAGATCGTACAGCTCGGCTTCAAAATCTTTGCCCGGCGTGACGTGCCGCAGGTGGTAGTCGTCGCGGTTGGCGCCGGCGATCATGTTGTGGCGGCCGGCGAGGGCGCTGTCCGCGACGATGGTCATATTATCCACGCCCACGGGCCCCAGCGAGCCGGCGTCCGCGCCGAACCATTCGCGGATCTCCGCGGGCGTGGCAGGCCGGAATTCGGGATCGCCCGAGATAGCGGCGAACTTGGGCTCGCTCAACTGGTGATCGCCGCGCAGCAATGCGAGCACAGGCTTTCCGTCCGCCACCAGCACCAGGCTCTTCATCTGCGAGGTCTCCGGCAGCCCGGTGAAATCGGCCACCTCGCCTATGGTCTTGCGACCCGGAGTGTGAAACGGTTCGGGCTTGTAATCGCCCGCGGCATCCTCGATTTCGGGCAGCGCCGGCTGCGACACGGCTTTTTCGAGGTTGGCGGAGTAGCCGCATCCTTTACATACCGCAACCAGATCCTCGCCCGCTTCTGAGCGCACCATGAACTCGTGGGACTGGCTGCCGCCCATGGCGCCGGAATGTGCTTCGACCGCCATGTACTCCAACCCGCACCGGTCGAAGATGCGGCAGTAAGCCTGGTAATGTTTTTCGTAAGCCGTGTCCAGTCCGGCGGCGTCCAGATCGAACGAATACGAATCCTTCATCAGGAACTGGCGCATGCGGAGCAGGCCCGATTTAGGGCGCGCCTCATCGCGAAACTTGGTCTGGATCTGGTACCAGATCTGCGGAAGCTGCTTGTAGCTACGCAGTTCGCCGCGCGCCAGGGTGGTGACGATCTCTTCGTGGGTCATGCCCAGGCACAGATCGCGCTGAAAGCGGTCCCTGAGACGGAACATGTTCTCGCCCATGGTGTCCCAGCGTCCCGATTCCTGCCAAACTTCGGCGGGATGCAGCGCAGGCAGAAACATTTCCTGAGCGCCGATGGCGTCCATTTCCTCGCGCACGATCTGCTCGATCTTACGCAGCGAGCGCTGCGCCAGCAGGAGGTAACTATAAACACCCGCCGAAAGCTGGCGGATATATCCCGCGCGCAGCAAAAGCTGGTGGCTGCTTACTTCCGCCTCGGCGGGCGTCTCGCGCAGAGTAGGTATGAATAACTTGCTCCAGAGCATCTGTTGTTTGGAGAACCTCAATTATAGCCAAGGTACTTTCCTTCCCCGCTGGCACACCGTCATGCTGTTAAGCTGAGGCTGGAGTGTCCATGTCGAGGCAAATCGATGTTACCGAATTGATCCTCAGGGACGCGCACCAGAGCCTCTTGGCCACCCGTATGGCGCTTGAGGACATGGCTCCAGCTTGCGCCGACCTGGACCGGGCAGGGTACTGGTCCATCGAGTGCTGGGGTGGGGCAACTTTCGATGCCGCCATCCGTTTTCTAAACGAAGATCCGTGGGAGCGGCTGCGGACGTTCCGCAAGCTGATGCCCAACAGCCGGCTGCAGATGCTCTTGCGCGGCCAGAACCTGGTCGGATACCGGCATTACGAGGATTCGGTGGTGGACCGCTTCGTAGAGAGGGCCGCGGAAAACGGCATCGATGTGTTTCGCGTCTTCGACGCCTTGAACGATATCCGCAACCTGAGGCGCGCCATCGCGGCGGTACGGCGCGCTGGTAAGCACGCCCAGGGCGCGATCTGTTACACGGTCAGCCCGCTGCATACCGTCACCGGGTTCGTGGAGATGGCGGAGCGGCTGCAGGAGCTGGGCTGCGATTCGCTATGCATCAAGGATATGGCGGCCCTGCTGAAGCCCCAGCCGGCTTATGAGCTGGTCCGCGCCATCAAACAGGCCTGCGGCGATTTGCGCGTTCACGTCCACGTGCATGCGACGACCGGTGTGACCATGGTGAGCCTGATGAAGGCGATCGAGGCAGGCGCCGATTGCGTAGATACAGCGATCAGCTCCCTGAGTCTCGGGCCGGGACATAATCCCACCGAAAGCCTGGTTGAGATGCTCGAAGGAACGGATTTTCACACGGCGCTGGATAAGCGGCGCTTGCTGTCTATTCGAGATCATTTTGCCAAGGTCCGACCGCGCTACAAAGAGTTTCTATCCAACATCACGGGCGTGGAAACCGAGATTTTCAATAGCCAGATTCCCGGCGGGATGATTTCCAATATGGAGAGCCAGCTTAAGCAGCAGGGAGCGGCTGACCGCCTCAAGGAGGTGCTGGAGGAAGTGCCCAACGTGCGAAAAGATGCCGGATATCCACCGCTCGTGACGCCCTCCAGCCAGATCGTCGGCACGCAGGCGGTACTGAACGTGATCATGGGGCGTTATAAAGTCCTCACCGGCGAGTTTGCGGACCTGATGCTGGGCTATTATGGCGCCACGCTGGGGGAGCGCAACTGGCAGGTCGTGGAATTGGCTGCAAGACAGGCGAACAAGCCTCCGATCCACGATCGTCCAGCGGACCTGTTAAAGCCCGAATGGCAACAGCTACGAACGGCAACGCTGGAGTTGCCCGGATCAAATGGCTCGGATGAGGATGTGCTGACCAATGCGATGTTTCCGCAGGTGGCGCCCAAATTTTTTGCCAGCCGTGCGGAAGGGCCGAAAAACCTGGGAAAGGATCCGGTGGCCGCAACGGATGTTTCTGCGGTCGCGCCAAATGTGCCTGAGAGCAGCGGGCCTGTGCGCACACCCATTTCTTACAAAGTGACTCTGAACGGCAAAACGCATCAAGTGACGGTAGCGCCCGCCTAGATAGCGGCGTGCGCGGGAATTGCGGAGATGACGACGGACAGCACCGGGACCAAAATTGATGAGCTCCACCGCCGACGCCGGGACCTGCTTTTGGGCGGTGGGGCTGACAAGCTGGAGAAGCAGCATCAGGCAGGTAAGCTGACGGCGCGGGAGCGCATCGAGGCGTTGGTGGACCCGGGGAGCTTCCAGGAGAGCTGGATATTCGCGGAACACCACGCGACCCTGTTCGGCATGGCCGGGAAACCGCTGCCTGCCGATGGCGTGATTACGGGGGCGGCTTCGATTGAGCGCCGCCTGGTGCATGTGGCCAGCCAGGATTTTACCGTTTCGGGGGGCTCGGCCGGCGAAGTGCACTCCGCCAAGATCGCCGAGACGATGCTGCAGGCGCTGAAGACGGGATCGCCATTCCTCTTCATAAACGATTCGGGAGGGGCGCGCGTGCAGGAAGGCATCGATTCCCTTGCGGGTTACGGCAAGGTGTTCTATACGAACACGATGCTTTCCGGAGCGGTGCCCCAGATTTCCTTGATCTGCGGGCCATGCGCGGGCGGCGCGGCTTACAGCCCGGCGCTGACCGATTTCATCATTCAAACGCGCCAGGCCCAGATGTTCATCACCGGTCCGCAGGTGATCAAGCAGGTAACCGGGGAGACGGTGACCGCGGAGCAACTGGGAGGGCCGGATGCGCACATGGCGAACTCCGGCGTTATTCATTTCGTTGCCGAAGATGACGGCCATGCCGTACAAATCGCCAAAAAGCTGCTCAGCTTTCTGCCGTCCAACAATATGGAAGACCCTCCGGCGGCGGATGGAAACCGCAATGTCGAGGCGAACCCCGTGTTGGACGAAATCGTGCCTGATGAAGGTAAGAAGGGATACGACGTGCGCCGCATCATCAGCGAGGTGGCCGATTTCGGCGACTTTCTCGAAGTGCAGGCCGGTTACGCCCCGAACATCGTGATTGGTTTGGCGCGGATAACGGGAAGGACGATCGGCGTCATTGCAAACCAGCCAAGCGTGAAGGCCGGGGTGCTGGATATCGACGCGTCGAACAAGGCCGCCCGCTTTATCCGCTTTTCGAACGCTTTCAATATTCCGCTCCTGACTTTCGTGGATGTTCCCGGGTTTCTGCCGGGCGTGGAGCAGGAGCACCAGGGGATCATCCGCCACGGGGCCAAAATGCTGTTCGCATACTCGGCGGCGACCGTCCCCAAGGTCACGGTGATTCTGCGCAAGGCGTATGGCGGGGCTTACCTGGCGATGTGCGGGAAAGATTTGGGAGCGGACAGGGTGTTTGCGTGGCCCACGGCGGAGATCGCAGTAATGGGCGCCGAGGGCGCGGCCGAAATCGTGTTCCGCAAAGAGATCCAGGAGGCACAGGATAAGGCCACGGCGCGGAACGAGCTGATCGAGCGGTACCGTCAGGCGTTCTCGAATCCTTACGTGGCGGCGGGGCGGCGGCTGGTGGACGACGTGATCGAACCGGCGCTGACGCGGCGCCTGGTGGCGCAGTCGTTCGAATATCTCCAGACTAAACGCGAATTGCGGCCGCCCAAGAAACACGGGTTGATGCCGTTGTAGGACGGGACATGCGCGAGGGCGAGGTGGGAAACATCGAAACGCTGCTGGCGGAGATCCGGGGAGAGCTTGCAGCCCTGGCAGAGCGCGTGAGCCGTCTCGAGGATGGGCGTGGTGCGGAACCCTTGGCGGCACGCCAGCGGGGCGCCGAGGTAACTCGCGAGCGTACCGGGTTGGTAGGCGGAAGCGCCTGCCCCACAACTCCCATCAGCGAAGATCGCTTGGTCGCGATCTCCGCCGCGGTAGCGGCTTTCCTGGGTGAACGGGTACGGATCCGGCAGATCCGGCTGATCCGATCGAACGCGTGGGCGCAACAGGGGCGCGTCTCCGTCCAGGCATCCCACTGGTTACATCGCTGAGATCCCGTGAAACTGAAAATCACCGTTGACGGCGACACTTACGAAGTCGAGGTGGAAGCCATAGAACCGGAAGCGGCGTCGGCAGTGCCGCGGGGTTACGTTACGCAGCCGTCTCCCATCCGCGTGCCGGCTGCGCCGTCGCGGCCCATGGCGCCGGCGGACGAAGAGAAGGTGTGCCGCAGTCCGATCTCGGGCGTGGTGGTGCGCATTGCCGTGCAGCCCGGCCAAACGCTCCAGGTGGGAGACATTCTTCTGGTTCTGGAAGCAATGAAAATGGAAACCAACATCACCTCTCCAGCGGCCGGCAAGATCGCTTCGATCAAGGTAAGCCCGGGCGACGCGGTGCAGGCCGGCCAGGTGGTGGCGGAGTTCGAATAGCCTCACGGAGAGCCCTCCAACGCTAACATGAAAACATGTCCGCGCATGTTCAGCGCCTGACTCCCGAGGAATACCTCAAGATCGAGCGCGCCGCAGAATTCCGGAGCGAATATTTCAATGGCCGCATGTATGCGATGGCCGGAGGATCGCATCGGCAGGCCATCATAATCAGCAATCTCATCTTCGGCATTCGGAGCGAACTCGGCAAGCGACCCTGCCTGGTGACTTCGAGCGATGTGCGTGTGCGCGTCGATCCGGGTGGGTTATACACGTATCCGGATGTGGTGGTGGTCTGTGGCGGACCGAAGTATGCCGACAATCACCGGGATACCATCTTGAACCCGGTGCTGATCATCGAAGTCTTGTCTCCTTCGACCGAGGCCTACGACCGGGGATTCAAATCCGCGCAATACCGCGCGCTGGCGTCGCTTCAGGAATACGCGCTGGTCTCGCAGACCGAGCCGCGAATCGAGATTTTCCGTCGGCGTGCGGAAGGCGACTGGTTTTTCGCGGAATCGGCTGGGCTGGAGGCGGCGTGCCGTATGGAGAGCGTCGGCTGCACGCTGGGGCTCTCCGCCGTCTACGAAAACGTCACCTTCGGAGATGAGGAACCAGCCCCGCCACCGCGCTGAGCGGTTACTTCCCTGCCTGGAGCAGCCGGAGCCGCGCCGCTTGGGCGCATTCGCCGCTGACCGTGAAATAGCGAGCCACGGCTTCCTTGCCGACC
This sequence comes from uncultured Solibacteraceae bacterium, assembly GCA_964556085.1. Lineage (GTDB taxonomy): Bacteria > Acidobacteriota > Terriglobia > Bryobacterales > Bryobacteraceae > PSRJ01. Next base: position 10,748 of record CAZKVF010000254.1, read on the forward strand.
TCAAATGGATGGGGTTCGCCGGGCTTGCGTGCGGCCAGCATCTTGATCTTGGTAACCGCGTTATCGAATTCCGAGTGGTTGGACATCAGGATCGTGGCGTTGGCCGCCTTCGCCGCAGCGGCCATCTTGGCTTGCGACTTGATGTAGGTATCGAAGTTCGGGACCGTGCTAGGGAAGTTGAACGCCGTGCCACCGGAATAGGCCACCGTGAGCGGCTTGCCGTTGTCCTTCACGGTAAAAAGCATCGATAGAGTTCCGGGCGTGTGGCCGGGTGTGGTGACGATGGTCACCGAGGCGTCCCCGAGGGTGATCTTCTGGCCGTCGTCGGCGACGATATCGCGCTTGGGCTTTCCCTGCGGGTACCCGTTCACCGACCGCTCGATGGAATCCCAATCCGGACCACCCATCACGATGTGAGACCCAAAGCGGTCCTGCATCAGTTTGGCGCCGCCCACGTGATCGCCGTGCGCGTGGCTGATGATTACGTACTTGACGCTGGCTGGATCCAAGCCCAGCTTCTTGAGGCCGCCGACGATTTCCTCCTCGGAGTTGTATGTAAACAGCGTGTCGATGAGGATGATGCCGGCGTTGCCGGTCAGGGCCCAAGATGAATGAATCTTGGAACCGACGAAATAGAGGTTATCGAAGACCTTGGCCGGTTCGATGAACCAGGTGTCGCGAGCGGGCGGAGGGCCGGGCGCAACGTCACGCACGGTAGTTGGCATCGGAGGGGGCGCGACGCACAGGCGTGCCAGGGTGCCCGTGAAATCGAATCCCGCGGCGTTGCGGGCGGCAATCAAATGGCTATCAATTTCGTTCGGGGCGATCTGGCCAAACGCGGTTGCCGCACAGGTGGCGGAAAGGATGACAAAGGCGACGTGGGTGGTGTGTTGCTTCATGGGTACCTTCGATACAGCTAAGGATACTTGAAAAGCGGTTACAGGAGCGTTCAGCGATCAGCGATCTGCAGTCAGCTTTGGAGCCGCTGACGGAAGCTGACAGCTGAAGGCGGAGTGCTGACAGCTTGCGAGGTTCGATTCATGTAAAATAAACCGCGTGCCAGATCGGATCGTCAGGCGGAAGCCGGCCCTACTGGCCGCTGCCGCAGTTGCTACATTCGCCGCGCCGGCGGCAGCCCAGTGGAGCTACCCGACCGGTGGGGTTCCGAAAACGGCCGACGGTAAACCGAATCTATCCGCGCCGGCGCCGCGAATGGCCGACGGCAAGCCCGACTTTTCGGGAACCTGGGACGTGGAGCACAACAAACCCTGCCCGCCGGAAGGCTGCGTGGATTTCTACGCTCCCCAGGAGTTCGGCAATATCGGCTGGGGACTCAAGGAGGGATTGCCGCTGCAGCCGTGGGCGCGAGAGCTGGCGAAATCGCGAAGCGCGGCGCTGCGGAAAGACGATCCGCTGTCGCATTGCCTGCCCATCGGCGTCGTGGAAATGCAGACGATTCCGCTGTTCCGAAAGATCGTTCACGTTTCGGGACTCCTGCTGATTTTGAACGAATACAACGCCAGCTACCGGCAGATCTTCACTGACGGACGGCCGATGCCCGTGGATCCGCAGCCCTCATGGGTCGGTTACTCGACAGGCAAGTGGGACGGCGACACTCTGGTCGTGGAAACCACAGGTTTTCGCGACGGGATCTGGCTCGATACCGCCGGAGACCCGATTACGGATGCCGCCAGAGTGACCGAGCGCATTCGCCGTCCTGACTACGGCCACATGGAAGTCGAAGTGACGGTGAATGACCCGAAGGCATACACTAAGCCGTGGACGATCAAGTTGAAGCAGATACTCCAGCTTGATACTGATTTGCTGGATTACATCTGTCTCGAGAACGAAAAGGATCTGTCGCATTTCGTAGTGAAGTAGGAGATGTACTAATGAAGTACTCCCGCCTGAGTGCCGTCCTTTTGGCGGTGCTGGCCAGTGCTACGGCATCCTGGGCACAAGAGACCGGCGACGCTAAATTGCTCGAACGCGCCAAGGAAATCCACAAGCGAATCATCGCTTTTGACACT
>CAZKVF010000255.1:0-7936 GCA_964556085.1 uncultured Solibacteraceae bacterium
GCTCCATAAATCCGGCCCTTACCGTGGCTTGGCTGGCGGAGAAAGGCGATATTGCGCCCATCCGGCGACCACACCGGTTCGCTGTCGAAGCTGGTGCTTGGGTCCAGATAGAGCAGGCGATCCTTCCCCGGTTCGTACACACTGATAAAACTGTGGTCGCCGCGGTTGCTAACAAACGCAAGCCGGTCGCCCCCGAGCGACCACACGGGATGTTCGAGCGTGCCGCGAGTCACGAAGGCCTGTTCCGGTGCGTGCTTCCCTTCGAGCGGCGCCCACCAAATCTGCCCCTTGTGGACAAAGGCGATGCGAGCGCCTTTGGGAGATACGGCCACGGAATTACCTTCGGCCAGCTTGCGCGGCGTCGATGCCGTCGCATTGACCGAGATCGCCCAGATCGTCTGCTCGGCGCCGCGCGGGTCGAGAGCCGGATTGGGAGATTCACCCGACGTGTTTGGGCCCATGCCGCGCACGTAGACGAGGGTTGCGGCGTCCGGCGTCCAGCGGAGTTCGGTAATGTCTTGGCCGTCGTCCTCGGTGTAATTCGTGGCCCGCCGGGCCCGATAGCCGGGCGGTTCGGCCACCATAATGTTCACGACGCCGCGCGCGTTCGAAACCCAGGCAACTCTGCCGCCGCTGGGCGCCGCGGTCAAATGGGTGGGAAAAGCTGAACCGAGTACCTGGTCGATGGTGAAGGGAGCCGGCGCCGCCAAAGCGCAGCTTACTATAGACAGGCTGGCAATAAACGGGCCAGCAATCAGGCCGCCGGCGAATATCCTCATCTCAAACACTATAAGCTGTTGACAGGCCAGGAGGCCTGTCTTACTGCTACTCCTCGCGTAGAATCTCCAGCGGCTTACGGCCCAGGATTGGGAAACAAGCCACCCACCCGGCGGCTGTCGCCAAAGCCGCTGCCACCAGAACCGCCGCCAAATCCGAGACCGGGTCGAAATGAAATTCGATCTGCATCAGGCGGCGCAGGATCAGCGCGGCGAAGCCGCTGGCCAACAGGCTGCCCATGATTCCGGCGACCGTGCCCAGCACCAGAAACTCCACAGAGAAGATCCCCGCGATGCGCCGGCGCGTAGCCCCCAGTGTTTTCAGAATGACAACCTCCCGCATCCGGCGGAAGCGGGTTCCCGCCACGCTCGAGGCCAGCATCACGGCGCCGGCGAGAATGGTGAATGCAGAAATGAAGCGGACCACCACCGAAATGCGGTCCACCACCTCTTCCACGGTTTGCATCACATCCGCCATGTTGATCACCGTCACAGTAGGAAACCGCTGGTACATGATCCTCTGCAACGGCGCCACCGCGCCCGGCCGCACGCGCGCGCTGCCGTAATAGATTGCCGGGAATTCTTCAAGCTGGCCTGGATTAAAGAGAAATTCGAACCGCCCCGACATGCGCAACGATTCGGTTCGCTGCACACAAGCTACCCGCGTCCGGATTGTGCGGTTCCAAATGTTCCATTCGACCGTTGAACCAGGTTTCAGATTGAGAATGCGCGCGGCTTCATCGGTAGCGCACACGAGCGGCAGCCGGTCATCCGGTTTCCACCATGCGCCTTTGAGGATTTCCATTTCCGGAGGCTTCTCGTTCAAGGCCGTGACGGAGCGCGTCCGCAGAAAGCGCCGGCCGTAGTCGCGCAAGGGAAGCCGGTCGACCGAGACGCCGTCCACAGAATCGATACGCGCGGCCACCGCGCCCGTTACGTCCGGCGCGCTCTCCACGCCATCCTGCCTCCGGATCAAGTCCGCGATGGCCTGGCGCTCGTCGGCGGGAATATCGAGCAGAAAGACGTTGGGCGTGCCGGGCGGCGCGCTCGAGCGTATCTGGCGAAGCAGCGCCCCCTGGACGAGGAAAACCGTCAGCGTAAACATGACGCCGACGCCCAGTGCCACAACCGCCGCGGACGCCTGATTCCCGGGCCGGTAGAGGTTAGCGATCCCGTGCCGAAGCGCGCCCGGCAATCTGGGTCCGGCGTGCCGCGACACCAAGCGCACAACGCGCAACAGGAGCCATGCGCTGGCCGCCAGCGCCGCCAGTCCGACGGTCAGGGCCAGCGTAAAGTAGAAGCCTGTGCGAAGCGCCAGCCTGATGCCCCCATCGGTCAGAGTCGCGGCGACCAGACCAGTGCCGAGGAGAATCGCCGCGGCGGCCAGGACCGCCGCCCGGCCTTCGCGGGAGAAAACGCCAGCCAGTGCGCGGCGGCGCCGCGCGACCGCCTCCGGTTCCATGTCACGCCGGAAAATCAGGGCCGGCCGGATCGACCGGATTCCCAGTAAAGGTGGAACCGTGAACAACAGGGTTACCAGGCACGCCACCGCAATACCCTGCGCTGCCGGCCACAGTTCGACCCCGCCGGTCGCTGTGATGGGATAATACCGCGCGATCAGCGACGGAAACGCGGAAGACACCAAAGTACCGAGGGCTACGCCCAGGAGGCCGCCGCCCAGCCCGAGCAGCAGAGTCTGCGCCACATAAATTCGGATCACCTGCCCCGAACGTCCACCCACGCACTTCATCACCGCGATCGAATCCAGCTGCTGCTGCAAATGGCCATGCATCGCGCTCGCCACACCCATCGCGCCGATCACCAGCGCGATCAGGCCAATCAAGCTTAAGAAGGTAGTGGAGCGGTCCAGACCGCGCGTGATAATCGGATGTGTCTGCCGGTAATCGGCCAACGTGGCCTCCGGAAATGCTTTCTTCAGGATGGCGCGCACTTGTACCACGCTCGGTGTGCCCGAGGCTGGGAGCTTGAACAGGAACCGTTCGGAGGCGCGGCTGCCGAGTGTGATCAGGCCCGTGCGGTCAAGTCCTTCACGCGTGATGAGAACGCGCGGGCCCACGTTGAGCGTCCCGGTCATGCGATCCGGCTCGGACGCCACCACGCCCACGATTCGAAACTCCTGCCCGCCAATCCGCAACGAGTCGCCGTTTTTCACATTAAGCCGCAGCAAGAGGTCGCTCGACACTGCGACGGAGTGAGAATCGAGAGCCTCGCGCAGCGGGCGCGGCGGATCGAGCTTCACCTCGCCGTAAAACGGGTACGCTTGCGGATCGACAGCCTTGACCGAGATCAGCAGCGGGTCAGGCGCGCGGTCCGCTGCCGCCATCGTGATCGTTTCTGTGATCCAGGTGCGCTCCACGCCGCGACGCGCCAACTGATCCAGAACTGCTTGTTGCTGCGCCGCCGGAGACCCGAAGATGCGCGCTGAGAGATCACCGGCCATCAGCGTGCGGGCATCCTTCAGCAGCATGCGCCGAAACGACCAGCTAAACGCGCGCACGCCCGTGAGCGCGCCTACACCCACCGCTACCGCCAGGATGACGAAAACAAACTTGGCGCGCGCCGCCCGGAGTTCGCGCCATCCGATGCGAAACGCAGTCGTCCATGGCAGCGGTGGCGGAGCGCTGTCACGGCCCGCTGTCATTCGCTCACCACCAGCCCGTCGCGCAGGACGATGCGGCGGTCAGCGCATCCGGCGACGCTCTCTTCATGTGTGACCAGCACAAGCGTGGCGCCTTGCTCGCGATTCATGGCCAGCATCAGGTCGAGCACTACCCGGCCGGTGGCGCTATCCAGGTTCCCGGTCGGCTCATCGGCGAGCAGTATGGGCGGATGCAGGGCGAACGCGCGGGCCAGCGCTACCCTCTGCTGTTCGCCGCCCGAGAGTTGGACGGGGTAGTGGTCGCGCCGGCCATCCAGGCCCACTCGCTCGAGCAGTTCGCGCGCGCGGCCACGCCCCCCTTGGCCGTTGCCCGCCAGTTCCATGGGCAGAAGCACGTTCTCCTCCGCGGTCAGCGTGGGAATCAGGTGGTAGGACTGAAACACGAAACCGATCTTTCGACCCCGCAATAGCGCCATCCGGTCTTCGCTTAGCGACGTGATCTCTTCGCCATCCAACTGAATCTCGCCCTTGGTGGGCGAATCAAGCCCGGCAAGCAATCCCAGCAGCGTGCTCTTGCCGCTTCCAGATGGTCCCATGATCGCGGCAAACTGGCCGCGCGGAATATCCAGGTCAATGCCTTTGAGGATGTCCACACAGTGCGTCCCGGTATCGATGGACTTCGTCAAACCGCGCACCCGAATCAAATTCAATTATGGCATTGCGCGCCGCACCCTCACGGGAAAGCGAAGTGCACGGCATGAGTGGGGCGCTCCCTTACGGTCGCGGCTCCGATACCATGAGAATCGTGCACTTACCCGTCAATCCGCCGGTCTTGCCGATGCTGTCGAAGAGAACTGAGGAATTGCCGGCCGGCGGCGGCTGGATCTTCGAACCCAAGTGGGACGGGTTTCGCACGCTGGTATTCCGCGACGGCGACGAAATCGTTGTTCAGAGCCGCGACGAAAAACCGCTGAACCGCTATTTCCCCGAGCTGCTCGAGGCACTAAGCGCGCAATTGCCCGCCCGTTGCGTTCTTGACGGAGAGATCGTAATCGCCGCCAATGGCAGGCTCGATTTCGATGCGTTGCAGCTACGGCTTCACCCGGCAGCGTCGCGCGTAAAGCTGCTGTCCCAGCAGACGCCCGCCTCTATCGTCTTCTTCGATCTCCTTTGCGAGGGCGCTCGGGACCTGCGAGGCGAACCCTTCGAAAATCGGCGGCGGGAACTGGAATCAATGCTAGCCTCCGCGGAGCCGCCGATCCACCTGACGCCGGCAACAAACGAACGGCAGGTGGCTGCCGATTGGTTTCGCCGTTTTGAAGGCGCGGGTCTTGATGGCGTCATGGCCAAACCGGTCTCCGGGGTCTACGAATCCGACAAGCGCGTGATGCTCAAGGTGAAGCACGAACGCGATTGCGATTGCGTGGTGGGCGGTTTCCGCTGGCACGCGAAAGGCAAGGGGACGGCGGTCGGCTCTCTTCTGCTGGGTCTTTATGACAGCTCGGGAGCGTTACAGCACGTGGGCGTGTGCGCGAGTTTCACGCAAGCGAAACGCACGGAGTTGGTTGCGTTTCTGGCCTCTTACCGCGAGAATGCGCTCGCCGGACATCCCTGGAGACAGTGGGCAGAGCATGACCCGGACGGCGGAGAACCGCATCGCATGCCCGGGGGGCAGAGCCGCTGGAGTCAGGGCAAGGATCTATCGTGGCAACCCTTGCGGCCGGAACTTGTGGTGGAAGTAGCTTACGAGCATATGCAGGGCACGCGTTTCCGGCACATGGCCCAGTTTCGCCGGTGGCGCACTGATAAGAAGCCCTCCGAATGCACCTATGCCCAACTTGAAGTGGTTCCGCCGCACGAGTTGAAGGCGATTTTCGCGGCCGGGCGTTAGGGCTCCTTTGAAGCCGTTTGGCAGGCGAAAGCGCCTGCCCCACCACTCTCTATCGGTCGCGGCTTCGAGAGCGCGCAGCCCACGCCTCGCGCCAGGCCCGCGTCGGATCGTCATCGGGATCGGGGGTTTCCTGCGGTGGCCGCAGCGCTTCAGGCACATGGCGGAGATTCACTCGGATCCGTGTCCAGGTGGAAGACCGGCCTCGCATGGAGTCAACCAGCACATCATCGACGGCGAGGAATTCCGCCGCCTGCGCATGTTCCTGTTTCCACCTTTCGAGACCCGCGAGCGCCGCCTGCTTATCAGGCGAGTTCGCCACCACAACCAGGGGCATCTTCGCCCGCGGCGCCTTGGCCCTCGCTTTACCCGCCGCCGCTTTAGCGCGGGATGGAGCCACGCGCGGCGCCTCGCCCTCCATCTTGCGGAAGTGAGGCGGCCAGGGTGCATCGCCGAGTCCTTCCGCCTCGTCGCGCGCCGCAAGCTCGAGTAGCTTTTCGAGCGAGCCGGCAGCCTGGTCCATGCCTGCATGAGGGTCGCCCATATCCGCGAAACGCTGCGGTACGGTGAAAACCGTGAAGTCGGCCGGGTCGCAGTCCGGTACTTCATCCCAGCGAAGCGGCGTCGATACCCGTGCGTCCGGCAGCGGACGCACAGAGTATGCCGAGCACGTGGTGCGGTCCTTGGCGTTCTGGTTGTAGTCGAGAAATACGCCGTGTCGTTCCTCTTTCCACCATTTGGAACTGGCGAGGGCCGGCACGCGCCGTTCGACCGCGCGTGATAGCGCGACGGCGGCCCGCCGAACTTCACTAAACGTCCAGCGCGGCTGGATCCGCACATTTACGTGCATGCCGCGCGAACCGCTGGTTTTGGGCCAGCCGCGAAGACCCACTTCTTCGAGCAGAGCTTTTACCTCAGAGGCCACCGTGCGCACATCTGCCCAACCGACGCCGGGCCCCGGGTCGAGATCGACGCGCAGTTCTTCGGGGTGGTCGAGATCACTGGACCGGACCGGGTGCGGGTGCAGTTCGATGCAGCCCAAATTGACAATCCAGGCAAGCCCGGCCGCATCGTCAACCACAATTTCCTCCGCAGTGCGCCCCGAGGGGAATGACAGCGTCACAGTTCGCAGCCACGCCGGCCGGTCGGCGGGTGCACGCTTCTGATAAAAAGCTTCCCCTTCAGCTCCGTTAACGAACCGCTTTAGAACGATCGGCCGGTCGCGGATACCGGTCAGCGCGCCGGGAGCGACCGACAGATAGTAGCGAACCAGGTCCAGCTTTGAGAGCTTTGCCTCGCGCGAGAAATAGAGCTTGTCGGGATGCGTTATGCGAACCTTCTGTCCATCGATCGAGAGCAGTTCGGCGGCTTCTTCCTTACCCACAAAGACAGGCTACAACGGAAATTAGGTCACCACAGAGGCACAGAGACGCATAGAAACAAAAAGGTTTTGAGAGCACAGAGAATCCGAAGGCCGCAGAGAGAGTCACAGGCCAGGAGATCCAGTTGCCGCTATCATGGCAATCAGATGCTCGTTCGCACTCCGGTATGCCTTTCTCTGCTGGGTCTGCTCTCCTTCGGCGCCCAAGCCTGGCAGTCGCAACGTACGGTTAAAGACATACGGCCAGCCATCGTTTGCTTCGGCGATAGCCTCACTGCGGGCTTCGGGCTCGATCCCGGCCGCAGTTATCCCGACCTGCTCCAGCGCGAACTGGATCGCCAGGGTTACCGCTATCGCGTGGTCAACTTCGGAGTGAGCGGCGATACCACGCAGGATGGACTGGCGCGCCTGTCCATGGTGCTGGCCGAGCATCCCCAAATCGTGGTGCTGGAGTTCGGCGCCAACGACGGCCTCCGCGGCCAGCCCGTTTCCATTGCCGAACAGAACCAGGCGCGGATGATCGAGGCGCTGCAGAGGACCGGCGCTCGCGTCGTGCTTGCGGGCATCACCTTGCCGCCCAATTACGGTCCGGAGTACCTCAACCGCTTCAATGCCATGTATCCGGACCTGGCGAAGCGATACCGGCTCCCTTTGATTCCGTTCCTGCTGGCGGATGTAGCCGGCAAGCCCAACCTGATGCAGCGCGACGGCCTGCATCCCAACATCGAGGGTACGCGGCTGGTATCACAAAACGTTTTAAAGGTGCTCGAGCCGCTGTTACAGAGATAGTAATCCTGGGATGATCCTGAATGCCGGCCGCTCCCTAACGGTCGCGGCTCCGAACGCTATGAGAACCGGGCTGCGAGTTGGCACTAGTTCGCGATCTCGCCCTTGGGCTTGTGTTGGGTAATCTCGTCGTAAGCGGCCTTGATCTGCTGCTTAAGGAGCGAGTCCCCGATCCATGGAGTTACCGTCATGGATAACTGAATGGAAGTCTGCAGCTCCTCCACTTTTTTTCCCTGCCCCGCGCCATCCTTCACGGCCTTGAACAGCTCCGTCATGAATTGTTCCTGGCCGCTAAGAAGCTCCCGACCGCCGGGCAGGCCGTGGCCCGGAAGCACGTATTTCACCTTGAGCTTTTGAGCGGCGCGAAGCACCGTGGGCCAGTTCTCGATGTAGGCGTCGTTCACGTTGTTGTACGGGCCGTTGACCACGGCGTCGCCTGTCGCCAGCACCTGCTCCTTGGGCAGATATGCGAATCCGTCACCACG
>CAZKVF010000256.1:0-9467 GCA_964556085.1 uncultured Solibacteraceae bacterium
AGGAAGCGGTGCGCGGCGGCCACCTGCGGGAAGACCTCTATTATCGCCTCAATGTTTTTCAAGTCCATCTGCCGCCGCTGAGAGAGCGCAAGGAAGACATCCACTCGATTGTCGAAGCGTTGCTTGTCGATTTGAACCGTAAACACGAGTGCCGCGTGGCGGACCTTTCACAGGCAGTGCAGGAGGCTCTGGAGCGGCATAATTGGCCCGGTAACGTGCGCGAACTCCGCAATGTGCTTGAGCGTGCGGTAATCCTGGCGGGAGAGGGAACCATCGAGCTGAAACATCTACCGGCGTTCCTTCAGGACAGTACGTTTGTTCCCAGCATTGCGGGCGCCGCCCAGGCGGTATCAAGCCCACGCAACGGCGACGATGTCGATTCCACCATACGCTTTCAGATCGGTACCACCGTCGAGGGGGCCGAGAAGGTTTTGATCCTGCGCACGCTCGAGCACACCCGCAATAATAAGACGCGCGCCGCGGAGATCCTGGGCATCAGTCTGAAGACGCTCCACAATAAGCTCAAGGAGTACGGCAGCGGCAAGGAATTCGGAGTCGGGGTTTAGAAACTCCTGGTGGCGCCGGCGGTCTTTGCCGCCGGCGCGGAACTGGAAGCACCTGAAGATTCGGATTCCGCCTGCCAACTTCACTGTTCGCTCGGCGGCGCCGTAGGCACACTCGGGGCGCTCAGCGCGCCGCGAAGCAGGTCATTGGCGAAGAAATATTTCCCGTCGCTTGGCACCATCATGATTTGCACCTTGTCCGACAGCTTGTCGGCGATGATCTTCTGCAGCACTATCGGGTTTTCCTTGAGGACGCCGGCCTCGAGGCGGAGTTTCTGAGCGTCGGCTTTCGAGAGCACTTCGACGCGGTCGCCCTCGGCGAGGTTCAGCAGCTTGCGGCGCTCCAACTCGGCCTTGCTGTCGATCACCTTGGCTTGAGCCCTTGCCTCTGCTTCCAGGCGCGTCTGCTCGATCTGCTTCTGCTTGAGCGGGAGCGTGTACTGCATGGCGTCGGACTGCGCTTTGGCCTGGAGCACGGTTACCTGGGCTTGCGCTTCGGCCTGGGTGACCTGGCGCGCTTTCTCGGCTTGGGCTTCCAGTTCGGCGGTCTTCACCTGCTTCTGCTTAACTTCCACTTCCACCGCGAGGCGTTCGTTCTCCTGCTCTTTCAGCAGCACTCCCTCCAGGCCCTTGGCATACTCGGCGGGAAGCTCGAGGTCGCGAAGCATGACTTCTTTCACCACGATGGCGTCGGGCGCTAGCTTGCGCGTGATCGTGCCGGCCGCTTCGCGGCGGATCTCCTCGCGCCGGGTTGCGAACATCTCGCGAACCAAATAATTCGGCGCAATCTCACGGAACGAACTGGCGACGACGGGCGGAACCAGTTCGCGCTCGACCGGCTGCGGCAGGTTGGCTTCAACAAAAGAGAGCCGCTGCGGATCGATGCGATAGCGGACGGCCACCGCAAGGCCGACGGGCAGACCCTCCTTGGTTTGGACCTTGAGCGATTCATTAGGCTTGCCGCCGAGGGTCGTTTCGAAGATCTGGTCGCGGATGTCGTACAGCGCCACGCTCTGGACCAGCGGGTAAACAAAGTGCAGCCCGGGATAGAGGGTTCCGGGAACAGTCCCCGAAACCTCGCTGACTCGCACTCCGCCAAAACCCGCCGGAACAACTGCGATACTCAGGCCTGCCAGCAACGGGATTATCCCCGCGCCGGCGAGACGCGCTGCCGGGTGCCACTGCGGCGGCTCTACATCCCCGCCGGCCTTCGACATCCGATAAAGCCCGTAGAGCAGGAAGGCACCGGCTGTGGCGATCAGCGCCAGTCCGCCGGCTTCCAAAAGGTACTTGACGGTAAGCATCTTCTTTTTCTCCTTCTCCGAAGCAGGAAGCGCTTCGGAATGCCATAGGGCAGGCCGGATTCCATAACCAAAAACCGCCGAAAACGGGCGCTATCGTGCGGCCTGTCGTGTCCCGGTGGGGACCGCCGTGGAAGGGGCAACACACACAGTGAGCCTGGCCGGTTTTGGCTGGCGGAATCCGGAGCGCCTGCCCCCGCAAAGCGAGCCCCGCTATAATGGAGCTTCCATCGAATGGGAATTCTAGTCGCGCCACAAGTACGCCACGATTGGACCCTCGCGGAAATCGAAACGATTTACTCGATGCCGCTCCTGGAGTTGATCTTTCGGGCGCAACTGGTGCATCGGGAGCATCATCGGCCGAACGAGGTGCAAGGCTGCATGCTGCTAAGCATCAAGACTGGCGGCTGCCCGGAGGATTGCGGATATTGTCCGCAGTCGGCGCACTATCAGACCGGGGTGGCGCGTGAGGAACTGCTCAGCGTGGAGGCGACACTGGCCGCAGCCCGCCGGGCGCGGGAGAACGGTGCGACCCGCTTCTGCATGGGCGCCGCCTGGCGAAATGTACCGAATGGAGCCCCCTTTGAACGGGTGTTGGACATGGTGCGCGGCGTCCGCGCGCTGGGGATGGAAGCGTGCTGCACGCTGGGCATGCTGACTGGCGAGCAGGCGGAAGCGCTGGCCGGGGCGGGCCTGACCGCCTACAACCATAACTTGGACACTTCGCCCGAGTTTTACGGCGAGATCATCAATACCCGAACCTACCAGGAGCGCCTGGACACTTTGGACCGCGTGCGTCGGGCGGGAATAACGGTATGCTGCGGAGGCATTATCGGGATGGGGGAGGACCGCGGCGACCGCTGCGGCCTGCTGCGGCAACTGGCATCGCTCGATCCACACCCCGAAAGCGTTCCCATAAACATGCTGGTGCGCGTCGCCGGCACCCCGCTCGCCGACCAACCAGATACCGATCCCTTGGAACTCGTGCGCACCATCGCCACGGCCCGAATTCTCATGCCGCGGTCCCGCGTGCGCCTGAGCGCGGGGCGGCTCTCGCTTTCCGAAGAAGCGCAGGCCCTCTGTTTTCTGGCTGGGGCCAATTCCGTCTTTCTAGGCGAACGGCTGCTCACCACCCCGAATCCAGGTCAGGATGCCGACCGGCGATTGTTTGAGCGGCTGGGGCTGGAGCTGACCGAGAGGCACTAGGGTTGTTACGCGGCCTTTTCGTGACCGGCACGGATACCGGCGTGGGCAAAACCGTGGCCTCAGCCGCGCTTCTGCACCGGTACCGCCAGGCGCGCCTCCGTTATTGGAAGCCGATACAAACCGGCATCGAAGAGGACGATGATACGGCCGCGGTGCGCTGCCTTGCGGCCTGCCGTGACGATGAAATTCTGGACCAGGGCATTCGGCTTCCCAACCCGGTTTCGCCGCACCTCGCCGCGGAACGGGCGGGTATCACGATTGCGCTGGAACGCTTGCGGGCAATGTTGCCGGATGATGAGACGATCCACTGGATCGTCGAGGGGGCCGGTGGGGTGCTCGTGCCTATAAACGGCAGCGAGCTCATGGTGGACTGGATGCGGGTTTTGGGTCTGCCGGTGGTCATAGTGGCGCGCTCCGGCCTGGGCACGATCAATCATACGCTGCTAACCCTCGATGCACTCCGTTCGCGGCGCCTTCCGGTGGCGGGCGTGATCATGGTCGGCGAACGAAACGAGTCCAACCGCGCCGCCATCGAGCACTACGGCCGAATTCCAGTCGTGGGCGAGATGCCGGTCTTTCCTGTACTCGAACCGGCTACGCTGGGCCGCTGGTCCACGGCCGAACTCGATCCGCAGGACCGGCTCCTGGAGTACTTCCGGTGAAGAGCCTGGTAGACCGCGACCGGGCTTGTCTCTGGCACCCCTACACACAGATGCTCACGGCGCCCGCTCCCCTTCCCGTGGTGCGCGCGCAAGGTGTCTACTTATACACCGAGGACGGGCGGCGCATTCTGGACGGGATCTCTTCGTGGTGGGTCAATATCCATGGCCACTCCCACCCCAAGCTGAATGAAGCGCTCGCAGCCCAGGCCCGCGAACTGGAGCACGTGGTATTCGCCGGCTGCACGCACCGGCCGGCCGTGGAATTGGCGGAGCGTTTGTTGGAAGTCTTGCCGCCGGGCCTGACGCGCATTTTCTATTCCGATGACGGCTCGACAGCCGTCGAAGTGGCGCTGAAACTCGCTCTGCAATATTGGCGAAACCTGGGCCAGCCGCGCAGGTCGAAGTTCATCGCTCTGCATCACGCCTACCATGGCGATACAGTCGGCGCCATGTCCGCGGGCGAAGAGTCGGTCTTCACCCGCGCATTTGCTCCCATGATGTTTCCCGTGGCGCGGGCCCATGCGCCGTATTGCTACCGTTGCCCGCTGGGACTGCGGCGCGAGACTTGCGGCATCGACTGCCTGGGCGATCTGGAAAAACAGCTCGCAACGGAGAGCGAGACCGTGGCCGGCGTCCTCATAGAACCCATGCTGCAGGGTGCGGGCGGCATGATCATCTGGCCGCAAGAATTTCTGGCAGGCGTCCGCCGCCTCTGTGACCGTTACGGAACGCTGCTTATCGCCGACGAGGTGCTGACCGGCTTCGGCCGCACCGGCCGCATGTTCGCCTGCGAGCACGCGGACGTCCGCCCCGACCTGGTATGCCTTTCGAAAGGGCTCACGGCGGGATATCTGCCGTTGGGCGCTACGGCGGCCACCGAAACCCTGTACGAAGCCTTCCTCAGCCGGGATCGTGGCAAGACCTTTTTTCATGGCCATTCGTACACGGCCAACCCCCTGGCATGCGCCGTGGGGGTGGCCAGCATGGCCCTGTTCCGCGAGGACGGCGTCCTGGCCCGCGTTCAGGCGCTCGAAGATCAGTTCCGCGCGGGCCTGGAACCGCTGCGGCGGCTGCCGTGGGTGGGCGATGTTCGCGTGATCGGCGGCGTGGGCGTCGTGGAGCTGGCGGCCGCCGACGCCGGATACCTGGCTGCCGCCGGCCCGCGCCTTTACGAGGCATTCCTAAGCCGGGGCCTGATGCTGCGGCCTCTGGGCAATGTTGTCTATTTCCTTCCTCCCTATGTAATTACCGAATCGGAGGCGGATTGGGCGCTGGAACAGATCCGCGACGTGATCGAGGCGTTCGGTCCATAACATACCGCCGCTGGGAGCGCCGGCGATCCTGGGGCCGGTGCCGCGGAATCAAAATCACACTCTGGCGAATCCAATCCGCATGTCAGATACCACGACGGCACTCAGGGAGACCGAATCCACACCTCTACGCCGCTCGACACCGCGCAAGCGCAGGCGGCTGACCGGACCGATTCTTGGCTCCATCATTCTATTGGCTCTGCTGATCGGGGCTTACTTCGAGTGGCGGCACTTAAGCACTTATGAATCCACCGACGACGCCCAGATTGACGGACACATCAATGCCATCAGCGCCCGCATCAGCGGCCATGTGCTCGAAGTTCGAGCCGAGGATGAGATGCTGGTTCACGCCGGGGACGTACTGGTGCGCATCGATCCGCGAGACTTCGAGGTCGCGGTAGAAAAGGCGGCGGCGGACCTGGCGGACGCCCAGGCCGCTTACGAGAGTTCGCGGATCAACGTACCCATTACGAACACGACCACATCCAGCCAGTTGACCGCGAGCCGGTCGGCGCGGGCGGACGCTGCCGCGGGCGCCCTGGGCGCGGCGCGCCAGTTGAACGCCGCCGGAGCGCGTCTGGAATCGGCCCGGGCGCAGGTGCTGGAGGCTGAGGCAAATTATCAGAAGGCCAGCGATGATGTGGCCCGCTACAAGGCATTGGTAGACAAGGACGAGATTTCGCGCCAGGTGTACGACACGGCGGTCTCCGCGGCTGCGGCAGCCAAAGCTACCGTAGATGCGCGCAAGGCCGCGGTGTCCGAAGCCGAACAGAATGTGAACGTAGCCACCAGCGCGGTGGAACAGGCAAACCAGCGGATCGCACAGGCCGATGCCAATGTGGAATCCGCCCTCACGGCGCCGCAGCAGGTTGCCGTTACCGAAGCGCGCGTGAAATCGGCAGCGGCCGAAATCGCCCAGCGGCGCGCCCTGCTTGACCAGGCGAAGCTTAACCTGAGTTACACGACCGTGGTCGCACCAGTGACCGGGATCGTGGGCAAAAAGACGGTGGAGGTTGGCCAAAATATCTCCCCCGGCCAGCAATTGATGGCTGTGGTTCCGCTGGATGATATCTGGGTGACCGCCAATTTCAAGGAGACCCAACTCCGGCGTATGCAACCCGGGCAGCGCGTGCGGTTCAGCGTGGATGCCTACGGGCGCGAATACAACGGCCGAATCGAGGGTGTGGGCGGGGCATCCGGATCGAGATTCAGCCTGCTGCCCCCGGAGAATGCCACCGGTAATTATGTGAAGGTGGTGCAGAGGATCCCCGTGCGCATCGATATCGACCCCGGCCAGAACCAGGATCACCGCTTACGCCCGGGAATGTCCGTGGACCCGAGGGTGTATTTGCAGTAGGGAGAGCAACCGCTCCCTAGCGGTCGCGGCTCTGAAAGGGAAGCTATGCCCGAAGAACCCTGGAGACCCAAATACAACCCGTGGCTGATCGCGGTCGTCGTGGCGCTAGCGGCGTTCATGGAAGTACTGGACACCAGCATCGCCAATGTGGCGCTGCCTCACATGGCCGGCAACTTGGGCGCGAGCAATGACGAGAGCACCTGGGTTCTGACGTCTTACCTGGTCTCGAACGCGATCGTCCTGCCGATCAGCGGCTGGCTCGCGGGCCGCCTGGGACGGAAGCGCTTTTTCCTCGTGTGCCTCTTTTTGTTCACCCTCAGCTCTCTGCTGTGCGGCATCGCCACCAGCCTCGGCATGCTGATCCTGTTTCGCGTGATGCAGGGAGCCGGCGGAGGCGGTCTGCAGCCCATGGCCCAGGCCATCCTGGCCGATACCTTCCCGCCCGAGAAGCGCGGCCTGGCGTTTGCGCTCTACGGGATCACGGCCGTGATGGCGCCGACGATCGGGCCTACCCTGGGCGGGTGGATCACCGACAATTATTCCTGGCGGTGGATTTTCTTTATCAATCTTCCAGTGGGTATCCTGGCGATATTTCTGATCTTGCGCCTGGTGGAGGACCCGCCCTACTTCAAAGCGCTGGCTCAGGGTCGCATGCGCGTGGATTATATCGGAATCGGCCTGCTGGCAGTAGGAGTCGGCGCGCTCCAGGTCCTGCTCGACAAAGGCCAGGAAGACGACTGGTTTGGTTCCCGCTTCATCGTGACACTAGCGGTGGTCGCCGCGGTTTGCCTGATTACGCTGGTGATCTGGGAATGGAGGCACAAGGCGCCGATCATCGATGTGCGGCTTTTCAAAAGCTTCAGTTTCGCCACCGCAAGCCTGATGATGTTCGTCCTCGGCATCCTTCTTTTCGCCAGCCTGGTGATGATGCCGCAATTCCTGCAGACATTAATGGGCTATACGGCCACCTCGGCGGGGCTGGTGCTTTCCGCCGCGGGCGCTGTTTTGCTGATTGAAATGCCAATTGTGGGCCAGCTCACAACTAAGCTTCCCGTCAAGTACATTTTCGGGTTTGGCTGGCTGGCATTGGCCCTGGCGATGTATTATTCGACCAGGAGATTAGACCTGGAGATCAGCTTCGGATCCGCCATGTGGCTGCGGGTGGTGCAGGTCTTCGGTATGGGGTTTCTGTTTGTGCCGATCACGCTTTCGGCGTACATCGGGGTTCCGTCCGAAAAGGGGAACAGCGTCTCCGGGATCGTGAACTTCATGCGCAATATGGGGAGCAGTTTCGGGACATCCATGGTCACGACGCTGCTAGCGCGGCGGGCGCAGTTCCACCAATCGGTTCTGGCATACCACGCGACGAATTTCGATCCGGCGTTTCAGAACCAGGTGACCGGGCTGAGCCAACGGCTGGTCCAGTCCGGAATCAGTCAGGCGGATTCACAGGAGCATGCAATCGGGCTGATTTACCAGGTGCTCGGAGCGCAGGCACAAACCCTGGCGTACTTGGACACCTTTATGATTTTAGCGGTGGGTGCGGGTATCATGTTCCTGATCTCGTTCCTGGTTCGAAGGAACGATCCGCGAGCCGGCGGAGCCGTCGTAGCGGAATGAAGTCGAGGGGCGGTGGCGGCAGGAGGCAGCGATGATCCGGGTGCTCACAGTGGAGCGGGAGTACGGAAGCGGCGGCGCGGTGATCGCTGCGAAACTGGCGGAGCGACTGGGCTGGAAGCTCTGGGACCAGCTGCTCACAGACGAGATCGCCCGCGAACTGGAGTGCGATTGCGGCGCCGTGGAGAAGCATGAAGAGCGAAAAGACCCGTTGTACTACCGGCTCTTCAAGGCCTTCCTGCGCGGCAGTTTTGAAGGCAGCCTGAACGTGCCGAAGATGAAAATGGTCGATACCGACTGCGTGCGGGAGGTCGCCCAAAAGATCGTGACGGCCGCCGCCCGGGAGGGCCGCTGCGTGATCGTTGGGCGCGGCTCGGCTTACTATCTGCAAGGCCTGGCCGGCGCGTTTCACGTTTTCATCTACGCACCGCTGGAGGAAAAGGTGCGACGGCTGCGGCAAACCGGCAAAACCGAAACAGAGGCGATGGACCTCGCTGAGAGCGTGGACCGCGATCGCGCGGCGTTCGTTAAACAGTACTTCGGCGTCGAGTGGCCCGCCGCACGCTCCATGTTCCACCTGATGGTGAATTCCGCAATGGGCGACGACGCCGCTGTCGAGACCATTCTCAACACGATCGCCCTGGTCGAGCGGCCGTCGGTTCTAGGTCGAGGCTAGGCGGGCCGGCGCGGCAGTGCGGTGCCAGTCAGCTTGGACCACATTCTGAAACGGCGCCTCACTTATACAACTGGTCCGCCGTCTGCTGGGCCTGGAACATACTCGTCAGATAAGAGTACTGCTGTTCCATGGATGAGATCATGGCGTCGGCAGCGGCCATCTGATTGGTGAGCGTCGCCTGGAGCTGATCCACCTGGTTCTGCTTGGTGGTGATCTGGTTGCCGATGTTTGTAATCTGGGTCTTCACGTCGCTTTCGGCGTTTTTGAGCAGGCCCGCGGTAGGATCTTCCAGGCCCTTGAGCGCATCCGTCGCGGATTTCAGGAAGCCGCCGGAGCTGGCAGATCCGAGGAACGAGGCGACTCCCGCCGAGTTGGAGAAATCGGTTCCCATCAGCGTGAAGGCGTTGAAATCCAGGTGACCGTTGTTGCTCTGGTCAAAGGTCAGTCCCAGGCTCGCGAGTCCGCCCATTTGGCCGCCGTCGGTGTAGGTGGAGATGCTGCTGAGAGTCTGCGACAGGATCGAAAGGATCGACTGCCCCTGGAGCGGGCCCGCCGATTGTCCCCTCTGCTTGGCCAGTTCATCGACCACCGCATTATAGGCATCGGCGAACGACGAGAGTGCGGAGCTGAGGGTCGAGGTGGAACGCGTAACAGTCACGTTCGTCGAACCGGTGCCTTCCAGGTTGAGAGTCACGCCGTTCGACACCTTGATCGAGCGGCTGCTGCTCGTTACTGTCGGTCCGCCATCCACGGAGTATCGAGCCAGCGCGCCGGT
>CAZKVF010000257.1:0-16752 GCA_964556085.1 uncultured Solibacteraceae bacterium
GAGGCCGGGGAAAAATTCGCGGATCAACTCGTCATTTCGCCTGCCGTACATCTGATGCAGCATAGGCGGCGTCGTTTCCCGGCCATAACGGCGGTTGAAAATTTCCCACGCCCGTACATGCACGGGATTGGAGTGAATTAAAACTCCATCCATATCGAAGATCAGCCCAAGACCTTCCGCCAGGGCCAAGGCCTTAGACGCTTTCGGCGAGCCGGACATCAAGCCTGTCCGGCGGCCAGATTCAAATCGATCCAATTCAAATAATTAGCCGCACCATCAACGACCGGCAAAGCGATCACTTCCGGAATTTCGTAGGAATGGACCTGCTCGATAGCACTACGCAACTGATCGAAACTCTCACGGGAAGACTTGATCAGAAGGAGGCATTCCTCAGCGGTTTCGATCCTGCCTTGCCACCAATAATGGCTGGCGACTCCCGGGAGCACGTTTACGCATGCGGCCAAGCGCTGCTCGACGAGCGAGCGCGCCAGCCGCTCCGCCTCTTGCGGGGATGCGCAAGTGCTCAAGACGACAATTTTATTAGTCATGAGAAGAAATCCGGAACGGATTCGCGAACGTAATGCTAACATTATTTAACAGGTAAAATCGTTCGCCTGGCAAGCAAGATTTAACGGGTAAGAGCCTCGGTACGCACGATGAAGATGTCGCTCAACCGGCTGGGATACACCGCGGCGTTTCTGGCCGTCATGGCGTATGCGGTCGTCACCTTGCGAGGGCCGAAGGGAATTGCAGGCCTGATGTCAAGGCGGCAACAGATCGAGCAGCTCGAAAAACGGAACGCGATGCTGGCACAGGAGAACGAGAGGCTGCGGGAGCACATCCAGCGTCTGGCCGACAACCCGGCGCAACAGGAACTTGAGATTCGCCAACGCTTGAAACTCGTGCGTCCGGGCGAAAAAGTTTATCTGCTGAATAACGGGAAATAGGCCGGGCGCCGCAAGGCGCTGGCAACAAGATCGCCGGCGCTACCAGGGGCGCGAAGGCTCCAAATGCATGCAAACCGCAGTCATGCCACCCAGTGAATGGGACTGTGAGCACTACCCTCACGATCCGGCCGATGCCCGCTTCCGGGGTATCATGGCGGAACTGTTTCTCGAGCTAAAGAAAGCCAGGCCAGAGAATTCGGAATAGAATTGTTCCCTATGAGACCTGAAGGGTATCCACGGCGCCGGTTTCTCTCGAGCGCTGGCGCGGCGGTGATGGGGGCCGCGCTCGAAGGTGGACCGGCCGCTCCGGTGCTTTCCGCGCAGAACCTGGTCCTCGACGAAACCACGCTCGCATTGGTCAATGGCAAGATTCACACGATCGATGCCGGCGACACCGTGGTAAATACGGTAACGATTCGCAACGGCCGGTTCGTGGCCATAGGCGGCCGGCCGCCGAAACCGGGGCCGGGTCTTCGCCTGATTGATCTGCGAGGCCGCACGGTCGTGCCGGGACTGGTGGAGCCGCACATCCACATTGTCAGCCTGGGGAACCGGCCCGGCTACCACACCATCCTGGAGAACACGACGTCCATTCGCGAGGTTCAGGATACATTGGCCGCACGGCGCAAGACTGTGCCGGAAGGCGGCTGGATCACATCGATGGGCGGGTGGCATCCGAACCAGTGGGCCGAACACCGGCATCCCACTCTGGCGGAGCTCGACGAGGCGGTTCCCGACCGGCCCGTGTTGCTGTTCGAGCGGTTTACGGGCCCATGCGCGACCAATACCCTAGGCAAGCGCTTCTTCGACGCTGCCGACGCGGGGCCGAAGGCTCACCCCGATATCGTGCCGGTGAAAGCCGGCGCAAATGGCGCGATCGCGGCGGCAGCGTTCACGGGCGGCGGCCCTTCGGCCTCAGCTTTGTATTACCTCCGCAAAATGCAGACGTTCGCCGATCGGACGCGAAGCACCGTCGATGCCATGCAGTACTCCGCTAGTGTGGGGCTCACCTCGCTCCTCGACCAGGTGCTGTTCCCCACGCCGGGTCCGCTCCATCCCAACCAGATTCTTTCCAACCTCGATCAGTACCGCATGTATGACCCGTGGCTGGAACTTCACCGCGAGGGGCGGACGATTGTCCGGCTGCAGACGAACTTCCTGCAAAACCAGAACAACCCGGAACTGCCGGAATTGAAGGAACGGCTGCGAAACCAGTTTCCGTTTTTCGGCGACGACATGATGCGCACCGGCGCGATCGGCGAATGGGCAGCTCCGCTGGCGAGCGGGGCGGTATGGCGCGAAGCGCAGCGGCTGGTGGGGCAAGCCGGTTGGCGCAATGAGAACGCCGTGCAGAATCTGGCCGGGCTGCGACAGGTGGTCGAAGGCTATGAGGCCGTTAACCGCGAGTTCGATATCACAAAGCTGCGCTGGGTGGTTCATCATGTGCCCGAGGTTGACGCCGACCTGCTGAACCGGCTCAAGGCCTTGGGCTGCGGCGTGGAAATGGGCGCGTTCCGATGGGTCACCTCGTCGGACCCGAAAGTGGTCACTGGCCCGCCGTTTCGAACCACTCTCGAGAATGGCATCCAGGTAGGAATCCATGGCGATGGCGTTCACATCGCGCCGTTGAATCCGTGGCTGCACATCTACTATGCGACCACTGGTGTCAATTCATTCGGTGACCAGGTGAATCCCGGACAGCATCTCACGCGCGCTGAGGTGCTCCGGCTCTTCACCCGGAACAACAGCTGGTTTCTGCGGATGGAAGAGAAAATCGGCTCGATCGAGCCGGGGAAGCTGGCGGACCTGGCGGTGCTGGACCGCGACTATTTCACGGTGCCCGATGCCGAAATTAAGAAGATTCGCTCCGTCCTAACGATTGTGAACGGGAAAATTGTGCACGACGCGGGAGTAATCCGGTCCTAAGTCGCCGTGTTTCCATCGTCACTTGACCGCTTGCTTACGCGCGCGGCTCCGAAACGGAGCCGGGACTGCCAGGGAGCGGTAAAGACGCTTCGAAAGCAAGGCGCCTAGCCCGCGGAAGGCTGAACGCTGAGCGCCCGCGCGACGGCTTTTTGCGGAAGCGGGATGCGGCGGACGTATAGCGACATCAGCGCCGACACCAGGGCGAGCGCGGCGCTCCCGTAAAAGGCATAGTTCCAGGTGCCGGTCGCCTCGAACAGAGTGGCGGCAATACCTCCGCCCAGAAGCGCCGCGAAGCCTTTGGCGCTGTACAGGAAGCTGTAATTCAGCGCCGAGTTCTTACTGCCGTACAGATCACCGAGCACGGCTGGGAATAGAGCGTAAAGCTCGCCCCAGGTGAGGAACACGAGCACCATTAACACCACCCAGATGGCATCGCCGGTGCGTCCCAGCGTGGTGGCGGCAATCAGGAAGATCGCCTGGAGCGAAAACGCGGTGAACATCGCCCACTCGCGGCCCAGATAATCGGAAACCCAGCCCCAGAGGATGCGGCTGGAGCCATTGGCGAGCGGGGTCAGAACCAGCGCAATCGTCAAGGCGGCGTTGCCGATCTTGAAATTGGTGGCGACCGGCTTGAGTTGCGCGGTGACCATCAGCCCGCCGATCCCAATCGAGAGCATGGCCACAAACAGGAAGTAGAACTGCGGCGTTCGTAGCATCTCGGAGTAAGTGAAATCGAGATCATGGCGCCGGACCTTCGGCTTGACTGCCGCGGCAGCGACTTTGTAATCGGCGGGCGGGTTCACGAGCACGAGACCAGCGAGCAAAATGAGCGCGCCATGCGTGATGCCCGTCCACAAGAATGTATCGGAATAGCCGATCTTGCCAATCAGGTAATTAAAGAGCGGATTGAAGGCGGCTGCGCCCATTCCATAACCGGCAGTGATGAGACCCGAGGCAATTCCGCGCCGATCGGGGAACCATTTCACCGCGGTCGCGACTCCGCACGCGTACACAGAGGCGACACCGATCCCCGCCATGCCGTAGAGGGAGTAAAAAGAGGTCAGGCTGCCGACGTGCCCCAGCGACCCCCACCCTATGGCGCAAAGCAATCCCGAAAACGCCATCAGAATACGAGGACCGGCTTTATCGATGAAGGAGGCCAGAAACGGCATGGCCCACGTGCCCACAGCGATGAACAGACTAAAGCCCCATTGCACATCGGAAAGCTGCCAGTGCTGTTGGGCATGCGCCTTCACCATAGGCTGGGTAAACAGCGTCCAGGCGTACTGAAGGTTGCCGATCATCACCATGCCGACGAAGGCGGACCATAACCGGATCCATCGATTCATAGCGCACTCCGGCGCCTCGCATTTCCGGCTCCATGCCGGACGGCGCAAGGGAGATCATATCGCAAGCGGGAAGGCGGTGCACGGCAAAGGTTATGCCCCAGGGGACGTCGTTCACCGGCGGCGAACCTCTGACGCTACCGAAAACCACTGCATGCAAAATCTTGCCTGACTGGTTGACAGCCATTTCCTGAGAGAAATATAATCCTCCACTACCGGGGTAAATGCATACATTCTGGCACCGCGCTTTTCATGAGTCGCGGGCGGATTGTGCAAGGAGAGGAGACCCATCGTGAAGCGCCTGGCAGTTATCTTTGCGGCAGAACTGGTATGTTCGCTTTCGCTGGTCCTTCCAGCGAACGCGCAGGTGAACGCGGTTGTCGGGGGGACGGTATCGGATCCCTCCGGGGCAGCCATGGCCAAAGTGACGGTGACGGCGACCAATGTCAACACTGGTATCGCGACTACGGCGACCACCAACGACACCGGCAATTATGAGTTCCCGAGCCTGCAGCCGGGGAGCTACACTGTCTCCGCGGCTTCCAGCGGATTTCAAACCTATACTTACAACGCCGTGCAGCTCGGACAAGGGCAGCAAGTGCGTCTCAATTTCCGCATGGAACTGGCCGGCGCGACACAATCCGTGCAGGTATCCGTACAGGCCGATACGGCGTTGGAGACCACCACCGCCAGCGTGGGTGGAACGCTGGCCGAGAAGGACATCCTTAACCAGCCGGTGGCGAGCCGCAACGTCCTGGACCTGGTAGCACTCACCCCAGGCGTGATTACGGTTCCGGGGGTCTTCGTGGCCACCACGCTGAATTTCGCGGGCGTGCAGCAAAACCAGGTGAACACCACGCGCGACGGCATGATCACCAACGATGGACGGTATGCCAATGGAGCGTACTCGGGAATCTTCACCAGCCCTGACATGGTGGAAGAGGTTCAGGTCAGCACGAACCAGATCGATCCGGCGCTGGGACGCGGCGCCGCGCAGGTGCAAATGCGGACCCGCTCGGGCAGCAACGAATTCCACGGCGCCGCCTTCTGGGCGAACAACAACTCCGCCTTCAATGCGGCGACCTATTTTCAGAATCTGCAGCATCAGCCCATCGACTACGCCAATCGCAACCAGTTTGGCGGGCGCGTAGGCGGCCCGATCAAGAAGAATAAGGCCTTCTTCTTTGTACTGACCGATGACCAGCGCTACCTGACTAAAGTAAATGATGTCGCCACGGTCCTCACTGCCCCGGCAAGGCAGGGGGCCTTCCGATATCTGACTACTGGATCGCCAGGCGGCGGCGCCCGGACAAACGGGAATGCCTTCCAGACGACCCCCTCGGTGGATCTGAACGGAAACGTTCTCACTTCGGCCAACGGCGTTCCGCTGTATCTGAATTCGGCTAACCTTTTCGCCAACGGAGGCCCTAATTTCGCGGGGCTCGACCCAGTCTGGTTCGGGCCGCAGTACATCAATAAGTACATGCCGCTGCCCAACAACTACACGGTGGGTGACGGCCTGAACACGGCAGGGTTTCAGTGGCAACAGCCCGAGAATGGAGTCGACGGCGCCACCGGCCAGAGTCCCAATCCCAACCGCCGCAATTACACGCTGCGTTTCGACTACCAGATCAACTCGAAGCAGAAGGTCAACTTTGTCATGACCAAGGAACATGACTACGGCGTCACGGGCCAGACAGGGATACCCGATTACCCGGCCGGATATTTCGGGGACGTGCAACGGAACCCGTCCTTCTACAGCGCGGCGTGGACGTTTATCATCACACCCAGCCTTCTGAATGATTTCCGGTTCGGGCACAAGGTCGATACGTGGCAAGGCACTTCGCCCCTGGATCTCGGGTGCTGCTTCAACGGCTCGTCCGAGAACAGTGGCTTGGCGCAGACCGCGCAAACGGCGCGCGCCTCTTACCCCCAGGTGAATAACTCTTTTCTCTACACGCAGGCGGGGGCATTGAACGGCTCGGGAACATGCCCCAGCCCAGCCAACCTCAACTTCTGCCTGGGACTCTACGCTGGCATGAATGTTTCCTCCCCGCGGCTGACCGTCAGTCCCTTCTGGCAGTTCGCCGATTCGCTCAGTTGGGTACACGGATCGCATGCGGTGCAGTTCGGTTTCGAAATCGATCGCACCAGTTCTCAATCAGCCAACAGCGGGGGCGCCCAAACCACGCGCCCGTTTGTCACGCTGGGAGTAGGCAGCGTGGCGCCGCCCATCACCACGGCAACTTTTGCCGGGATCGGCGCGGTCAACCTCGGTGTCGCGCAGGGCCTGCTTGCCAATCTCGCGGGCTCGGTAGCGAATATCCAGGAGCAGTACTGGGTGAACAGCCCGACGGCAACAAGCTGGATTTCCTATCTTAACGATTTCCTTTTTTACCGGACGAACCATGCCAACGCCTGGTCCGGCTTTGCCAAGGACACCTGGAAGGTGAACTCCAATTTCACAGTGAATTTCGGTTTGCGGTATGACTTTTTCGGCGCGCCATATCAGGACCAGGGACTGGCTGGCCGGCCGGCCGGCGGCCAATCCGGTCTGTTCGGCATCTCGGGCACGAGTTTCGCCAACGCGATGTGGGCCCCCTATGCAGCCGGCGGCGGATTAACCACGGCTCAATTCGTCGGGCCGAACTCGCCCAACCCAGGCCTCGGCGTATACAACAACTACTGGAAAGCCATCGGTCCTTCCGTGGGCGTGGCCTGGCAGCTGCCCTGGTTCAAGCGGACCACAGTCATCCGCGCCGGCTATGGCATCAACTATATCGGCAACGTGGACTTCCTCACGGTGAACACGGGTGTCGGCAATTTTCCGGGCCAAACGCTCAACACGACATACACGCCTTCCAGTTTTCTCAATTTGAGCGGCCTCACCTCGGCCGGCGTGGTGCCAGTGAGCACGGGCGGCGCGCAGCCGTTCACGCCGGTACCTCTGACGAACCGTGTTGCCACCCTGTACGGTTACGCCGACAATCTGCGGACGCCGTATATCCAGAGCTTCAACTTTTCGGTCCAGCGGGAACTGACCTCTACCTTGATTGCCGACTTCAATTACATCGGAAACAAAGGTTCGGAACTCTACACCAATCAGCAGTTGAACGATACAAACATTTTTGAAAACGGGATACTGGATGCTTTCAAGGTCACTCGGGCAGGTGGCAATGCTCCCCTGTTCGACCGAATGCTAATGGGAATCACTATCCCGGGCGTCGGCACAGTGAACGGCACGAGCTTGACCGGGTCGCAGGCGCTTCGACAGTACTCGGTAACCAATACGATGATCGCCAACGGATCAGTAGGGGCACTGGCGAACTTCTTCAACACGACACCCACCGGCACAGGAGTCAACGGCGGACTTCTCAGCCACGCCGGGCTGCCGCAGAACTTCATTGTGGTAAATCCGCAGTTCGGCAGCGACTATATGATCGATAACAACGGGAATTCGACTTATAACGCCTTCCAGGCCCACCTCCTGAAACGCTTCTCGCACGGTGTTACCGGCCAATTCGCATATACGTTTTCCAAGACGCTCGGTGACACTCCAATCGGCGGCGGCCTGTTCGGCTCGATCCGGGACCCGAGGAATTTCGGCCTGGCCAAGGCTCTTTTGAACATCGATCGCCCGCAACTTTTCCAGTGGAACGTGTCGTGGGAACTGCCGGCCGGCCGGAATCACGCCTTCTTGGGTCACGCTCCCCGATGGGCTGATGCAGTGGTGGGCGGCTGGCAGCTCTCGTCGGCATTTCAGTGGCAGTCCGGTGTCCCGCTTACCTTTACCGCGGGAGGCACTACCGCCGGCACGACAATCAGCACCTTAAGCTACATGACGACCAACACGGCCAACGTGGTTGGGCCTCTGCCGTCGGGTTTCTCGCAAGTCCAAAAGGGCAATGGTTTCGTTCAATACTTCCCCGGCCTCTCGGTGCAGAATGCGCCAGTGCCCAATTTTGGCGGCGATCCGACGCTACCAGGCCGGTTCACCAACTTCCAGGTGGTCAACTCTTCGGGGCAGGCCATTCTGACAAACCCCGACCCCGGCACAACCGGCAATAGCGCATACAATTTGCCGGGCCTGCGCGGTCCCTCGCTGCTGGGCTTCCATGCGTCTCTAAGCAAGCTCTTCCGGATCACGGAATCGAAGACGATCACACTGCGTGCCGATGCGATCAACATCTTAAACACACCGCAATGGGGTTATAGTCCGACGGCGGGCACGATCGGGATCACCACGAATATCGATTCAACGTCGTTTGGCCGGATCACGTCGGCGGCTGGAAACCGGATGATCACCTTTTACGCAAGGTTCGATTTTTAGGGGGCGGTATCAGGGGCTGAAGCCGGTCTCTAGTGGCGATCGGACGGGATGATTAAAGTCGTGCCGTGATACTCCGAGTTAGAACGGATTTGGCAGGCGGAAGCGCCTGCCCCACCGCGCCGGGCAGAAACCCGGCGGCAGCCCAGAATGGCTGACCCCACATTTACTTACCCACCAGGTGTTCGACGTCTCGGTTATTTTCCTGGCAGATATATTCCATCAGTTCACCCTGCAATAGAACCGGGTGAGTTGTGAACGTCCATGGCTTGGTATAAGCTTTCGGATCGTCGACCGTATGCTCGATTTCCAGGTGCCCCAGATCAATGCGGCGGAATCGCTCAATGACGTGCAGCGAATCGGTTGTGGGCAA
Source organism: uncultured Solibacteraceae bacterium (assembly GCA_964556085.1). Lineage (GTDB taxonomy): Bacteria > Acidobacteriota > Terriglobia > Bryobacterales > Bryobacteraceae > PSRJ01. Next base: position 8,920 of record CAZKVF010000257.1, read on the forward strand.
GCCGGATTGATCGATCCAGGTCTTGCCGTTCAAGGCAATGGTATCCACGACGAACGTATCGCCATCCCACGATCCGATAGATTCGCCCAGCCATGACGGGTTGGGGTCTTTGGAGTGTTGACGGCCGTCGGTGAAGATTTGGCGCCAGATGTGCGCGCCCCCTTCGTAGACGATCAGGGTCAAGCCGGGGGTCTGCATGATACGGAAGGGGTAGGGCGTGGTGCTCATACGCGGCACGCCGGGCGGGAGGCAGCGAGCTTCGGGATCCTCCTTCGAGATGTTGTCTTTATGCTGGTGGTACAGCTTTTCGGCCCACGGCTGAAAGGGCACTTCGACGCCGGATCCTACCATGTCCACATTCTGGCGAATCGCGTTGGGAGCCCAGGCGCCCGAGATATCGGGTTTGCCCTCGGCGTTCTTGGGCGCCGGTCCCGAGGGCGGCCAGTTGGATCTGCCACGACCGGCGGGTTGTTGCGCGGGTGCCGCGACCGTCAAAACGGCAGCCAGCAGGAAGCCGAGCGCCCGGATCTGGCTGGGAATTTTTTCCGTTCGCAGACGCATTTGTTCTACCCCTAAATGCATGCAAAATCGAGGGATCGTGATAGAGTATAAGGCTTGGACAAAATCAATGTCAAACACGGCGCCAGGGCTAATTGGAGCTAATTTGCGGAAGAGCAAGGCGGACGGGCAATCATCTTCTAAGGCTTCGTCGCAGACGGCGCGCGCCACGCTGGCGCTGCGCGAGCTGCTGGTGAAGGGGCAGTTTCGTCCCGGAGAAAGAATTCGCGAAGTGCCGCTGGCGGCCGAGTTGCATGTTTCCCGAATCCCCCTGCATCTGGCGTTGGAACGGTTGGCGCACGAAGGATTCCTGGAAGCTCGGCCCACGCGCGGCTTCGTGGTACAGCAATTCTCCACCGAAGATATTCGCGATGCGATCGAGCTTCGGGGGCTGCTGGAAGGCGCTGCCGCGAGGTTGTCCGCGCACCGTCTGAAAGATGTGCGGGAATTGGAACCGATGCAAGCGGCGGCTCGTGAGATCCAGGCCCTGGTGCGCCGGCCTAAGCTGAATGTGGATGCCTTCAAGCGCTATATCGGGCTCAACGAGACATTTCACGCGGCGCTTCTCGATTTGTCTCGGAACCGGATGCTGCGGCGGTCGGTGGAGCAGGCATGCACCTTGCCTTTCGCTTCGCCCGGCGCGTTTCTGGAGCGCCAATTTGTCTCCGGCAGCTTGCAGGAGCTGTTTCTGATTGCCGCCGATCAGCACCTCAGCATCGTGGAGGCGATCTCGAGCCGCGATGGCCTGCGCGCGGAAATGCTCACCCGGGAGCATGCCCTGATGGCGTGGCGGAACCTGGAGGACGCGCTGAAACATCAGGAACGGATCCCCGGGCTGCCCTCGCCCAAGCTGGTTTCGCTCTAGAGGCCAGGGCAGGGGACAAGATCGCCTGCCGGCTAATCGGCCCCTGATACAATGCATGCAATACCGCGCACGCCTGTTTGACGGAAATTTGACGCGCCGCGGAATCAGCAGCACTGACGCACTATTTCAGTCGAGTTTACAATGAAAGTTATCGTTTCTTGGAGGAACGCATGAATTACCCGCTTACGGGTTATCACCACATCACGGCGTGCGCCGGCGGAGCGCAGGATGATGTCAACTTTTTCACGCAGATCGTCGGCTTGCGCATGGCGAAGCAGACGGTCCTGATGGATGGAAAGATCCCGATTTACCACCTTTATTATTCGAACGCGGATATCGAGCCCGGTTCCATCATGACGTCGTTCCCTTATAGCCGGCTGCAGGGGCGCAAGGGCTCCGGCCAGGTGTCCGCGACGTCGTTCACAGTATCCAAAGGGTCGCTGCCGTTCTGGCAGGATCATCTGAAGAAAAACAAGGTCGCGCATCAGCCCGTAGCGGAGCGCTTCGGCCAAAAGTTTATCCGGTTTTCCCATCCGTCGGGCCTCGAGTTCGAAGTCATCGAAGATAAAGAGGACCAGCGCAACCCCTGGCATACGCCCGATATCGCCAAAAGCGAGGCCGTGCATGGATTCCACGGTTCGGTGCTCTCCGTGCGGGAAGTCCCGGAGACGGAGCGCTTCTTTATCGAAGCGCTGGGATTCCGCAAGACGGGCGTGGACGGCAATTACCACCGGTTCGAAACCGGCACAGGCGGCGCCAACAAGACCGTGACCCTGCTTCACGAACCTGATCGCCCGGCAGGTAGCTGGACGTTCGGCGCCGGCACGCATCATCACATTGCACTGTGGGGCGCGGACGACGAGGCCCTAGCGCGACAAAAAGCGATTTACGAAGAACTGGGATACACCGACGCTTCGGAGATTAAAGACCGGTTCTATTTCCACTCCATGTATTGCCGCTGTCCGGGCGGCATCCTGGTGGAAAGCTGCTGCAACGTGCCTGGGGGCTTTGAGAAAGACGAAGACAAATCCACGCTGGGCACCACCCTGCACCTTCCACCGTGGTGGGCGGGGCGCAAGGAAGAGATGATGTCGTCGCTGGAACCGATCCGCGTACCGGAAACGGCTACGGTTCACTAGGAGAAGATGCATGCAAACGCAGCGCGCATTTCTGATGGCCGCATGTGGGCTGCTTGCGGCAGCTTTGCCCGTGGCGGCCCACCACTCCTTTTCGGCTGAGTACGACGGCAGTAAACCGATTACGCTGAAGGGCAAGGTGACCCAAGTGGAGTGGATTAATCCGCACTCGTGGATTCATCTGGACGTGACCGGCGAGGACGGCAAGGTGGCCAACTGGTCTTGTGAGACAGCGCCGCCGAACGGGCTGTACCGGCAGGGGTGGCGCCGCAATTCAATTAAGGAAGGCGACGAGGTTGTGATCGAAGGCTTTGTCGCCAAGGACGGCTCCCGTACCATGACCGCTCGCACCGTCCAGACGCCCGATGGAAGAAAGTTGTTCGCGGGTTCCGCCACCGATGGCGGCCCTCAGGCCCAGAAGCCTAACGATAAATGAAAACCAGTACAGAGCGCATTCTCACGACACACGTCGGCAGCTTGCCGCGGCCCCAGGAAGTAGTCGATTTCATCTTTGCCGAGGATCGGAGCGAACCGTTCGACCCGCAGAAGTACGACTCCACTTTGCGCCGTGCGGTAGCCGATGTGGTGGCGCGCCAGGCCAAAGCGGGCGTGGATATTGTGAGCGATGGCGAGATGGGGAAGATCAGCTATGCGACTTACATCCGCCATCGCCTGACGGGATTCGAAGGGGATTCCGGGCGACCGACTCCCCAAGACCTGGACGATTTTCCGGAGTTCCGCGACAGGCTGGTGCAAGCCGGCGCCTCGGCCAGGTATTTGCGCCCGGTGTGCAAAGGCCCGATCAAGGTGAAGACGCTGGAGCCGCTACGGAATGATATCGACCGGTTCAAGGAAGCATTGGCGCAGACTAAAGTGACCGAAGCTTTCATGAATTCGGTCTCGCCGGGCACCATCGCCGTCTTTCAGCCCAATGAGTATTACAAGACGCAAGAAGAGTACGCCGGCGCGCTGGCCGAAGCCATGCGCGAAGAGTACGAGACCATCGTGAACTCGGGGTTGCTGCTGCAACTCGATTGCCCGGATCTCGCCATGGGCCGCCACAGCCGCTTCAAGAACGCCAGCGAAGCCGAATTTCTACGCCTGGCAGAGTTGCACGTGGAGGCGCTGAATCACGCTCTGGCCAATGTTCCCGCCGATCGCGTCCGGTTCCACGTCTGTTGGGGAAACTACGAAGGCCCTCATACCCATGACCTGCCATTGACGACAATTCTGCCGATCGTGCTCAAGGCCAAGCCGATGGCGATGCTGCTCGAGAGCGCCAACCCGCGGCACGAACATGAATGGGAGGTTTGGAAATCGCAAAAACTCCCCGCGGACAAGGTTCTGGTCCCCGGCGTCGTAGCAACTACATCCAACTACGTGGAGGCCCCGGAACTTCTGGCGCAGCGCATTATGCGATTTGCCGAACTGGTAGGCCGCGAGCGCGTGATCGCCGGCACGGATTGCGGTTTTGGCACATTCGCCGGATTCGGCCCGGTTTATCCGCCGATCGGGTGGCTGAAGCTGGAATCGCTCGGCCGGGGCGCGGCATTAGCTTCCGCGCGCTTATGGGCGCGCGCCGGAACGGCGGCGTAAAAGTGACGTCCAAACGGTTACTGGCGACTGCGGCGGTCCTCGTCTGCCTGAGCGTGGGGCCGACGATCTTGTCGCCGGCCATCACGTTTGCGCAGAACGCTCCAAAATCCGGTTCCATCCCGCGCCTGGCCGATGGCAAACCCGACTTGCAAGGTATTTGGGAAGCCCGCAACACGGCCGACGGCAATCTCGAAGCGCACAGCGCGGCGGCCGGCATTCGCGCGGGCGAGGGCGTAATCATCGATCCGCCCGACGGCAAGATTCCGTACCAGCCCTGGGCCGCGGCCAGGCAGAAAGAAAATTTCGCCAAGCGAGCCACGGCCGATCCGGTGAACAAGTGCTTCCTGCCGGGCGTGCCTCGCATTGGCTACATGCATTACCCGTTTCAGATCTTCCAGACCCCCAAATTCATCGCCATTACCTACGAGTACGTGCACGCGTCGCGCACGATCCACATGGACGGCTCGCCGCACCTGGACGATATCGAATTCTGGATGGGCGATTCGCGCGGGCGTTGGGAGGGCGATACGCTCGTCGTCGATGTAGTCGATAACAACGGCGAAACGTGGCTCGACATGTCCGGCAATTTTCACAGCGAGGCCTTGCATGTAGTAGAGCGGTATACGCGCGCCTCGGCCGACACGCTGCAATATGAGGCGACTATAGAAGATCCCAAGGTTTACACGAAGACGTGGAAGATCAGCATGCCGCTCTACCGCCACACCGAAAAAAACGCGCAGCTCTACGAATACGAGTGCCACGTTTATCGCGAAAAGGAAGCGGGGCAAGGGCTTTCGTCCGCCACCTCGGAGCAAAGCAAATGAAGCTTTCCTGGAAGGTAGTCGCAGCCCTGGCACTGGTCATTCCAACAAGCCTTGCGGCGCAGCAGCGCGCCGGGCGTCGTCAGGCCAATCAGGAGAAGGCCGGGCCATTCACGCGCCTGCCGGACGGCAAGCCCGATCTGCAGGGCTACTGGCAAACCAACAATTTCTTCACCGCGTTTGACCTGGAAACGCACGAACGCGCGGAATTCGGCGTACCCGCGGGCAAGGGCGTGATTGTCGATCCGCCGGACGGCAAGATTCCCTACCAGGCGTGGGCTTTGCAAAAGAAGAAAGATTTGGCCGAGCATCACATGTTCGAGGACCCGCAGGCGCACTGCTATCTTTCGGGCGTGCCGCGCCAGATGTATACTCCCTTCGGCTTCCAGATCCTCGAACCGCCGGGAAACGTGGTGCTGCTCTACGAGGCGTTTCATTCGTATCGAATCATCCCGTTGGACCCGCGCCCGCATATTCCGGATGCGATCCGCCTGTTTGAAGGCGATTCGCGGGGCCATTGGGAAGGCGACACGCTGGTGGTTGACGTGACGAATCAGAACGACTCCACCTGGTTCGACATGGCAGGCAACTTTCACAGCGACGCCTTGCATGTGATCGAGCGCTACACACCGGTGGATGCCAACACCATTAATTACGAAGCCACGCTGGAAGATCCGAAGGTGTTTACGCGGCCTTTCAAGATTGCGTTTTCATTGGGACGTAACACCGAAGCCGATTACCAGCAAATGGAATACGCCTGCGTAGAGGGCGAAAGGGACCTGCAACACTATACCGAGAGTGAAGGCGCAAAGAAGAAGTAGAACGGGGGCTGCTGAATGGCTTTTTCCCGAACGACACCACGTTGGCCGGCAACCGCGGCGCTTCTGGCGGCCGCTGTTGCTTCACTCCAGGCTCAGCCGCAGCGCCAGAAGGCGGTTCTCGATCAGTATTGCGTAACCTGCCACAGTGATAAGCTGCGCACTGGCGGGCTGTCACTTCAGAATGCCGATCTCAACGATATTCCTGCCGGCGCCGAGACCTGGGAAAAGGTGATTCGCAAACTCCGCGTGGGGGCGATGCCGCCGCAGGGGATGCCGCGTCCGGACGCGGCCACGCTCGACGATGTTGCTTCCCACCTCGCGACGGCCATCGATCGTGCTTATGCCGCCAACCCTAATCCCGGGCGCGCCAGCATGCACCGGCTCAATCGCGCCGAATACGCCCACGCGATTCACGACCTGCTGAACCTGGATATCGACGACGCCGCACTGCTGCCGCCGGATGACGAATCGAGCGGCTTCGACAACATCGCGGACGTCTTGAAGGTGTCGCCGGCGCTGATGGAGCGGTACCTCTCGGCGTCGTGGAATATCAGCCGCCTGGCCATCGGGGACAGCCGGATCGTGCCGGCCACCGCGACTTACCGCGCGCGTCCTGACCTCTCGCAGGACGGGCACATCGAGGGCCTGCCGCTCGGGACCCGCGGCGGCATGGTGGTCCGGCATAACTTCCCGCTCGATGGCGAGTACGTGATCAAAGTCCGGCTCTGGCGAAACACGTTCGACCTGATGCGCGGCATGGAGGATCCGCACCAGATCGAAATCAGCCTGGATGGAGCCAGACTGCAGCTTGTCACAGCCGGCGGCCGGGAAGATTTCGTGAGCATGGCGCAAAACCCGGGCTCGTTCGGCGCGGCCCTCGATCAGAAATTGACCGTACGCCTTAAGGTGAAGGCGGGCGAGCACGACGTTGCCGCCGCCACTCTGCTTCGCAGCCACGCCATTAAGGATGACCTGATCAAGCCGTTCCTCCGGACCACGGTCGATGGCCTCGACATTACTGGCGACCCATCAGTGGATCGCATCACCATCGAGGGGCCGTTCGGCGGAGTTGGGGCAGGCGATACCGCGGCGCGCCGCCGCATCTTTCTCTGCCTCCCCAACGTTGTGGGGCAGGCGCTTTCGCCTGCCAACCAGGCCGATGAAGTCCCATGCGCCCGCAAGATTCTCACCGCCCTTGCCCGGCGCGCTTACCGCAGGCCCGCGACCGATTCCGACCTCGAAACTCTGCTCAGCTTCTATCAGCGCCGCCGCAACGCGAACGGCGATTTCGAAATGGGAATCGAGGCCGCCTTGCAGTACGTTCTTGCCAGCCCCGAATTCCTGAATCGCTTCGAGCCCGACCCGCCGGACCTTGCGCCCGGGGCGGTTTATCGCGTCAGCGACCTCGCGCTCGCCTCCCGGCTTTCGTTTTTCCTCTGGAGCAGCATTCCCGACGACGAACTTCTGGATCTCGCTGCCCGCAACAAGCTGCACGAAACGGCAGTCCTGGAACAACAGGTGCGGCGCATGCTGGCTGACCACCGGTCCGACACGTTGATCGCCGACTTTGCCGAACAATGGCTGTTTCTGCGCAATTTGAAAAGTTCCGCGCCGAATCTCGATACTTTCCCGGATTTCGATGACAATCTGCGTCAGGCCATGAAGCAGGAGACCGAGCTGGTTTTTTCCAGCATCGTGCGTGAAGACCGTAATGTTCTCGACCTCCTGAACGCGGACTACACCTTCGTAAACGAGCGCTTGGCGCGCCATTACGGCATCCCCGGCGTCTACGGCAGCCAGTTCCGCCGCGTTTCGGTGGCAGGCGAGGAGCGGCGCGGCCTGCTCGGCCAGGCCAGCATTCTTACGGTTACCTCCTACGCCAACCGCACCTCGCCTGTGCAGCGCGGCAAATGGATTCTGACGAACATTCTCGGCACGCCTCCGCTGCCTCCTCCGCCCAACGTCCCGGAGCTGAAGGAGAATGGCGAGGGCAGCAAGCCGCTTTCGCTGCGCGAACGCATGGAGGCGCACCGGGC
>CAZKVF010000258.1:0-6462 GCA_964556085.1 uncultured Solibacteraceae bacterium
GTCGGCTATGGCCGTCTCGGCCCACGTGACTCGAAATCGCGGACTAGCCAACGGCTATTTTCTTCAGACGGCGCATGGCTTCGCGGTTGTCCACTACCCTGCCCGCCTGAACCGCTTCGAGGCCGCGTACAATCGCCTCGAGCAGTTCCAGTCTTTCGAGGCGGTTCTCGTAGTCTTCAACGTTTTCCAGCACGGCGGCTGAACGGCCACGCTGCAGTATCACGACCGGCCGTCGCTCCGTTCGCAGCCGGTTGACGATGCGCGCCGAATTCTGCCTCAAATCGGTAATTGGAATCAAATCTTCTGTCGCCTTTAGACGTACGGTCATCTGTACCTTCTCTGATACAGTTTACCAGAGCTCTCGCCGGCTGGACTTGCCTCTTCCCCACGCGTTCTAATAAAACCTCATGTCCACCAACACTACCCGCAAGCTTCGCAGCCAGGAATGGTACAGCGGCCACGCCTACGAAAACTACGCGCGGCGGGCCTGGCTGCGCGCCGAGGGTTTTCCCGCCGACGTATTTCAGAACAAGCCCGTCATCGGCATCTGCAATTCCTGGAGCGAGCTGAATAACTGCAACGCGCACCTGCGCATTGTGGCGGAAGCGGTGAAGCGCGGCGTGTGGGCGGCCGGCGGAGTGCCGCTCGAGTTCCCCACCATTTCGCTCGGCGAGAGGTTCATGAAGCCCACCACCATGCTCTATCGCAACCTGATGGCCATGGATGTCGAGGAATCCATCCGCGCGAACCCCATCGATGGTGTCGTCCTGCTGTGCGGCTGCGACAAGACCACGCCCGCGCAACTGATGGGTGCGGCCAGCGCTGACATTCCCGCGATCGTGGTGCCGGGTGGGCCCATGCTCAGCGGGCAATGGAAGGACCGCCGGCTTGGCTCGGGTACGGATGGCCGTAAACTTTTCGATCTGTTCCGCACCGGCCGCGTCACAGAGGAGGAATGGTCGGAGATCGAAGGCGGACTCTCGCGCAGTGCGGGACATTGCACCGTAATGGGTACGGCCTCTACCATGACCAGCCTCGCCGAAGCGCTCGGCATGACGCTCACCGGTTGCGCCAACATTCCGGCGCCCGATTCGCGCCGTCTCGCCATCGCCGAACTGAGCGGCCGCCGCATTGTGGATTTGGTTTGGGAAGACTTGCGGCCTTCGCACATCATGACGCGGCAAGCGCTCGAAAATGCCGTCACCGTCGATATGGCGATCGGCGGCTCGACCAACGCCGTGGTACACCTGGTTGCGATTGCCGGAAGGCTTGGGATTTCGCTGGACCTGCCAGATTTCGATACCATCTCCCGGCGCACTCCGTGGATCGTAAATGTGAAACCTTCGGGCGAATTCCTCATGGAAGACTTCTATTACGCCGGAGGCCTGCCCGCGGTGATGAAAGAGATTCTGCCGCTGCTGCACGGCGACTCGCTCACCGTAACCGGCAAGACGATTCGCGAGAATGTGGAGCGGGCCGAGTGCCACCGGCGTGAAGTTATCCGCACGGCCGCCGAGCCGATGCATCGCGAGGGCGGTACCGTGGTGCTCTATGGGAATCTGTCCCCTGACGGCGCAGTCCTGAAGCAAACTGCCGCGTCGGCGCGGCTTCTCCAGCACCGCGGCCGCGCTTACGTGTTCGAGCAGTATCAGCAGATGCGCGCCGAGATCGATCGCGAAGATTTGCCGATCGACAAAGACACCGTGCTGGTGATGAAGAACTGCGGGCCTAAAGGCGCGCCCGGATTTCCGGAATGGGGGCACATCCCCATGCCGAAGGTGCTGCTCGATCGTGGCATCGACGACGTAGTGCGCATCAGCGATGCGCGCATGAGCGGGACAAGTTTCGGAACGGTGGTGCTGCACGTTGCGCCGGAGGCCGCGGTGGGCGGGCCGTTGAACGCCGTGCGCACCGGCGATGAGGTCGAATTGGACGTCGCCGCCCGGCGCCTGGAACTGCGAGTTCCCGCCGGCGAAATCGAACAGAGGCTTTCGCTTTTCCGGCCGGCGCCGCCGCAGTACACGCGCGGCTACGGGCGCCTTTTCCTGGAACACGTCACGCAGGCCAATCTCGGCTGTGATTTCGATTTCCTGGAGAAGTAAGTTGGGAAAAAACAGCAGCAGTGGCGCAGGCGCTTTCGCACTGCGACCGCCGTCAACCGCTATAGCACAACCACAGGATGGTAAATGTGCGGCAGCTTGGCCTCGCCGATGGCGACCAACTGGCCTTCAGCCGAGACGGCCTTGACATACCGCACGCCAGCCCCGGCGCGGAATGGCGATACGGGGAAATCTCTTCCCTGCCGGACCTGTCCCGCCGTCGTATCGTCCACGATCACGGAAGGAAACTCCGGCAACAGCTCGGACGCGGGAATCAGCGCTTCGTTCAAACTGCCATCACGGGCCAGCGTGTCAAGCTCCTCCATGGATCGCGCCTGCTCAATCGAGAAATCGCCCGCGCGCACCCGGCGCAGCGCGGACAGATGCGCGCCGCAGCCCATGGCTTCTCCTAATTCGTGAGCGATGGAGCGCATGTAGGTTCCCGCCGAGCAGCGGGCCCACAGGTGGGCTTCCGCGCCTTCCAATCCCACGAGGTTCAGCTCGTATACATGCACCGGGACCGGTTGCAACTCTACCTCGATCTGTTGTCGCGCCAGCCGGTATGCAGGTGTGCCTTGCACTTTCTTGGCGGATACCGGCGGCGGCCGAAGCAGGAATTCGCCCCGGAACGCTTGCAAGTTGTGCTCTAGCTTCTCGCGTGTAAGCAACGGCGTGACGGCGCTGGATGTGGCCGTACCCTCCCGGTCGTAGGTATTCGTCGAGTAGCCAAAACGCACGCGCGCGTCGTAGACCTTGTCGCTGCGCATAAAGAATTGAGCGAGCCGCGTGGCGCGCCCGATCACCAGCGGCAGCACGCCCGTAGCCATGGGATCGAGCGTGCCGAGATGCCCGACCCTGCGGGTATCGGCAAGCCGGCGCATTCGGTTCACCGCGTCGTGCGAGGTCCAGCCCGCCGGCTTATCAACGACGATGATCCCGTCCATCGCTTCCGCCATCGCGCTCCAATTCCTTACCGGGCGTTTCTCCTGCAACCTTCCCTCGCCAGAATCATCACAACTATTGTCGGTCATACAGCACCGGCTCAACGGGGGGCGAAAATAGCGATGTTGTATCATGGGTCGAGAGGGGCCTTCAGGAGCCCGCGATGACCTCGATCGGCGACACGCTCCGACGCGAACGGATCCGCCGTGGCTTGAAGCTGGAACAGGTAGCGTCACAGACCAAGATCGGCCTGCACCTGCTCGAAGCCATGGAGGCGAACCAGTTCGATCGTCTTCCGGGCGGCGTTTTCACCCGTAGTTTTCTCCGCCAATACGCGCATACACTCGGGCTTGACGCGGAGGAATTGATCGCTTCGCTCAAGGAGCAATTCGAGGAGCCTGCCGCACCGCTACCGGATCCACCGCAGAAAGAACGATTCCCGGGCCTTCCGAAAATGCCACGGTTCGAGGATGTTCGCGACCGGCTGCGCACCGATTCCTCGCTGGGCGCATTGGTTTGGGTGGTGGTAGCCGCCCTGCTCTGCGCCGGCGTCTACAAGCTGTGGCAGCGGCCGCGAGTCACTCCCATCCCCCAGACGGCGGCAACGGCGAAACCAGGCTCCGACACAGCCACCAACGTGAAACCGAGCGCCCCTCCGCCTCCACCGGCCGCAGCCTCGAAAACGGAATTTCGGCCCGCTGTGGTTTCGGACAACGGAACTATCAGCGTCCCGCCCGCTTCGCGGCAGCCGGCACCGAGTGATTCGGTGGCCGCGCGCGATGCCGCGGGAGCCGTGCGCGTTGCCTTCACGTCCAGCGAACCGGTGTGGGTCTCGATCAAATCCGACGGCGCCCACACCTACAGCGGCACCATCGAAGGCCGGCAACCCAAGCAGTTTGACGCTGCCCGCAAGATGGTAGTTCTGGTGGGAAACGCTGGAGCCTTGCAGACTTCGTTGAACGGGAAGCCGGTTGGTCCGTTCGGTTCACCAGGTGAGATCCGGCTGGTGATGTTCACGCCGCAAGGCGCTCACGTCATTCAGCGCCCGACGCCTCCGACGCCCGAGGATCCGACTGCGGCGCCGGCGGGCGAACGCCCCTGACCCATGGCCGACATCTTTCGCCGCCTCTCAATTCGCAACAGCTCGCGCCGCCGCCGCGTCTTGATGCGGATATCCACTTTGCGCCAGAACTTACGGAAGTAACCGATGGCCGAAAGCACGGCAAACAGCACCACCACCCACATCATCCAGTACGCCAGTGTGGCGATCTCGGGGTGATGGATGCTGACCAGCAAAAACGAAATGGCGGTCACCTGCGCCACCATCTTGGTCTTCCCGAGGTCGCTGGCTTGAATCGTGTACCCTTCCGCGGCGGCAATGCTCCGGAGCCCCGAAATCGCGAATTCGCGGCCCACAATCAAGATCACCATCCAGCCGGGCACCGCGTTGACCTGCACTAGCGAGATCAAGGCCGATGAGATGAGCAGCTTGTCGGCAATCGGGTCGAGGAGGGTACCGATGGTGGTCACCTGCCCCCAGCGGCGCGCCAGATAACCATCCAGCAGATCGGTGGCGGCGGCGACTAGAAAGATCGCCAGCGCCAGCCACTCATGGGTTACGGTCGTCCCCAACACCCGCACTGAAATACTCTGCTCCACCAGCGCGGCAACCAGCAGCGGCACGAAAAAGATACGGGCAATTGTGAGAGCGTTTGGTAAGTTCATTCGGGCGCTCACCCAACTATAATCTGCGGCAAGGCCGCGGGACAACTGGCTCCGGCTGCGGGCACGGGCACCTCAGTTCACGAAGGCCGAAAGCCGCTGTTTGAGCGATTCGGGAACCTCGGCCTCCACCTCGCAGCATCTGTCGGTGTACCGGATATCGATGACGCGTCCAAGCTGGTGCAGCAGCGAGATGCTGGCGCCTTCCCCGATTGGAAAGCTAAACTGCACGCGCGACAACGGATCGAAGGGCAGAATCTCATCAACCTTTCGCAACAGCCCGGCGATTCCTTCCCCAGTCAGGGCCGAAACGGCGACGGAGGGGGCATCGGCCCGTGCGGCCACATCCCGGCCGGCATGAAGCTCTTCCTGGGACACGCGATCCATCTTGTTCAACACCAGGAGTTGGGGGACCTGTCCGGCGCCGATCTCTCCCAGCACTTGTAACACGTGTTCCGCGTGCTCCGCGGCCTGAGGCGCCGAGACGTCCACCACGTGCAGAATCATGGTGGCGTCGGTCACTTCTTCCAACGTGGCGCGGAAAGCCTTCACGACGGTAGTTGGAAGCCGGCGAATGAAGCCCACCGTATCACTCAGCAGGACGCGCCGCCGCGAGGGGAGCACCGCGCCACGCACGGTTGGATCGAGAGTGGCAAACATGCGGGCATCGGCAACCACTGCCGCGTTGGTCAGCCGGTTGAAGAGCGTGGACTTTCCGGCGTTGGTATATCCAACCAGGGCCAGGGTGGGAAGAGGAACGGCGCCGCGCTGCCGCCGGTGGACACCTCGAGTACCGCGAACTCCCTCCAGATCTCTTTCGATGCTCTTGATCCTCTTGGCGATGCGCCGCCGGTCGGATTCGAGCTTGGTTTCACCTGGTCCGCGTGTTCCGATTCCAGCGCCCAGCCTTGACATGGCCGCGCCATGGCCGGTCAGCCGCGGCAGCATGTAGCTGAGCTGCGCCAGCTCCACCTGGAGTCTGCCTTCGCGGGTTCGCGCCCGCCGCGCGAAGATGTCCAGAATCAGCTGCGTGCGGTCGAGCACCTTAAGCCCGATCTGGTCCTCCAGATTGCGCTGCTGGGTGGGGGAGAGATCGTGATCGAACAGGACCATGTCGGCATGCGTCGCCGAGGCCATGGCGGCCAGCTCCCGGACCTTGCCTGCACCGATCAAAGTTGCGGCTTCCGCCGCGTCGCGGGATTGAAACGCCCGCTCCACCACAGCCGCGCCCGCACTTGCCGCCAGCTCGCCAAGCTCGTCGAGCGATTCCTCGGCGTCAAACACGGAATTAGGTGGGGAGTTCTTGTTCGTGGGCCGTCTTTTCCACTCGACGCCCACCAGGATGGCCCGTTCTCGCGTTTCCGGGGGAGCGCTCTGGGGTTCCCGTAAAGCCAAAAGAGTCCTATGAGTCCGAGTGAGCGGACTCCGCCACCGGCTGCGCGGCCGCAGCAGAACTGTGCGCCGCCTGGCCCGGCGCCGCGTACCCGTGGCCGGCCTTCATTGTCACAACCGTCGAAATGGCGTGCTTGAAAATTAACTGCTCCTGGTTATTGGTTTCGAGAATCAGCGAGTATTTGTCAAAGCTCTTGATGCGGCCTGAAAGCTTCACGCCGCTGAGCAAGTAAAGCGTAATAGCAGTTTTGTCTTTGCGCGCATTGTTCAAAAAACTGTCTTGTATATTTTGCGCCGGTTTGTCCAT
>CAZKVF010000259.1:0-21831 GCA_964556085.1 uncultured Solibacteraceae bacterium
TAAGGCGCTTGGCCGGCCAGAGCGGCCACCAGTCGGTCGAGGTTCGTGGGAGAACGGTCGTAGACGATGTCTAGGTCTTGCGTGAGCCGCGCGGAGCCGTGTGCAATCGCCGCTGCCCCTCCCACGACGATGAAGTCGACCTCGTGCTTCGAGAGCGCGGCGAGTAACGCTGCAAAGTCCGTCATGGCTTCTTCGAACGGGCCTCGCGGCCGGCGCGGCGGAGCTCATCGGCGAATTTGGCGAGGGCCATCGCCTTGCGGAAGCGCTCCTCGACGGTGAGCTTGAGGTTCTCGCGAATGAGGGTGCGATCGATATCCTTCTTATACGCTTCGATTACCGGATCCGGCTCCAGTGGCTCTTCGTCCTGCATGCCTTAATTGTATCGGCGCCTCACTTCCCGATGCAAAAAGTCGAGAAGATGCGGTTCAGAATATCGTCGGCCGTTGTCGCGCCGGTGATCGTGTCGAGCGGCGCGAGGGCCGCGTAGAGATCGAGCAGCAGCATCTCGTGGGGTATCGCGGCTTCCACCGCGCCTTTAGCTTTTTCCAGATATTCCAGGCATTCGCGCAGCAGACGTTCATGGCGCAGGCTGGTGATGAAGCCGGTTTCCTGTTCCAGTGCGCCGTTGGGCGCCACCGCGTCCATAATGGCGCGACGCAAGGCGGGAATGCCGTCGCCGGTGAGGGCGGAAACGGCAATGGCGCCATTCGGCATCTGTGCGGGCGGCAAGTCGCACTTGTTCCCCGCGATAATGCTGCGGCCCTGGCCGGCCGCGCGTGCGATCAGATCATGTTCCTGCGGGGCAGCCGGTTGCGAGAGGTCGATCACCACCAAAGTAAGATCGGCATCCGCCATCGCCTGGTAGCTGCGTTCGATACCCAGCGATTCCACTAACTCGCCCGGCTCCCGAATTCCCGCCGTGTCGTAGAGCTTGACCGGGATGCCGCCAATGGCCGCGGTCTCCGAGACCAGATCGCGCGTGGTGCCGGGAATTGCCGTTACGATGGCGCGATCCTGCTCCAGCAGGCGATTGAAGAGGCTGCTCTTCCCGACATTGGGCCGTCCTACTATGGCCAACGTAAACCCCTCGCGGACAATGTGGCCGTACTGGAAACTGGCAGCCAGCGAGCGCATGCCATCGATGACGGGGCCGAGACGGCACAGGATTTCATTCGCCGAGGCGACAGCTACGTCGTCTTCCGCGAAGTCGATACCCGCTTCGAGGAGAGCGATCAGCTCGACTAACTGGTTTTTCAGCGGGGCGATGCGGCGCGAGACTGAGCCGCCGGTCTGCTGCGCGGCGATGCGAGCCTGGTAGAGCGTGGTGGCTTCGATCAGGTCGCGTACGGCTTCGGCTTGTGGGAGGTCGATGCGCCCATTTATGTAAGCTCGCAGCGTAAATTCGCCTGGTTCGGCAAGGCGCGCTCCGGCGTCGAGCGTGCGTTCCACGGCGTATCTGAGGATCACGGGAGAACCGTGGCAGGAAAGCTCCACCACGTCCTCGGCGGTGTAGGATTGCGGCTTTGGGAAGAATGTTACGACGACCTCATCGATCACCTGACCCTGATCGTCAACCAGGCGCGCCAAGCGGGCACGCCGCGGCTCCAAGTGGGACAGTCCGTCAAGGATCGTTTCGACAATGGCTCGCGCGCGCTCCCCGGAAAGGCGGACCACACCGATCCCTCCCCGGCCGGGCGGCGTCGAAATTGCCACGATTGTGTCACTGAGCGGCTGGGCCAGAGAAACCCTACCGGCGGCTACCGCGCGAACGGGCGCCGCGGTCCGCGGGGCCGCGGCGCTCCGGACGACCGCCACGTGCCGCAGGCACTGGTGCTGGCGGCTGCGGCAAACTCGCCATCCCGGCGGGATAGACAACCACCTGGCGCGCCGGTCCGGTTCCGATGCTTTCGCTGCGGACCGCGGGCTCGTTGCGCAAAGCCAGGTGAATTACGCGGCGCTCACGGCTGTTCATCGGGTTAAAGCGGAACGGCACACCCGTGCGCTTCACCTTGTCAGCCGCAGCGGTAGCGCTCAGGCGCAGTTCCTCGATGCGTAGCAGGCGGTAATCGTTAGCATCGAAGGAAATTTTCGAATGATCTTCGGACGGGACCCGGAGCATCTCCATGGTGACGTGCTCGAGCGCCAGCAGCAGTTCCGCCTTGTTGGTTAACAGCAAGTCCACATCGGGACCAGTGAATTTCACGACTACTTCGGGCGTCTCGAAGTCATCCTCAGCGGATACCACATCGCGAAGCTCGAAGTCGACTCGAAATCCCGCGTCACCAAGTATAGTGTGCAGGAACTGATCCACTCGCGGGCCAATTGATGCCACGTCGTACTTGCTATCGCTCACGCACTATTTCCTGCCGTTCTTCTTTTTCTGCGGCGGCTGGACCGACCGCGCCGCCGCCCGGGCCGCGTCGGTGTTGTTGAAGAACCATTGCTGGGCGATCGCAACGACTGTGCCGGTCAAATAGTATAGTACCAAGCCGCTCGGCAGATTGTAGAACATGAAGCCAAAAATCAGCGGCATGAATAACATCATCCGCTGTTGATTGGGGTCTACCCCCGGCGCCGGCATCATTTTCTGCATCAGAAATTGCGTCACGATCATGGCAATCGGCAGAACCTTTAGGGGAAGGTTTTCCGGCTGCGATAAGTCGGTCACCCAAAGCCAATGCGCGCCACGCATCTCCGCCGAGACGGTGATGACACGATAGAACGGGTAAACCAGCGCTAGCGGAAGCAGACTGGGCAGGCAGCCGCCCATGGGATTGATGCCGTTTTTCTTGTACAGCTCCATCTGCTCCTGCTGTTGCTGCGCTTTGCGAGGATCGCGCAGGCTGATGTTCTTGTATTTCTCGTTAAGGGCATCGAGCTGCGGCTTCAACGCCTGCATCTTTTTCGCGGACTTCATGCTCGTCAGGCGCAGCGGGAACATCAGCAGATTGAGGAATATGGTGACCACGACAATCGCCCAGCCGAAGTTGTGGAGCACGCTATTAGTCCACTTCAGGATTAGGAACAGAGGCTTGGCGATGAACGCCCACCATCCGAAATTCACCAGGTCGGAGAGCTTGGAATTGACACGCTGCAGCAGGTCCACATCTTTGGGCCCCACAAACAGCTCGAAGCGATTGTTGGTCCCGGTGGAAACGGCGACGCCTGCGAAGGCCTGCGGCTTTTCCTCGAGTGGCGTGCGCACCTCATCGCTGAACGTCACGGTGGTCATCGGGCGGTTGTTTTCGGGGAGAAAGACAGCGGCGAAATACTGGTCTACGATGCCTGCGAATGAAAAGCTGCCGCTGGAGCTGACCGGGCCGTTCTTGGCAGTCTTCGCGGCCTGTTCCACCAGCTTGTCTTGGGCCGTATCCAAGTAAACCGCAACTGTGTGTACGGCGGGATTGGCGACTGTAAGATCGCCGAAACCGCCGCGCCACTGGATCATGCTCGTGACGGGATGGCCGTCGACGGTCACTTCCGCGGTCACCTGCGAGCGGTAACTATCCTTCTGGAAGCGGAAGGTTTTGCGGACGCTGGTGTGGCCGTCGGAAAACTCGTAAGCTACACCGAGACCGTCAGCGTCGGCAGCCTGCTTGTAATATGCCTGGTTGACGTCGGTCGTTGGCTTCTCGCCGGGGAAATGGAGCGAGAACGGAAAATCGGCCTTGGCCGCGGTATTCACGATTTCCAGCGGCTTATTATCGTTACCACGAAACTTGCTCAGCTGCCAGTTCCGGACGGTCGCGCCCTGGTTGCTGAATTCAATGCGATAAAAGCCGTTATTGATTACCAGATGCGGCTGCTGTTGTTCGGCCGTAGCCGGCGCAGCAGGCGCCTTCGGCTCCTTGGCCGCCACAGTGGCGCTCTCCGGCCCGGGTTGTGGCTGCGGTAAGGATGCAGCCGGCGGCGCGGTTTTCTTGACCGGAGGAGGCGACTTATAAAAGTAGGGCGTGAGGAACATAATTGCGCCCATAAGCAGGAAGGCGAGCAGCAGCCGCACTTCCATGGAAATTTCTTTCGGCGGGGATTCTGGCATCTTAACTTCTGTTACATGCTAGCGCACGGGGTCGAAACCGCCGGCATGAAAAGGATGACAACGCGCCAGCCGGCGCAGTCCCATCCACACGCCCCGGATCGCTCCGTACCGTGCCACCGCTTCTCGCATGTAATCCGAACAACTCGGATAGAAGCGGCACGCCGCGGGGAGCAATGGGGAAAGCGCGATCTTATACAATCGCAGCGCCCGGATCACCAGCCATTGCAACGCTGGAAAAGGCGCTCCACTTCGCGCTGCAGTTCCGGCAAGGGCGCCTTGAGAGCCTTCAACCGCGGATTGATGACGATGGACCACTGTGGATTCAGCCGATCCAACGTGAAGCGCACGGCCTCCCGGAACCGGCGCTTGATGCGATTACGTATGACCGCCGGGCCGAGCGCGCGCGGAACCGTGAGACCGATGCGCGGCCCGGAGCAGGTTTCCCGGAGATCCGATCCTTCCCGGAAGCAAAAAGCCGTAAATAAAGGGCTCGACACGCGGGAGCCCCGCTCATACACTCTTCGAAAATCCTGTGATCGCAGCAGGCGTACACGTTTCGGAAAACCGGCGATGGAAACTACCTTTCAGAGCTGACCGTCAACTTCTTACGGCCCCGTGCGCGCCGACGCGACAACACCGCGCGCCCGTCCTGGGTCTTCATGCGGGTGCGGAAACCGTGTGTCTTAGCCCGCCGGCGATTATTCGGTTGAAAAGTACGTTTCGGCATTCGGGTTCAGATAACTAGTATAACAGGAGCCTGAGGGTACAGTCCGAACGTACCGCGACCTCTCGTCTCCGTATCCTCCGGCGGCCAATTCCAAGCCATCAAGCTCGTGTGTTTACAACCTTTTAACAAGATTCCACCAAGCCCAGCAACGAATTCCGGCCATTGTTCGGGTATAGTGACCGCTTCGGCGATCCCGCAGTGTTGCCAATATCGCCGAAGGAGACACTATGAAGACGGACTACGCAACGAAATTATTACGCGCAGCCATGTTGCTAGGCGTTTCGAGCGGCATCCTCGCGCACGCGCAGACCCTGACAACCATCCACTCCTTCAGCGGCGCCGACGGGGAGTATCCCTATCCCGACGGGCGTCTCCAGTTCGACAGCAATGGCGCGATGTACGGCACGACTGCCGGTGGCGGCGCTGCAAACTGGGGGACGGTGTACCAACTCGTCCCGCCTACAGTCCAGGGCGGCGCTTGGACCGAGCATGTGCTTTACAGTTTTCAGGGAGGCACCGACGGAGCGCAACCCGGCATGGGCGTAGTATTCGATCACCTGGGCAACCTGTATGGCAGTACCCAATTCGGCGGCAATGCTCAAGCGTGCGGCGGCGGCTGCGGCACGATCTTCGAATTATCGCCTCCAACCCAGTCGGGCGGGCAATGGACCCAAACGGTGCTCTACACGTTTCAAGGAAGCTTCGACGGACAGTATCCCGGAGCGCTAGTGTTCGGTTCGAGCGGCGCGTTGTACGGCACAACCAGTTCCGGCGGAACTCCGGGTGTTCTGTGCCACACAAACCAGAGAATCAAGTTCGGTTGTGGGACCGTTTTTCAGTTCACTCCGCCGGCTCAGAAGGGTGGGAGCGGGACCAAGACGGTTCTCTATACCTTTCCTGGATTTAAGGGCGATGGCGTCGGCCCGGACGCCGAGATCACGTTCGACAGCCTGGGCAACATATACGGCACGAGCGGCGGGGGGACGAATGGCTTCGGCACGGTCTACCAGTTGACACCCCCAAAGAACAACGGCGGCTCCTGGACGGAAACCGTGCTCTATGATTTCATCGGGGGAAGCGCCGGCAGCGGTGCCGGAGGAACTGTTACGCTCGGCCCGAACGGCGTGTTGTATGGCACCCTCTCTCAAAGTGGGACCACGAATGCCTCCGGCTTGGTGTTCCAGTTGACGCCCCCCGGTACCAACGGCGGGGCGTGGACGGAGACTGTCTTGTACAGATTTCCGGGCTTCAAGGGAGATGGAACGACTCCGTCGACAACTTTGGCTATCGATGGGAGCGGCAATTTATATGGCGCGACCGTATTCGGCGGATCGACCGCATGTTACCTGGGTTGCGGCACCATCTTCAAGCTGGCTCCGCTTGGGGGCGGGGCGTGGACCGAAACCGTGCTGCATGATTTGGGGAACAGCGGACAAAACCCGAACAGCAGCATAGTGCAGTTCCAAAACGGGTTGCTTTACGGAACGACCACGTATCTCGGTGCTTCGGATTTGGGTTCCGTGTTCACCCTGACTCCGTAGGAAGCTTACTGATGAGCGCCGTTGCGGCAATTCCTCACTTAGAATCAGAAATATGAAGTGGGAGTTGCCGCTCGCTGCTGTTGTCTGCCTGTACACATTCTCCGTTCTTCCCAGCTTTGCGCTCGAGGTGCCGACCGGCGTGGAAATCGAGATGCGCCTCAAGACCAAAGTCTCGACTCAAAGTTCTAAGACAGGTGAGCCGGTGGAGGGTGTGGTTATCGCCCCCGTGGTGGCCGGCAGCCAGTTTCTGATTCCCGCGGGCAGCGTTATCCACGGGGCCGTCGAAAAGGCAGTGCAGTCTGCCAGCGCCGATCAACGTGCCGTCCTCGCCCTGCGCTTCGATGAAATCGTCGTCAACGGCCAGAAGCTCAAGCTCTTGGCTCGGCTCGTCAGCGTCGACAATGCTCGCGAAAAGGTAGACGAGCAAGGACAGGTCAACGGGATCCTGGCGTCGGAAACAGGTACCGGGCGTCTGGATGCCGAACTCGAAAAGCTTTCCGGGAAATATTCCGGTTTGGCCGATCTTCTCCGCGGCGCTAAAAACGCGGTACTCAAGCCGGCGGATATCGACATTACGTATGATGCCGGCGTCGATATGCGCGTGCGGCTGCTTGCCCCGTTGCAACTGGCGGGCCCTTCCGGCCCCGGTCCGGGGGCCAGCGCCGGATCCATCCCCGACGAGAGCGCTCTGGAGGCTCTGGTAGCGCGCCAGTCGTTCCGGACTGTCGCCCAGAACCCTCCCAAACCCTCCGACATGACCAACATCATGCTCATTGGCACGGAAGATGAAGTACGGAACGCATTTCGCGACGCAGGCTGGAGCGCCGCTGCGAGCCTCAGCAGCCGCGCCAAGTTTGAAACATTTCGTGCGCTGGCGGAGGACCGGGGTTATAACGAAGCGCCCGTCTCCATCCTGTTGCTCGACGGTAAGCCACCGGATATGGTTTTCGAGAAGCTGAACAATACTTTCGCGCGGCGTCATCACCTCCGCATCTGGGGCCAGCAGGGCAGCTTTTTGGGCAAACCGGTGTGGGCCGTGGCCGCCACCCACGACATCGGCATCAATTTTTCCGAAGCTGACCGGACCTTCATTCACCGGGTCGATTCTCAGATCGATAACGAACGCGCCAAAGTGGTTACCGACCTGCTTTTCACGGGCCGCGTTCAGGGAATTGCGCTGGTGGATCGGCCGAATGTCCCGCTCAAAAGCCAGAACGCCACCGGCGACAATCTGGAAACGGATGGGAAAATAGCCGTGCTTCTGCTAGACGCAGCGCCGACCCGATGACGCAAGCTGGGGCAGGCGCTTTCGCCTGTCAATGCGGCTATCGTTGTATACTACGCCTGCTCACCACAACTCACCCATGAAATCTTTTCCGACGTTCGACCAACTGCCCGTGACGGCCGGCGCACCACCTGAGTCCTCGTGGGGCGTTTTCGGAGACAGCTATGCCCTTGGCTGCCTGAACTTTCTTACTCCGGAAGGCGTTGTGGAAGCCGCGCGCCTGGTGCAATCCGGCAGTGTGTTTCGCCTCGACGCCAAAATCGGCTTTGCCAAACCGCCGCTCTTTGGACGCGCTGCCGTTTCTCACCAGGTTATCCCCCTAGGCCCGTCTGCTCACGATGACATGCTGAACAACTACAACACCCAGGAGGGAACGCAGTGGGATGGGCTGGCGCACGTGGGCCACTCCCGACTGGGGTGTTTCTATAACGGCGTAGCGGTCGGCGATATCCGCGAGGCGGCTAACGCGAAGCTCGGGATCCATCACTGGGCGGATAGAGTGGTGGGGCGCGGCGTTCTGATCGACGCCTTGGGATTCCGCCAGGCACGCGGGCAGGCAGTCAATCCCTTGGTAAAGGACGTTTATACCCTCGAAGAGCTGCAGACCGCCCTCGAAGCGCAAGGCACCGCGCTGAAACCCGGATCGATTCTGCTGGTCCGCACGGGTTGGATGGAGGCCTACGAGAAATTGGCGGAGGAGGAAAAGCGTGCGCTCGCGCCGTTCGACAAAATCCAATCGATAGGCATCGAGCCGAGCCGCAGAATGGCGTCCTGGCTTTGGGACCATCGCGTAGCCGCTATCGCCACCGACTCGCCGGCGGTGGAGCCTCTCCCCATGAACCTGGGAGATGAAGGCCTACTGCACTATCGCGCGCTTCCCTTGCTGGGGCTGCCGCTGGGTGAGTTATTCGTCCTGGCGCCGCTGGCCCAAGATTGCGCCCGCGACCGGCGCTACGAATTCCTGCTGGTTTCCGCGCCCCTGCATGTAGAAGGCGGCATCGCCTCGCCGCCAAATGCAGTCGCAATCAAGTAGGCTGGGACGCTCGCTAACGCTCGCGGCTCCGTTTGGATGCGTGTAGGAGCCGCGACCGTTAGGGAGCGGTTATACGTCCTCGGTCAGGCGCCACCCGGAAGGCGGCAGGACAAAAGCCCTGCCCCACTTGCTGCGCGTTTCATTATACTGAGACGCATGTCTGACTTCGGCCGGTTCGTTCGTTGGATGCCGCTGATCTCCGTCGCGCTCCTTCCCGGCGTGGTCCACGCCCGCGTGACCCGCATTACCATCACGAAAACCGACCCCGCATTTAAAGGCCAGATTTTCGGCGGGACCGGCGCCTATGAGATCGTTAAAGGCACGGCGAGCGGCGAACTCGATCCGGCCGATCGACGCAATGCGTTGATCACCGACATCCAGTTCGCGCCCCGGAATGCAGCCGGCAAGGTGACCTACACCACGACCTTTACCGTTCTCAAGCCGGTCGATATTTCGAAGGCCAACGGCACCATGGTTTACGACGTGACCAATCGCGGCAACCCGCGGTTCGTTGGCCGCTTTACGCGTTTCGTGCTGGCCGGCGGCCCCGGCGACCTCGAGCTGGCCGATCCCGGAGACGGCTCGGTCTATCGCGCTGGCTACATCGTGCTGACCAGCGGCTGGCAAGGCGATTTGCCCATCGATTCGGCGGGTCCGGGCCGTGAGGGCATCAACGTGCCGATTGCCAGGAATCCTGATGGCTCTTCCGTCACCGGCCCGGTCGTGGTCCGGTTTGCCGCGGGCGCGCCTGGTAATGTAGTCGTTCCTTTCTCCGGAAACGTGAACACGCTGGGCCTGCCCGGTCCTGGCCGCACGCCCGCGATGCTCGATACCACCAAGGCCAAGCTCATTTCGAAGGCCGGGGAGATGCAGAACGGCACGGGAGAAGGTGTGTCTGCCATCCCCGCCGCGGATTGGGCTTTCGCGGACTGCCGCACGACGCCTTTCCCGGGCAAGCCTGATCCCACGCGCATCTGCCTGAAGAACGGTTTCAACCCGGCGCTGCTGTATGAGCTGGTCTACACCGCCAAGGATCCGTTTGTGCTCGGCGTCGGCCTGGCCGCAGCTCGCGACCTTGTCTCCTTCTTTCGCCGCGAATCGAAAGATGCCGCGGGCACGGCCAACCCGCTGGCCGGGGCCATCGCGCATGTGATCGGCTACGGTGTTTCGCAGCCGGCGCGCATGATGCGCGATTACATCAATCTGGGCTTCAACGAAGATGAATCGGGGCGCACCGTATGGGATGGCGCCTTCCTTGACGCTTCCGCCGCGGCTGGTCAGTTCAACATCCGCTTCGCCCAACCAGGCAATATCGCGGGCCTCTACGATCCCATCGCCGAGGGGCCAGCGTGGTGGGAAGACTATACCGACAAGGTCCGCGACCGGCCAACCTGGGGACTTCTGCATCGCTGCCGGACGACGAAGACGTGTCCCGCGATTATGGAGGTCGAAGGCGGCGCCGATTTCTGGTTTGTGAAGGGCTCATTGGGCATCGCCGGTACCAGCGGCAAGGACGATATCCCGCTGCCCGAGAACGTGCGCCGCTATTACATGGCCAGCACCAACCATACGGGCGGCTCGGACAATTTCAACCTCGAGCAGCCGCCTGTGGCATCGTGCATGATGCCGGCCAATCCGCTTCCGTGGATCGAAACCGAGCGCGCCCTGCTCGCGGCCATGAACGCGTGGATCACGAGAGGTACGCTGCCGCCGGCAAGCGTCTACCCGCGCGTAACGGATGGAACCTTGGTCCCGGCAACGGCGGCTGCCATGGGGTGGCCTGCAATCCCCGGGGCGCCGTCGCCTGATGGCGTCATGAACTCCGTGCTGGATTACGATTTCGGCCCCAACTTCCGCTACAACGATCACTCGGGCATCATCGACAACGTGCCGCCGCCTGTAAAGCGCGTGATCCCCACGCTGGCGGCCAAGGTGGATGCCGATGGAAACGAAATCGCCGGTGTGCGAGCGCTTCTCCTGCAGGTGCCCCTGGGCACCTACACCGGCTGGAATCCGGTTTCGAGCGGCGTGCTTAAGGGGCAGGAATGCCAGCTGCAGGCCGGGACCATTCCTTTCGCCCGCACGAAAGCGGAGCGAATGGCCAAAGGCGATCCGCGGCCCTCGCTTGAAGAGCGCTACGGCAACCTTTCGCACTACTATGCCCTGGCCGTCGAGGCCGCCAATAAACTGGTGGCTCAGGGGTTTCTGTTGCCGGGCGATGCGGAGCGCGAGACCCGCCAGATGCTCAACGATATGCTGAAGAGCGGCGCTCTGCCGCTGGTAGCACAGGCCTCCCGGCCTGTCAAAGATTAGCTAAATACCGATGTGCCCGATAAGGAGGATCCAACCATGAAATGGCTGCTTCGAACCGTGCTCATAGCCGCCCCGGCCTTCGCGCAGACGCCTCAGAAGATCGCCTACGACGCCGATGCCGAGTTCTTGAAACTGAATTACCAGATGAACCTCGGCGAAGTGCTCGGCGTGGCCGTGAATTCGAAGGGCACGATAGTAGTTCTCAACCATCCCGGCAGCGCCACCACGGGCCCAATCTATGGCAACGCCACAACGCAACTGCTGGAGTTTGATTCGAACGGAAAATTCATACGCGAGCTGGGCAAGGGCGTTTACGGCCTGGGCTACGCGCACTCGGTCCGATTTGACAGGAACGACAACCTGTGGGTGGTCGATAAAGGCACTCACACGGCCATGAAATTCAATCCCGCCGGTCTCGTCACCTTGAACCTGGGACGTCGCCCTGAGGGTCCGGACGAACCCGAGTGGTACAACCCGCGCAAAATCGCCGAGAATTCGCCGCGTCACCGCGACGGCTACTACAATGCCCCCACGGACGTGGCGTGGGATTCCGACGACAACATCTATATCAGCGACGGCTACGGCAACTCGCGCGTCGCCAAGCTGGATAAGCACGGCAACTGGATTAAGTCCTGGGGGTCGCGCGGGACCG
Organism: uncultured Solibacteraceae bacterium; assembly: GCA_964556085.1. Taxonomy (GTDB): domain Bacteria; phylum Acidobacteriota; class Terriglobia; order Bryobacterales; family Bryobacteraceae; genus PSRJ01. The sequence continues at coordinate 11,591 of CAZKVF010000259.1, forward strand.
GCGACGGCCAGTTCAACACGCCGCACAATATCGCCATCGACCGGCAGAACAACATCTATGTGGCCGATCGCGGCAACCGGCGTATCCAGGTTTTCGACGTGAACGGCAATCACCTGCGCAACATCATGCAGAACGTGCCCTACGACAAGAAGCGCCACCCCACGCTGGGCGACATCCCGGCCAACGCGCCGGATGAGACCGCGCCCTGGGCGCTGTGCATCACCAACACCACACCCCAGTATCTCTACTCGATCGACAATGAACCGGGACGCCTCTACAAGTTTTCCGTTCCAGACGGGAAGCTGCTCGGCTATCTCGGCGAATCGGGGCGCGACGTCGGCCAGTTCAACTGGCCGCACGGTCTCGCCTGCCCTTCGGAGAACACTATTTTCGTGGCCGACATGAACAACTGGCGTGTCCAGAAGCTGACGCTGCATCCAGGGAAGCTCACCAGTTCGGCGGCGAAGTAACCGCGATATTGAGGCCGGGGCTTTCCGATCTGCGGACCCCCGGGGTACGGGTTCGTTCCGGGCAGGGCTACGCGCGCGCTGTTGGGGAGCTGATGCAGAGATGTGGCACGTATGAAGGTAATCTTTTTCGCGGTTGCCCTTCTCGTGGCACCGCCTGTGGCCGTCTGCGGTGAAATTCGGGGGCGAGTGCTCGATGCTCAGGGGGCACCGGTTCGCGGAGCGGCGATCGCTATCAGCGGCGGCGCCGGATCCATTCAAGCGAAAGCTGTTACGGCGGAGGACGGTTCTTATGCTGTCGCAAACCTGGAGCCGGGCCAATATACGGTTACTGTTTCGCTGACGAACGGCCAGGAGGTGCTGCGGCGGGTAGTATCCGTCGCGAACGATGGCGATTTCACACGCGCCGATTTTCGGTTTACCGTAGCCGCTGCTGAAGGAGTGGCCGGCCTCGAAGAACGGAACCCGAACATTTTCGTTTACCGTATCGACTTAAACGACCTGCGGAACCTGCTCACCCTCTTCCGCGGCCCGAATCCTACCTTCATTCCCGAATTTCTAGCCGAAAACAACTATTTCGGGGCGGAATATGGAACAGCGCTGTTGAGTTTTCAGCCGCTGCGCCCCCGAACACTCCTCAAAGACTGGCACACCTCGGTTGCTGCGACGCACCAAAATAGCGCGCTGAATGCGCGCAACTTTTTTAATGCCGGCCCTTTGCTGCCGTCCCGCATCACCAGCTACGACGTGGCGGCGGGAGGCCCGCTCTTCTCTCCCAAGGCATCGCTGCTCCTTGACTTCGGCCAGCTGTTCAATTCCGGCATGGTCAACGGAAATCTCCAGGCGCCTTTGGCCTCCGAGCGGACGCCGCTCGCCACCGACCCGCAAACCAGGGCCATCATTTCCGATCTGCTGAAAGCGTATCCGGCCGAGCTGCCAAATCTGCCCGCCGTCAGCCTGCGGCAGCTCAACACCAACGCGCCGCGCAGCATACGGACAGCCGACGGGCTGGCCCGCCTTGATTTGAAACCGAACGACAAGAATTCGCTGGCCGGTTTGTATTCGGCGAGGCAGTACAGCGAAGACCCTTTCCAGTTAGTGATCGGCCAAAATCCGCAGACCGATTTGAGAAACCAATCGGCGTACGCCGATCTCTCCCACGTCTTCTCTCCACAAACGCTCGCCCAGTTGGGCTTCCATTTCGACCGGGTGCGCGCGTCGCTCGAACCCACACGGCAGTTTGATGATCTGCTCGCGAACCTGGGCTACAATGTCGTTCCCGACATCATCTTTGCCGGCGGCAGTTCCTCACAGGCGGAACTGGCTGCCATCGGTGCCGGAATACAATTTCCACGAATGCGCGTCGAAAATCGCTTTGACGTGTTCTCCAGCCTTGCGCGGACCGTGGGGCGTCACACCTTCAAATTCGGGTGGAGCACCGCTCGCTCGCAGGTCAACGACCTGCAAAGCAACGATGGCCGCGGGGTGTTGAATTTCAATCCGGATTTCGGGCGCACCGCTGTACAGAATTTCCTGATGGGCACTCCGGACCTGTTTACGATCGCCGTTGGGAATCTTTATCGGGGCTTCCGGAACTGGGAACACGCAGTCTACGCCGAGGACGAATTCCGCGTTGCTCCTACGTTCCGCATCAATATGGGACTGCGCTACGAAGTGGAGACTCCGCCCACAGAAGTCAATAACCTGACCGACCCCAAAATGCCGCTGCAGCAGGGAGTATCGCCTCGATTCGGGTTCGCGTGGAACCCGGGACGGGGAAGGCTCACGGTTCGCGCAGGCTACGGCACCTCCTTCAGTTCCATCTTTCCGGTGTCGTACCAAACGACGCGCTTCAACCCTCCTAACGTCCAGGTGCTGGAAATCAATACGCCGAGCCTGGCGCAGGCCGTTGCACTGGCCAATGCCGCCCCGACAATGAAGCCGATTCCGGGCGCCCAACAGGACTTGAATCTTTTGAGTCCGGACCTGGTGACCCCTTACACCCACATGTACAATCTCGCGCTCGAGTGGGCGCTACCGGGGCAGACAGTCGTTCGCGTCGCTTACATCGGAAGCCGGTCTTTCCATTTATTGACCCAGGGAATTTACAACCGGCCGGTGGTCGTGCCGGGCATACCAACCACGGAGGCCACGCTTAATGCGCGTCGTCCCGACCAGCGTTACGGAGCCATCAACGTAGTGGAGAGCAACTCTATCGGCTACTTCGACGCCGCGCAGGCCAGTGTCGAAAAGAGATTGGCGCACGGCCTGACGTTCCGCGCGGCCTATACCTTTAGCAAGAACATTAACCAAGGCGGAGATTTCACGGAAACGGCGTCCGGGGTCGAGGTTCCGCCGGAGACGGGCAACACGACCTGTGAGACCTGCAATAGGGTCTCGGATCAAAAAGGCCCGGCTCTGTTTGATACACCGCAGGTCTTCGCCATCAGCTACGCCTACCGTCTCCCGTTCTTCGCGGGATCCGCTGGATGGCCGGGGGCCGCGCTCAAAGGATGGCAGATCTCGGGCACGACTCTTTTCCAGTCCGGTGTGGCTTACCACTTCCATACGGGATCCGACTCGCCCGGCTACGGCAACGTGGACGGTAATGCACAGGATCGTCCCAACATCCTGAATCCATCCTTGCTGGGAAAGAGCCTGGACAATCCTGATACGGTCAGCGCATTAGTGGGCGCCAATACCTGCAGGCCACCGGGCACCGACGGCCTCCCTTACCTGCACTGCCAGTATTTCGATACGAACATTCCGCCGGCCGGCCGCGGAAACCTCGGTATGAATACGTTCCGGAAAGATGGAACGGCTAACTGGAACACTGCGTTCGGCAGAAGCTTCCGTTTACCGGGCGGAGAGCGCTCGCTCGACTTTCGGACCGAATTCATTAACTTCTTCAATACGCCGCAGTTCGACAAACCGGGAGTGCAACTGGCGCTGGCCACGTTCGGCAAAATCACTAACACCGTCAATAAGGGCCGCCAAGTGCAGTTCACGCTGAAGCTAAATTTTTAGGGAAGATCCGTGATCCGCAACTATTACGACAAGGCCGTAGCATAATTCGCGCGCCCGATGGCGACCAGTTCGCCGGATTCGCCTAGCACGTCGATATCGACTACGCCTACGGTTTTGCCATTGCGCCGGACGCGCGCCATCAGAGTGAGCGCGCCTATTGCGGGCCGCAGATAATCCACACGAAGATTGATTGTGGGCAGTGGCCTGCCCAGCAGCATGGCGAGAGCATAGTCGCCAACTAGATCGATGGCGGCGGCCATCGGTCCGCCATGCCATTGGCCCGTGCCGGGGAATCGCTCCAGTTCCGGGCGCATCTTCAGCCGCACCACGAGTTCCGGTTTCGCTGGATCGGCGCTCACAACCTCCGGGGCCAGGAAGGCGTTGAATGGCGAATCGAGCAGCCGCTTTTGAATCTGCTCGCTGCTCATCGGCACGTCGCTCATGGCGTCACCACCAGCTTTCCGAATACTTCACGGTTTTCGATCTGCCGCAGGGCCTCCGCGGCATCCTCCAGGGGGAATGTCCGATCCACGACCACTTTCAAGGCGCCGCTCCGCACAAGCTCCAGAACTCTGTTCAGATCGTCGCGGTCCCAGCTATTTGATCCGAGAATCTTCAATTCGAATGTCCAGATGAACCGGAGATCTTCGGCCGGGTCGTAGCCCGCGGTCGCGCCACAAGTGAGTAGCCGTCCCCCGACTCGCAGGCAGCGCATTGATTTGACCCAGGTATCGCCCCCGGTGTAGTTCACCACCACATCGACGCCCTGATTCGTGCCGGGACCGCGGCGTGCGGGCTTGCCATAAAGCGCATAAACCTCCTGCATAAAGTCGCGCTCCTGGTAGTTGATTGTGTGATCGGCCCCCAACTGCTTCAGCCTGGCTGCCTTCTCGGGAGTGCCGGCGCAGGCGATCACGGTGGCTCCGGCAAGCTTGGCGAGCTGGACGCAACAGACGCCGACACCGCCGCTGGCGCCAAGGATCAAGACTCTCTCGCCGGTGGACACGCCGCCGATGGTATACATCATTCGCAATGCCGATCCGTAGGCACACGGCAACGCTGCCGCTTCGACGTAACTGACATTCTCGGGAATGCGGATCAACTGATGCGCGCGGGCGCGGCAGAGTTCGGCGAGGCCGCCGTGCATGGTCTCACCCATCAAACCGCCTTCCACGCGATTTCTCGGATCCACCAGCACGCGGTCGCCGCAGCGCCAGCCATCGACGCCGGGACCGACCGCGACAATATCGCCCGCGCAATCGAGCCCCAGGATGGCCGGCATCGTTATCTTGATCCCGGGCATGCCGCGGGTTGTGAAGACGTCATGATAATTGAGCGAGGTGGCGCGGATTCTGACGATCACGTCGCCCTCGCCGGCTACCGGATCGGGGAAACAGGTTTCGAGCACAGGCCTCGCGCCGCTACCTTGCTCCCTCAGGACCATTGCCTTCATCGGGGATCTCCGGCTACTGTCTCCCGATGCTGCGCGGCCTTTTCCCCTGCGATCCCGATCAGCGCTTTGTTGTCGATCTTATTGGTCCCCGCGAGCGGAAGTTCCTTCAGAAACCAGACCCAACGCGGGTGCTGATAGGCGGGAGCGTGGGCCAGCGCGTAATCCTTGATTTCTTGCTCACTGGCCGCTGCACCCGGGTTGAGGACAACAAAAGCGGCGGGCTTGTGTCCTTTGATTTCGTCGGGGACAGGCACGACACAGGCCTGTTGCACGGCTGGATGACGTTCCAGCATTTTCTCCACCTCGCTTGGGTAGATATTTTCACCGCCGCACACAAACATGTCGTCCGCGCGGCCCAGGAAGAAATAGAACCCCTGAGCATCGCGGCTGAAAACATCGCCGGTCACATAGTAGCCGTCCGGTGTCATCACGTTTCGGGTGGCTTCGGGCAGCTTGTGATAACCATTCATAAGCGCCGGGCATTTAATGTGCAGCACGCCTTGGTCGGAGGCCCTGTTATCGCCATCCACCAATCGAAGCTGCACTTGAGGATGACCGCAGCCAACCGAGCGGAAGGGCGTAGGTACGCCTTCGGGATGCGATCCGAAGGTAATTGGGCCGGCCTCAGTGGTGCCAAATACGTTGTTGATCTGGGCCTGCGGGAAGACCGAGCGGAGCGACTCGTGGAGCGCCGCGGAGACCGGCGCGGAACCCATGCGGATCAGGGTTACCGACGAGAGGTCCGTGCGTCGCAGCAGTTCGTGTTCCCGCAGCATCATGGCCAACATAGGAGGCACGGCGGTAATAGTGGTGCAAGCATAGCGGCCGATCGCGTCAATGTATTCTGCGGGCGTAAAACGCGGCAGCAGGACGACGGAATCATGCTGCGCTAGCGCGGCATGCGCGGTGGCCAGTCCATTCATATGGTAGAGAGGCGCCGCGACGAGCACGCGGTGCCTTGGCGTCGACAGTGGGCGCCGCCGCATGGCCAGCACCCAAAGATGGCTCTCATGCGAAAGCGCGACTCCTTTCGGCTTGCCCGTCGATCCCGAGGTGTACAGAAACATCGCCGGCTGGCGGGCCGCCGGACGAGGCGAGGCGAACAGTCCGGGTGACAACAGAGCTTCGAATCCGTTCCCGCCGTGGCGGCCGAAGGTCACTAGCGGGATGTCCGCCGGACAGAGTTCAGCTCGTCCCGCGTCGGAGATGACCAACTTGGCATCGGAATCGCGGATGATGTATTCCACCCCGGCGCGAAGCAGCTTCATATTTACGGGCACCGGGACGAGGCCGGCCCGCATAGCGCCCAGGAACGCCGCAATATATTCCGCCCGGTTAGCGGACACGATCGCGACGCGATCGCCGGCCACCAAACCGCGCACCAACAGGCCACGGGCAACAGCATCGCTCAATTCATCCAGCTGGCGGAATGAATAGATTTGCGGCGGCGCTTCGCCTCCCAGATCGATCAGCGCGGGATCATCGCGATCGCCGTCGCGGTCGATCGCGTCGCCGAGGTTGTATGGTTCCGCCATAGGATCAAATAATTGGCAGGCGGAAGCGCCTGCCCCACATCTATCGCTTCACTTCCCGGATGCCATATCGCTCCCAATCAGCCGCTACTCTGTCCAAGTGCTCTTTGGGTGGCAGCGAGGGCGCGGGATAAGTATGCTTGCGAGTGGCGTCGATGCCCATCTTGGAACTTACCTGCTCTACCGGCGGCGCCGGCTTTCCATCCTTCAGAGGCTGTGACGGATCCAGGTTGATGGGATCGGTATTGCTCACGATGCTTACATCCTCGGCCGGCTGCATGCGGAACGCCAAAGCCCAATCGACCTGAAAAGGATCACGAATGTTGATGTCATCATCCACCACGATCACCATCTTGCCGATTCCAGCCGTCATCGACCAGACTCCGGTCATGGCTTTGAACGGCTGGAAGCGGTTCTGCTTTTTCAGGGAAATAATGACTGTGGCCGCGGCGCCGCTACTTTCCGTGAAGCAAACATCCTGCACGGGGAGTCCGAGGTTGCTTACAAGATGACGTCGGACCTCCAGTTCGCGTCCGAAGCTCTTGATGCAACTGGATTCGCTCGGCGGCATCTGGCTGAGAAAAGCCTGATAAATAGGATTGCGGCGATGAGTGATGCAAGTAACCTCGAAGACGGGATTGTTACCGCCCGCGCCCATGTAGCCCGCGTATTCGCCGAAGGGTCCTTCCGGTTCACGGATACTAGAAAGTACGCGGCCCTCGACAACGATCTCCGCCGTGGCGGGCACCTCGAGATCAACGGTCAGGCACTTGACGACCTTAACCGGTTCCCCGCGGATGCCTCCCGCGGCTGCGAGTTCATCAACACCCACGGGAAACGGACTTACTGAAGTCAGTCCGATGGTAGGATCGGTGCCGAAGACAATGGCCGCCTCCGTGGCGCATCCGCGGGACTCATTTTTTTGGATGTGCTGCCGCATTCCCGCCCGGGGATTGATCATCATTCCCCCTCTGCGCGGGCCTTTCACTTGAACACGATAGGTTCCCACATTCCGGACGCGCGTTTCCGGGTCGCGAGAAATGACGAAGGGGGACGTGTGATACGGGCCGGGGTCCTGGCCAACCGTCCATACCGGAGCGGGCAGCATTTCGAGATTGGCTTCTTCTCCCATGTGCACCACTTCCTGACATGGGCCGCTGTCAACCAACTGAGGTGGGATAGGATTGTTGGCGCGCGCCCACTTCTCCCAAACGCCGTCCTGGCCGGTCTCCAACGCGGTGGCATAGATCTCGCGAGAACCACCGAGGATACCCACGACCAGCGGGATGCTGTACCCCTTGATGCAATCAAACATGAGAGCCGGGCGGCGCTCCTGGGGAATGGAGCGAAAGGTTTGGCGACAAACCGCGCTGATCTCCCAGTCTTTGTCTACCTCGGCCTTAACATGGCAGAGCAGTCCCCTTTCTTCCAGCACTCTCAGGTATTGCCGCAGGTCTTCGTAGGGCATGAGTAGCGAGTGAGCTATCGGCTGTCAGCTATCAGCTATCAGATTTTGCACTTACAGGCTCAGCAAGGAAGGGAATTGCGCGAGTTGTCGAGTCCTTGCTGAGATTACCCAGGATCAACAAATACGCGATCGCGCCAAATAACGCCATGCCGCCCGCTACCAGCATGGCAATTACGAAAGATCCAGTGGTCGTGACGATGCGGCCCGTGACGATCGGCGCCAACAGCCCTCCGACGCTGCCGAAAACGTTTTGAATGGAAGTCAGTGATCCAACCGCCGCCGGCGGCGCTAGGTCGATAGGGAGCGAGTTCACCGACCCGGTTGTGAGACGGATCGAGAAAACACAAAGCGTGAGCAGCGTAACCGCCAGCCAGCTCTCGGCGACATAGGCCGAGGCAACGACGAGGACGGTCGCTCCGGTCAGCCCGGCGCCGATGATGCTCTTGCGCGAAACCGTCGCCGTCACTCCGCGCTGCATCAGATAATCCCCGAGCCAGCCGCCGCCGAGTGTGCCCAGAATGCCTGCCCAGAAAGGGAGAGCAGCGGCGACTCCGGATTGGAGCACGGTCATCTTCCTTTCCAGTACAAGATACCCCGGAAGCCAGCTCACGAAGAAGAAGTACGCGTACAGGTATCCCATCTGACCGAAGGCAATGCCCCAGGTGGAGCGATACCGCAACAGTGAAAGCCAGGGGACGCGGCGAACGGTTCCGGCCGCCGGCCGCCGTTTTGCGGTCTGCCCGCCCGGATAAAAGCCAAACCAGGCACCAGTGAAGAGCAGGCTGGCGCTGCCCATAACATAAAACACAGCCCGCCAGCCGAAGTGTGCCAACAGGAAGGCCGCGACGGTGGCACAGAGTGCGAGCCCGACCTGGTTGCCGGTGAACGCGACCGCTACCGCCCTGGTGCGCTCTTTGGCCCCGAATCCGGCCGAGATGGCGCTCGCGCCGGCGGGGATCAGCATGCTATGTCCTAATCCGAAGAGCATCCGTAGCAGGAACAAAGACGCCGCCGTGCCGGCCAGTGGCAGAGCGATCGTGGAGGCTCCCCAGACGACGGAGCCTACGCCCATGACAATCCAGGGCCCGAAGCGGTCTACCACCGGCCCAACGAACAGCAGGCCCGCGGTGTACGACCAATTCCATCCGGAGAGGATGTAACCCATGGTCTGGGGCGACAGATGATAAATCGCCATCAGCGCCGGAGCCACGATGCTGAGGGCGTAACGAATCGTGTATGAGAAGAACTGGGCCCCAAACAGCAAAGCGACGACAATGATCTTGTTGGGCCGGTCTGGCTGTGGATTCATTCAGCTCTCTGACTCTGATCTCGGCTCTCGCGTCGAATCATGACCACGCTAATCGAACGATTTTACTTCAGCCCTTGCCAAATCTGACGTGGGTCCATGTAGCGCCACAGAGGGGAAGTGGCTCCGGGGCGACCCTGGGGTCCGAACCGGTTTGTTTTTGGGTTCGATTGACATTTATCAAGGCCTTTGTTTTCAAACTGCCGCGCAGAAAAATGGGTTCCTTTGGCGAAATCCTTCCGGAACGGGCCGAGCGATACACGATGCCATCGTGGTCACGGCCCTCCCACCTGGATGTGTAACACAGAGGCAGGAGCGCTCTGGTATGGTGGAGACCCCAAATGCCGGAAAACCGGGCGGTTATTTTCCGGGAATGGCGGCGACGGTCAGGCAGCGGGTCGGAAAAACTTACCATTGTGGGATTAACTCGCCATCAGCTTCAGAGTGGCGCCCAAGAGAACGGCTGAGACTTCACACAGAGTTTCCGATATTGCGAAGAGCATCCAGATCATTCACCAGATGCCCGGCCACAGTTGCGCACGTGGGAAGTCCTCGACTCTACTCGACGGAAATAGTAGGTCCACCTTGTGATATTACGCCGCCGATTGTAAGGGAAATCGGCAGGGCCCGCCCAGGTTGCACATCCTGCGGCACTATGGCGTTCACTTGTACTACGCCCGCGGCCTCTTGCGGCGCCGCGCCCGCATAAGCAATGGCAGCCTGCATTCCGCCTATGGTCACAGTGACTTTCGCAGCGAGCGAGGGCGAAGGAATCGGAGTGATGCTGCCGGTAGCGGAGGGAGGGGAAGTCTGGCCGCCGCCGGTGGCGAAGATCTGGACCGTCGATCCGCGCGGCGCCGGGTTGGCGGGAGTGTTCACGGAACTATCCTGGTTGAGCACGGCCGCAGGGCCGGCCCCGGTCTCATTCTGAGTGAAGATTGCGGGATTGGTGTTTGTCACCGGGAGCGCCCAGGCTGCCGATTGGATG
>CAZKVF010000260.1:0-6096 GCA_964556085.1 uncultured Solibacteraceae bacterium
AGAGAGTGCCGCGGCGCCAGTCACCCGCACCAAATCGCCATTTTCTGGCGGTTACCAGTGCTGTGAGATTGCTGATTGATCCGCCGCTGAGGAAAATGCCACCGCAAGTGGCGGGCAGGCCCAGTTCGCGCGCGAGCCACGCAGTCACGGCCCTTTCCACCGTGTGCGCTCCGCTTCCTTCAATCCAGCTTCCTCCAAACGGATTGTGCACCGATGCGATCAAGTCGGCGAGGTTGCTAACGAAATTATTCGGGCTCGCGACAAACGCAAAAAAGCGGGGATGCGCCAGATGAGCCTGAGACGGCAGTATGGTTGTACGGAGGGCGTTCCTGGTCGCGTCCCAGGCGGCCGGCTCCTCCGGGATTCCCAAGTCGAGTACCCTGTCGAGCGCCGGGCGGTCAGGCTTGGCCCAAGCCGGGCGAGTCCGCAAAGCCGCCCGGTATTCATCGCAGAGTGCCAGAACGTCCGACGTGATGCGAGTTCCTTCCTGCTCGGTAAGCTCCAGAGCGTTGGGCCGGTTGAGCCATGGATAAGGCCCTGAAGGCCCGCCAACTTTTTGCGGCATTAGCTTAGTATGGCATTGAGTACTTGCGGACAAATGCAAGAAACCGCATTCCTCAGCCGCGCATTATGCCGCCGGGCTGAAGTTGTATACTTGCAAAACCAAAGTACAAAGTACAAGGAGAAGATATGCGCGCGAAGTATGCCGGCACCGGACTTATGGGCCCACTGCTGGTCTTCAGAGCCCCGCTGGCGGAAGTATCACAATGAAGCGGGATACACGGCGCAAGTTCATCGAAGGCGCAGTGGCTGGCGGACTGGCGGGCGGTACCGCCTCTGGTCAGCCGGCGGGTAAAGTTCGCGGCTTCGATCACGTGGCCCTTCCCATGCAGCATACCGACGAAATGCTTGCCTTCTATCGCGGCCTGGGCTTTGACGCGGTCGAGAACGTCAACGCATGCTCTGTCTACATTGGCGATCAGATGATCAATTTTCATCGGCCGGCGACGTGGCAGCGCGCGTCCTTCACGCTGCGGGCTCCCGGGGCCAAACCGCCGTGCGGCGATCTATGCTTCGTGTATGAAGGGACGCCGGACTCCCTGAAAGCCATGTTGGATCGGGCCGGAGCCAAGATTGAAGAAGGCCCCGTGGCGCGTCAGGGCGGCCGCAAGAAGGCCGCCTCCAGCGTCTACGTGCGCGATCCGGACGGCAATCTGCTGGAGTTTATAATCTATTCGTGAAGGCCGCCTACATTTACTTCCGGCGTCTCTCCGCAAATTCGTACGCCGCTTGAAGCATCTTGGCCACTCGGCGCGCGCGCGCCGTGGGATTCCGGTAATAGAAGATGCCGAACAGATGCCCGCGTCGTTGCAACGGTGACATCAGCTTCCAGCCTTCGTGGGCCTGAGGGTCGCGTGCAAAGGCCGTTCGCAGGATTGGCGGCAGTTCGCGCTCTGCTTCCATAGTGGCCAGCAGCCGCTCCGCGATTTGATCGGCGCGGCGCAAGCGCGCTTCGGCGCTCTTCACATCCGTGATCCAGGCACATATGAACTTGCGCATGGAGTGGTTCAACTGATCGAACCAACGGCAGAGCGCTCGGTCTTCCGCCATAGCCCGCTTTAGCTCTGTAGGCACGACTACCACGCGTTCTTCTGTATCCGGCTCCAGGCGGAATTGCGCGGACGCGCCCATGGCCGCGGCGGCACCGGCTTGCATCTTCTTATTGACGAGCAACACGTGATCGCCTTTACCGGTCGGAAACAGCGACGTACGAAAAGCGAAGCCGTTGATCGTACCCTTGACCCGCATTTGCCCGCGTTTTCCCCACACTCTCGAAACGTCAAAAGGAATACGGGCAATCAACCAGTTCAGGCGTGACTGGCTACGCTCCAGGGTTGCTCGAAACGACTTCAACATCACCGCCGGCCCAGCAGCGCCCCCAACCAAACCGCCGCATACCCGAACAACACGCTGCCCGCGACGTTGGTCATTCCAATCCAAAAACCCCCTTCGCGCATGGCCGAATAGGTTTCCCACTCAAAGCTCGAAAAGGTCGTGTATCCTCCAAGGAACCCGACCACCAGCAGCAGGCGCCAGTGGGGATGCGGCTGGAAGCGTTCCGTGAGCAGGGTCATCAGCAACCCGATCAGGAACGAGCCGGTGACATTAATCACCATCGTGCCCAGTGGAAACCGGCTACCGAAGCGCGTCATGATGGCCAGCCCAGCGATGTAGCGGGCCAGCGAGCCAGCTCCGCCGCCCAAGAGAATCAGCAGGTAACGCACGCTCCTAAGCCGGCTGCAGGCACTCGGCGATTTCTTTTTCCCCGATCGCGCCGGCCTTGATAATTTTCCAGGAGGGCTCGGTAACATCCACCGTAGTGGCGCCCTCGCCACTACACATGCCGCCGTCGAGCACCAGGTTCACCCTCCCGTCCATCATCCCAAACACGTCAATGCCACTGCGGCACGTGGGGTGTCCCGAGATGTTGGCGCTGGTGGCAATGAGAGGGTGATTGAGGATCTCGATGAGCCGATCGGCAACCTTGCACTGCGGACGCCGCAGCGCCAGGCGGCCAGTGTTGCCGGTGACCTTAAGTGGCACCCTGGCCGACGCAGGCACGATGATGGTGAGCGGCCCTGGCCAGAAGTGCCGTGCCAGAATGAAAAAGCGATTGCTCAGTTCGCTGGCCAGTTCTTCGGCCATAATCACGTCGCCCACCAGAAGCGGCAGAGAGCGGTGCGCCTCGCGCCCTTTGGCACGGAAGACGCATGTCACCGCGCCCAGATTGAACGGGTCTGCGATGAGGGTGTACAACGCATCCGTGGGGATCGCTACAACTTCGCCACGCCGTACCGACGCGGCCGCCCGCTGGAGCGCCTCTTCTTGCGGATCTTCGGGATTGATCTCAATCAGATCGGTTGCCATTAGATCAAACTCTATTGTCAGCGCGAGCCTATGGCTTCGGCAACTTCCACCGCAAGCTGGTAGCGGCCGAACGGCGCACTCAATTGCACGCCCTGGACCATCCGCCTCACCTGCGCGACCATTTCCTGGCCAATGGCCACGCCCTCCTGACGCGCTTTGTCGCCGCTATCGGCCCGGCGCATACGCTCCAGAAACGGATCGGGCACGGGCACGCGAAGCTCATTGACCATGAATTCTGCGTTGCGAAAGCTGGTGAGCGGCCAGATGCCGCAGATCACCGGAATCTTCACGTGCTCGATGCGGCGCAGGAAGTTCTCCAGAAGGTCCAGATCGAAAACCGGCTGCGTCACCACGTATTCGGCCCCTGCCTCCACCTTCCATTCGAAGCGGCGGATCTCTTCATCGAGGTTCACCGCCCCGGGGTTGGCTCCTACACCAATCAGTAACGCCGCCTGCGAGCCCATCGGATTGCCCGCGAGGTCGAGCCCGCGATTCAGGTTGCGGACTATGTGCACCAGCCCGATGGCATCTACATCGAATACGGCCGTCGCCTCGGGATAGATTCCCATGCGCGGCGGGTCGCCGGTGATACAGAGCAAATTGCGAATCCCCACGGCGTGCGCGCCGAGCAGTTCGGACTGAATACCTAGCAGATTGCGGTCGCGACAGCAGAAATGGTCGACGGCTTCGATCCCGGCTTCCCGCTGGATGAGCTGACAGGTAACCTGGGCGCTCATGCGCGCGCTGGCACGGGGTCCGTCCGGTACGTTGATGCAGTCGATGCGCGCAGCGGCGCACAGCCGGGCTCCGGCGATTTCGCGCGAAGCGTCCACACCACGCGGCGGCAGAATCTCTACCATGGCGACGAATTTTCCAGCCGCCAGCTTAGCGCCCAGCTTCGACTTCCCGGCGGCCGGCACGGGAGGTAAGGCCTCAGCCTGGACTTCGGGCTCTGCTACCGTTACATTTCGCCGCGCCACCATCGGCTGTATCGATCGCGTCTCGGTCCGGATCTCCTTGATGTGCTCGGGCGTCGTCCCACAGCAGCCGCCGATGATTTTCACTCCGGCCAGAAGCAAGCGGCGGGCGTACTGCGCCATGTATTCCGGCGAGCAGAGATAGATATTGCGGCCCTCCACGCGCGCGGGAAGGCCGGCGTTGGGCATGGCGCTGAGCGGCTTCTCCGACACGGCGAGCATGCGCTCGATGGCTTCCAGGGTGGTCTTCGGACCGACGGAGCAGTTGATCCCAAGGACGTCCGCCGGCCAGGAATTCATCTCGCGAGTGAAGGCTTCGGGCGTGGCGCCGCCGGCCAGGTTTCCGAAATCGTCGATGGTGACCTGCGCGATGATAATCGGATCGTCCCCGGCCGCCGCGCGAGCCGCCACCACGGCCTCCCGCAGTTCGTTCAGATCGGAAAATGTTTCTAGGATGAGCAGGTCAGCGCCGGCGGCGAGGAGCGCTTCGGCCTGTTCGCGAAAAATCGCGCGCGCCTCGGAGAACGAAGTCGGCCCCAGCGGTTCAATGCGAACGCCGAGCGGCCCCATGGCGCCGGCGATGAATGGCCCTCCTTGCGCGGCCTCACGAGCCAGGCGCACACCTGCCTCGTTGATGGCCTGCAGTCTGTCGGCGAGGCCGAACGCGGACAGGCGTGCCCGGTTCGCTCCGAAGGTGTTGGTCTCGAGAATCTCGGCCCCGGCATCCACGTAGGCCCGGTGAATCTTGCCGACTAGATCGGGCGTGGACAAGCTCAACTCGTCGAAACAGCGGTTGATGAACACGCCGTGACCGTACAGCATGGTCCCCATGGCACCATCCGCCACCAGGATGCGGCGCGCCAACTGTTTGCGTAACTCGACCGCGCGTGTCCTAGTGGCAGTGTTCATATTGGGGGCGATTCGATTGTAGCGCAGGGCGCAGATTGGTGAGGCATTTACCGAAAAGGGAACGGACATTCATGACCCTGTAACGATCCGGTGATAACGTCATCAACTGCCGAAAAACCCTTTGAGGAGACTTTCCGAATGATCGTGAGAAATCTAATGAGCCGAGACTGCCCGCCCGTCCTTGTGCTGCGCCTGGCTGTGATTTCTATAGTTGCTCTGGCTGCTAGAACGGGCCATGCGGCGGAAGACGACCTCTTGTCCAACCAACCCCATTTCTACCCCGGCAACCTGGTGGTGAGCCGCAGCGTTTACGACAACAAAGCGAGTAACATCGCCAAGGGGACAGTTCTGCCGCCCAACTGCGCGGCCACAACGGTGGGATGTTCCGCGGCAACTGGCGCGCCCTATGATGGCACTTACCCGCTGGTGTGGAACAACGACACTTATGAGGGCAGTTTCGGCATCACGTCCAAAATCTTCCTCGACCAGATCACCCCATTCGGCTTTCGGATTAATACGCTCGAAGTACCGAACAGCGCCGATGCGAATAATACAGAGGATCACATGGTCACCAGTTTCAGCTCCAAATCAGAATTGGCGCTGCACCTTTCTACGGACGGCAAGTACTTGACCTTTATGGGTTATGTGGCGCCGATCGATGCCATCGATGTTTCCAATTCTAATACGCCGTTAGAGGCCGATCCCACGAATCCCGTTGGAGAGAATGTCCTGCGAGCAGTGGCGCAGGTCGACCGGTTCGGAACTTTTCATTTCACGGAGACGAATGCATACAGCGGCAATAACGGGCGGGCGGTAGTCTTAAACAACAGCAACGGCGCAAACTTCTTTTACACGGCCGGTAATGCGGGCAATGGCTCAAACCCTCAGCCGGATGGCGTGATTTTAGGTGCCGGCGCACAGATCATCACGCCGCAGTCGAAGCCCGAAGCGGCGCAAGCCCCCGGGACCCCCACGCCAGTAGCGAGTTTCAACGTCACGCAACTGGGCGATAAGGCGGATAAGATCGGCAAAGATGATAACTTCCGCGGCATGACAATATTCAATAGTGTGCTCTATTACGCCAAGGGCAGTGGTGGAAACGGCGTCAACACGGTTTACTTCGTTGACACAACCGGAACGGCGTGCCCCAATGGTGTCGGTGTTCCCACGAGTCACGCGGCGTTGCCCACTACACCGCTCTCGTACAACCCCGCGACGTTGCAAACCGCTGGCCTTCCCAGCAATATGTGCATCCTGAGCGGGTTCCCGACAATTCTCGCCA
>CAZKVF010000261.1:0-6033 GCA_964556085.1 uncultured Solibacteraceae bacterium
TCGGCGGGATCGGCGCGCTCATTCCCATCTTCGGAGCCAGCGTCGCCCGGGCATAACCGTAGCGCGACATCGGTTGCACGAAGATCGTGTAGGCCGAGCCCGAACCGGGTTCCACGATGACGTCATAGGTTTCCGCAACGCCCATCCGAAATTCCTCCACCTTCACGGGCTCCACCGCGTTGCCATCCGCCTGCACAACCGTCATCTCCAAACCCGGGATTCGAACGTCAAACAAAGTCATCGATGACCCGTTGATGAAACGGAGGCGCACGCGCTGACCCGGTTCAAACAACGCTGTCCAATTTGCCGACGGTGGCGCACCGTTCACCAGATACGTATAGGTCGCGCTGGTCACATCGGCGATATCGGTAGGGGTCATATTCATGCGGCCCCACATCAGACGGTCCGAAACCGTCGCACGCAGGCCTTTTTTGTTGGCATCTGAGAAAAAGGTGCGAGCTGTACGCCGGTGATAATTGTAGTAGTCGCTCTGCTTCTTCAAATTGTCGAAGACGGTGTCCGGATTTTCATCGGTCCAGTCGGTGAGCAGCACGACATAGTCGCGATCGGATTCGATTGGATCTTTGTCCTGGGGCTCGATCAGCAGCGCGCCGAGAAGACCGGTCTGCTCCTGGAAACCGCTGTGGCTGTGATACCAATATGTGCCGCTCTGCTTTACGGGTATGCGATAAACGAACGTCTCGCCGGGCGCGATGCCGCGAAAACTCAGGCCCGGAACTCCATCCATCCCTGCCGGCGATCGAATGCCATGCCAGTGGATAGAAGTCGGGGTCGGCAGACGATTGTGGACAGCCAGCGTTACGGCATCACCCTCGCGCCACTTCAAAATCGGCCCCGGCACGGATCCGTTAACGGCGGTCGCCCTGACGCGACGGCCTGTGATGTTGACCGTCCGCCAATCGACCACCAGGTTGAAGTGATCACCCGTTAAGATGGCGGGTACGTCCGCCGGCGCGCCCTGCACGCGATGTGCAAGGAAACCCGCCGCGATCCCGCGCATGAAATCGCGCCGATTGAATCCTCGATCTTCAACCATTCACTTTACCCAGCTTTCGATTCCAATTCGGCATGGCCGGATTTACTAAATACCGAGGCCACACCCCTTGAAAGCGAAATATCTTGCGCTAGGGCTAGATGCTGCTCAGATACTAGGTCCCCGTCACCGCGCCGCCATCCACGCTGAGGACCGTGCCAGTAATAAACGAAGCGGCGTCGGAGGCCAGCCAGACATAGGCGTTGGCAACATCCTCGGGCTGGCCCATGCGGCCGAGTGGCGTGTGGCTGACCATCGTTTGGAGAATTTTTTCGGGGATGGATCTCACCATGTCCGTGGCGATAAATCCGGGCGCGACGGCGTTCACGCGGATGTGATACTTGCCGAGTTCGCGCGCCCAGACGCGGGTCATGCCGATCAAGCCCGATTTGGCGGCGACATAATTGGTCTGGCCGAAATTGCCGTAAAGACCAACGACGCTGGAGGCATTCAGAATAACGCCGCCCCCGGCAGGGATCATGCGTGCGGCCACGGCGCGTGTGACCAGGAATACGCCGCGCAGGTTCACGCCGATTACGGCATCGAACTGCTCGTCGCTCATCGTGCCGGTGACGGCGCCGTCCTTGAACTTGATGAGTTGTGCGTCGCGCAGTATGCCGGCGTTGTTGACAAGCACGTGGATCGCGCCCCAGCGCCTGATGACCTCTTCAACGGCGCCATCCACGGAGGCCGTCTTGGAGACATCGACTTTCTGGAAGAGGCCCCCGGGTTCGGATGTGGTCTCCGTGACGTCCCAGGAAGCGACGCGGCAGCCCTCCTGAGCGAAGCGCCGCGCGGTGGCGCGGCCGATGCCCGCCGCCGCGCCAGTGACGATGACGACTTTGTTGTGGAGTCCGGTTTCGATCATAGAAGGGATGCAGACTACAGAATACAGAATAGGGGCGACTGTCAGGGCATTTTTATTCTGAGTTCTGTGTTCCGGTGGGGTGGCGAAAGTCGAGTCTAGCGCGCCTGGGCCCACGAGTTGGCCACAGCAGCTGAAAGAATGACGGCGCCGCCGGCCAAAGCCCACGGTCCCGGTGTCTCGTGGTGAACGAGCCAGGCCCACACGGGGTTCATCACCGGTTCGAGAAGCAGGACCACGGTGGCCTCAAACGCGGGCACGTGGCGAATCGCACGGGTCAGCAGAAAATATGCGAGGCCGATCTGCACCACGCCAAGGTAGAGGATCACGGCCACGTCAGACTCGCGGACGCCGGTGGCCGGAAGAGCAAGCGGCAGCGCAGCCAGGAAGGCCAGCATGTTTCCCAAGGCCACCGTGGCGAGGGCCGGATTGCGCGGCTTGTTAGGGATCGCATCACGGCCGAGCCAGCGCAAACCCGTCATGGTGAGTGCCCAAGCGAGGCCGCTCGCCAGCCCGATCAGGTTTCCACGGCGCGGATCGGGCGCCGTGGCCACACTGCGTTCCGAGCCGGCAAATAGCAGCACCATGCCGGCTGCAACTGCCGCCGCGCAAAGCAGGTCTCGGGCGCGGATCGGCTCGCGCAGCAGCCAGGGGGCCAGGAAGAGCAGGTAGAGCGGTGCGGTGGATTGCAGGAAGATGGCGTTGGCCGCCGTGGTCAGCCGGTTGGCGAGCACGAACAGCACGAGCGTGGCGGCGTAGGCCAAGGCTACGGGGACGACACGCCAGGACCATCCACGGCGCGCCTGGGGCAGCACGATGAGCAGTGCCACGGCCGCCACTCCGGAGCGGAAGCTGGCCACCTGCCATCCCGTGAGACTGGCGGCTTTGATCGCTGCGCCGCCCGTGGAGAACAGCAGGGCGGTGGCTACCAGGTACAGCCGGTATCGAACGGGAGAGGCTTCCAAGGGCGCTATTGAACCGCGTCGCGGGCGTGGTAGGAACTGCGCACGAGCGGTCCGGCTTCCACGTGGCGAAAGCCCATGTCGTAACCCGCCTGCCGCAGGGCTGCGAATTCCTCCGGATGCACATAGCGCACGATGGGCAGGTGCCGCGGCGAAGGCCGCAGGTACTGGCCCAGCGTCAGGATATCGACCTGGTGCGCCTGCAGGTCACGCATTACCTCGAGCACCTCTTCTGTCGTCTCGCCGAGCCCCAGCATCAAGCCGGACTTGGTGGGGCACTGGGGAGCGAATTCTTTAGCTGATGCGAGGACTTCCAGCGACCGCTCGTACCTGGCTCCCAGGCGCACTTGCCGGTAGAGACGAGGCACCGTTTCAGTGTTGTGGTTGAGCACGTCCGGTAGGGCTTCCATAACGGTTCGCAAAGCTTGGAGATTGCCCTGAAAATCCGGGATCAGGACCTCAACACCGCATCCGGGAACGCGCTCGCGGATGGCTCGAATGGTCAAAGCGAACAATTCGGCGCCCCCATCTTTACGATCGTCGCGGTTCACGCTGGTCACGACAGCGAAGCGCAGGCCCATTGCGGCTACCGCTTCGGCGACGCGGCCCGGCTCGTCGTAGTCTACCGGGAGCGGCGCGCCTTTCTCAACCGCGCAGAAGCCGCAGCGCCGCGTGCAGACGTTGCCCAGGATCATGAAAGTGGCCGTTCGCCGGTTCCAGCACTCGCCCACGTTGGGACACGCCGCACTCTCGCATACCGTGTGCAGGCGGAGCCGGCCGATCAGGTCCTTCAACTCGCGGTAGTTGTCTCCGGCGGGCGCGGGCGCGCGCAACCACTTGGGGCGCTCCAGCGGAGGGGAAATGGAAACGAGCACTGGTTTTATTGTAGCGGGCGGAGCCCGCCGAGCCAGCGGGCGGATTCGGTCGCACGCCAAACGTAAACCAAACCGCTCCCTCACGGTCGCGGCTCCGAAGAAATACGGCATGCGAAAGCGCCTGCCCCACGAGCGTCAGAAATGCAGGCGCAGGTCGGCGAAGCGATCGAGGATGAGAAGGCGGCCGTCGGCTTGCTGGATCGCCTGCTTCTCCAGCACCCAGGTGTGGGCGTGGGGAACGAATACGGCCTTCAGGCCGGCTTCCAGCGCGGGATTGATGTCCGATTTGGGGCTGTTGCCGATCATCCACGTGCGCGCGGAGTCCATAGCCCGCTCCTCGATTAATTTCGTGTAAGCGGCGCGATCCTTCTCCCGGACGATAGCCGTATGATGGAAGAACTGCATCAGGCCGGAGCGCTCCACCTTCAGCTTCTGCTCGTCCGGATGGCCCTTGGTGAACAGCGTCAATTCATGCCGCAGCGAGAGGTACTCGAGGGTTTCGGGCACGCCGTCGATCACTTCCATGGGGCACTCGAGGATTCGTTCGGCAAAGCCCATCACGGTCTTGAGGTCGGCTTCGTGCACATCGCTTTCGCAGAGGTTTTGATAGCACTGGCGAAGGTTACGGGCGAAGTTGAGAGAACCGTATCCGTGGATCTTGTTGTTGGTTTCCTCGATCTCGTCGAGAACGGCGCGGATTTCGGCCGGGGACAAGGAGGAATGATCGAGGAAGGCTACGAACTCGTCGAAGGCCCGCTCAAAATAGATGTTGTTCTCCCAGAGCGTATCGTCGGCATCGATGATCAGATGCTGGTGCATGGCCTACTTGGTAAGCTTCGGGGCAAGGTGAAAAGGGATATCGAAGACGGCATCCAACTCGATGGGAATGCCGTTAAGCTGCGCCGGTGCAAATTCCCACTTGCTGAGGGCCTCGGCGGCGCTGCGGTCCAGGCGGTTATCCAGCCCTCGCAGCAGTTCGACCGCGTCTACGTGTCCGTCTTTGCGGATAACGGCGGCCAGGCGGACCTTGCCCTCCACGCGTTCTTCAACAGCAGCGGGCACGTATTTGGGGTCCACTTTGCGCAGAGGAACGGGGGGCTTCAATAGCATTTCGACCGGGCCGGAGGCGGAGGCGTCGCGCCCGGCAAACCAGACAGTCCAGCTCCCGGAATAGCTGGTGATATTGGGCATCTGAATCGCGATGGAATAGACAGTGCGGCCTTCGAGCCGGGGGTCCGGAGGCTTGGCCAAGCGCACGGCATTGATGACTTCGATATCGGACGGCGGCTCGGTGGGCTTGAGGGTGCGGGCGGCCGCGCCGAGGTTCGTTGCCGAGGTCGGTGGCGCCAGCATGGCCACCAGTGCCGGCGGCGGATCGTTGGGCCCGGGGGGCTTGTTGTTTCGCGAGAGTAATCCTGGAACCACGAGTTGCCCCGGCTGCGCGGCATCCTCGCCCCCAGTGATCCGCAACTGCGGGCCCGCCGAGAATCCGGCCTGCTGCGAAGCCTTGGGTGTGGGTATTTCTGGTGTTGCGGTTGGCACCAGGCTGGCGATCGCGAGGGATGCTTCAGAGGGCCGCTTTGCCTGGGATATCTCGGGCGCGTCTGCGACCGAAGGCCTCGGAGGTGCATTGGCGGCCGCTTTCGGTTGGGGCGCGACGAAGGATTTCAGCGGCCGGGCCATGGGGACCGGCAGCGCTTGGGCTTCGGGCGCGGCTGCCTGCTGCACCTTGGGCGCCGCGGGGAGATTGATATCCACGGGCTGCGGCTGGTGAGTTGCTTCCACCGGAGGAACGAAGGTCTTGCGAGCAGGCTGGAGAGGCGGCAACAAATTCGACGCGGTGGCGCGGTTCGCCATGGCCACTTGCAACTCCGGAGCCGCTGGCATGTTGACCGGCGCCGGCTGCTGCTGATGCACCTCCACTGGCGGAACGAAGGTCTTGCGCGCGGGCTGGGGAGCCGGCAACAGGTTTGACGGGTTCGTCGTCCCCATTTTCAATTCCGGCGCGGCCGGCAGGGTCGACGGTAGGGCTCTTTTCTCCGGTTCCTGAGGCGGCACGAAAGGACGCGGCTGCGGGCGCGCGGGTGCCAGGGCCACGAGATTCGGAGATGGCACGAGTTGCGGCTTGTTCAGTTCCGGCGCTGGCGTCCAAATCAGTTGCGGCGGCCGGTTAATGTCCCGGGCCCCGGCAACCAGGGACTGCGAAAAAGGGTGGAGGGCCCGTGGCGGCTGGGGTAGTTTAGGCTGTTCGGCCGGGGAGATCGGCGGAAGCTGGTC
>CAZKVF010000262.1:0-4616 GCA_964556085.1 uncultured Solibacteraceae bacterium
CTCCCGCCCACAACACATGGAGTCATTAGTTTTTCGTCCGGGATGCGCCTAACGAGTCCCACCAGGAAATCATTGTACTGACGCCAGAACTTAACGATATCGGTCCAGGCCATCTCCTGATAGCCGTGCAAACGGACCCACTCATCCTGCTGATATCCCAAGCCTCGAAATTCAGGTTCGAGCGAAGCGCGCACGAAGCGCAGGTGGTTATTGGCCGCGGAATCGACCAGGTGGCCGAGTTCTTCCTTTTTCGACCATTGGCCAGGAGCGGACTTGACGGCAGATTCCGGTTCGGTGATCTGGCGGAGGCCGGCGATTTCGCGATCGAGCACAGCCTCCAGAGCGAGAGCTTGATGGATTGGCATAACATAGTATATCCGCTTGGCTACTCTCGCCCAGCCCATCGCTCGCGCTGAATCGCGCTGGATCATCGGCCGCGGAGTGGATTTGTCTCTCGTGATCGGCAGCGGGCTCGCCGGTTATCTGTACCTGGCACTCTACACCGTGGCGCACTTGCCTTCGTCGTTCCTGTGGTGGTTCTGGTCGCTGGGGTTCGATGGCACACACATCTTCGGGACGGCGTCGCGCACGTTCTTCGACCGCGAGGCGCGTGGCCGGCAGCGCACGCTCTTCTTCGGAAGCCTGGCGTTCTTTTTTTCGCTCGGGCCGGTGATGGTGCTCGCGGGCGGCAAAGGCTACCTGGCCTTGCTCGTTGCGGTGTGGGCGTATTACCACGTGATGCGCCAGCATTACGGGTTCCTGGTGCTCTACAAAGTGAAGAATCGTGACCTGGCGCCGCTCGATAATGCGCTGGACCGCATCTTCCTGGGCGTCATGCTTGTTTTTCCGCCCTTTTTGCGATTCTTTATCCGGCATCCGAAGGAGCTGGGCCTGCCGTTTTCCTTCGCGCGGTATGAGAGCGTCGCGTGGACGCTGGTCGCCGCCACGGCGGTTGTCTATTTGGCCAGGCTCGTGGTCCGACTGGCTGCGGGCGAACCGTTTAACCGGCCGAAGCACTTGCTGCTGGCATCCGTGATCCCGTTGCACTGGCTGACGTTTGCGCTGGTGAGCTGGCAGGCCGCGACGCCTATCGTGACGATTGTGCACAACCTGCAGTATCACGCCCTCATCTGGTTTCACAACCGCAACCGCTACGGAGGCGCAAAGAGCCGGGAACGCAACGGACCAATCCCCAAGGCGGTAAGCCGCAGCCTGCTGGCCTACGCCGCCACCGCGCTTTTGTTCAGCGCAGCTTATCGGATTCCGGGCGCCCATCTGCAGAGCGTATCGGACCTGGCCTTCGGCTTTTTCTGCGGCTTCGGCCTTACGCACTATTACCTGGACAGCCGTATCTGGCGCGTGCGCCAGGATCCCGGCCTGCGTGAGGCGCTGCAACTAGTATAGCGAACCGGTGTGAGCGTGAATTATTTCTTCAGGCGCGCGGTTTGCAATTTGCCGCCGTTGGGGTCGCTCCAGGCGATCCAGGTTTCGGTACCTGAGACCGTAATGCGCGGATAGCCCAAGCCCATCCGGCCTCCTTCAGCCACCTGGACGGCGGGCCCGGCCCCGCCTCCGGCTGGGACTGCGCGGGCCATAACCCGCGCGGCGCCGCCATTAGCCTGTTGCAGCCAGGAAACAAACGCGGTGCCATCTTCGGCCAGCGCGACCGACGTATAGCCGTAGGCGTGACCTGTACTGACCTCGACTTGCTTATTAAAGGTTGCGCCGCCATCGCTGGAGAAAACTACTTGAACGCGCGGCGGATCGGTCGCACCGGTGTACCACGAGAGCGCCACGCGGTCGCCGCGCGCCGAAACCGCCGCAGCGTTAGTAGGGCAGGCGTTGATGTGCCAGTTGTCCGCATGTACGTTTTTCGCTGGCGACCAGCGCCCGTTCTCGAAGCGCATGACGGAGATATCGCGAATGTCGTCTTTGGTGCGATCGCGGTAGGCCAGCAGCAGCCCTTTGGCCGTGCGCGTCACCGCGGTAGGACAGCAGTTGCACACATCCGACTGGAGCCGCTCCTCCTTAGTAACCTGCCCGGCGGCGTTGACAACGCTGTGCATCAGGTAGCCCGGCCCATCTTCGCCCTCGGGCGTTTCCAGCCAGAATAACGAAGCCTCGCCGTTGCCGCTTGGTGCCATCGACGCCAAGCCGTGTTCCACGGGCTTCTTGTCTTTGTTCACCATGACCGGCGCACTCCAGCGGACACCGTCAGCGGATGAGGAAACGTAAACGAATTCCGCCTCACTCCCTTCCATAGGCATTTCGACCCAGTGCGCCATCCAAAGCTTGTCACTCAAGGCCATGACTTCGGGTGATTCCGCGGGGTGCCGGAAGAAATGGCGGCCCGAGACCACGGTGCGTGCTTCCGACCAGCCGGAAGGTCCATGGAGGGCGTAGCGCAAGGCGAAACCGCCGGCCTTCGCCGGTTCGATCCAACTCAGCACCGCGCGGCCGTCGGGAGTAGCTGACCAGTTTGGCTGAATGCTGCCGGCGGCGGCCGGATTTGTCATGTTTTCGGACGTTAACGTCTGTCCGAATACGGCTGCCGCGGTAAAACACACCGTCAAGAGAAGTTTGTTCATGGCTGGAAACTCGTATTTATTGTAGTACCGCGCCGGTTAGGGTGCCGTCAGGCGGCTCAAGGAGCAACCTCTCGCAACGGCAATTCATGGCTCGGAAGCCCGGAGGCTTGCTATGCTCGAAAGAGTATAGGAGTTCCCTCCAGTCGTGCCGCGTTTACAGATCCTTGCCGTTCTACTGCTGAGCCCGGCTTTAGTCTCAGCGCAAATTCTGAAGGAGTTTGAAAAAAAAGTCACCGAATTTTCTTTGCCGAATGGCTTACATTTCATCGTGGCGGAGCGCCATGAGGCGCCCGTTGTTTCGTTCCATACATATGTGAATGCGGGCTCGGTCGATGATCCGTCCGGACAGACTGGGATCGCCCACATGTTCGAGCACATGGCCTTTAAGGGTACCGACACAATTGGGACCACGAATTTCCCGGAGGAGCGTAAGGGCATCGATGGCATCGAGGCCGCCTACGATCGCCTGGAAGCCGAGGAGAATAAGGGTCCCAAGGCGGATCAGGAGCGGATTCACATGCTTTCGGAACAGGTTCAGGCGGCGATCGAAAAGGCCGAGTCGTATGTGATCCCGAACGAATACCCGCGAATTATCGAAGAAAATGGCGGCGTGGGCCTGAACGCTGAGACATCTTACGATGCGACGCAATATTTTTACAGCCTGCCCTCCAATCGCCTGGAACTGTGGTTCCTGCTGGAATCGCAGCGTTTCCTGCACCCGGTTTTTCGGGAGTTTTACAAGGAGCGGGATGTCGTTCAAGAGGAAAACCGCATGCGCGTGGACTCGAGCGCGCAGGGCAAATTGATGCAGAGTTTTTTGGCGACCGCGTTTGAGGCGCACCCGTACCGGAATCCGCCGGGAGGCTGGCCCAGCGATGTCGCGGACCTGCGGGTGGCTGATGCCAGAGCCTTTTTCGACCGATACTACGTGCCGGCCAATATCGTGATCGCCATTGTCGGCGACGTCAACCCTGCCGAGGCCCGGCGCCTTGCCGAACGCTACTTTGGCCCGTTACCGAAACGCCCACTGCCGCCTCTGGTGCGTACCGAGGAGCCGCCGCAGCCCGGCCCTAAAATCGCTATCGTCAATTCTCCCAGCCAGCCGGTTCTGATGATCGGTTACAAGCGGCCGGACCAGTCCGATAAGGACGACCCCGTTTTCGACATTATTTCCGAAATCTTGTCGGGAGGCCGGACGGGTCTGCTGTATCAAACTCTAGTTCGGGACAAGAAACTCGCGCTTGAGGCGGAAACCGCGGACACCTTTCCGGATGGCCGTTACCCCAATCTTTTTCTGTTTTTCGTGACGCCGGCACTGGGGCACACGGTTGAGGAGAACGAAAAGGCCCTCGAAGAGCTGCTGGACGCTTTCAAAGCCCAGAAGATAGACCCGCAGATGCTGGCTCGCGTGAAGGTTAAGGCGCGAGCCTCAGTGATCCGCAGGCTGGATAACAATGAGGGCTTGGCCTCTCTGCTAACGGCAAACTATGCTGCCTATGGCGATTGGAGGAAACTGTTCACCTCGCTCGACGACCTGGAAAAGGTGACGGCAGAGGACGTACAGCGGGTGGCACAGCAATACCTGGTCACGCCTTCGAAGACCTCGGCTTACACCGTCTTGACGAATCAGCCTGCACAGGGCGGCGCTGCAGCGGCAGGGGGGCCACAATGAAGAAGCCGGTTCTATATTTGGTCCTGTTGTCGATCGCGGCTTGGGGGCAAGCGCCGGCAACTTCCACCGCCCGAGCCGGCGGACCTCGCTCCGCGCCAGCGGTTCCCGCCGTAAAGGATCTTCGTTTCCCGCCGCTAAAACAGGTCCAAATTCCGCCTGTGGACTCGTTCACGCTAGCCAATGGAATTAGGGTCTTTTTGCTGGAAGACCATGAACTCCCAGTGGTGGACGGCACCGCGCTCATCCGCACCGGCAACCTGTTCGATCCCGCGGCCAAAATCGGACTGGCGGGCATGACCGGCTCGGTACTGCGCTCCGGCGGCACCAAGTCCAAGACGGGCGACCAGATCGATGAA
>CAZKVF010000263.1:0-11424 GCA_964556085.1 uncultured Solibacteraceae bacterium
CAACGGCCGGCGCATGACGGCGGAGTTGCTCGGGCTCGATCAAAAGAGCGTCACCCTCCACATGGTCCGTGGCGGCGGCGGTTTCGGCCGGCGCCTCACCAACGACTACATGGTGGAAGCCGCCTACATATCCAAGACCGCCGGCGTTCCCGTGAAGCTGCTCTGGTCAAGAGAAGACGATATGGCTCACGACTATTATCGGCCGGGCGGTTTCCAATACCTCAAGGCGGGACTGGATAATTCCGGTAAAATCGTCGCCTGGCGCAATCATTTCGTAAGCTATGGCGACCTCGGCCAAAACGGCAAGGTCCGTTTCGCAAACGCCGCCGGCATGGGACCAACGGAGTTTCCACAGCGCTTTATTCCGAACTATGCCCTCCACGCTTCCGTGATGCCCTTGGGTATACGGACCGGGGCTCTGCGCGCACCGAGCAGCAATGCCTTCGCTTTCGTCATCCAATCGTTCATCGACGAGCTTGCGCACGCCGCCGGTAAAGATCCGGTGGAGTTCCGTCTGGCGCTACTGAACGCAGGTGGTCCACCGGCGCCGCCGGAGCCCGGCCCCTTCTCCTTTCCTGGCATGAACGCAGACCGCATGAAGGGCGTGCTCGAACTGGTGGCCGAGAAATCCGGCTGGGGCAAGCGCAACCTGGCGAAGGGAAGCGCCATGGGCGTAGCCTTCCATTTCAGCCACCTGGGCTATTTCGCGGAAGTTGCCGAGGTGGCCGTCGA
The DNA here is from genome assembly GCA_964556085.1 of uncultured Solibacteraceae bacterium. Classification (GTDB taxonomy): domain Bacteria; phylum Acidobacteriota; class Terriglobia; order Bryobacterales; family Bryobacteraceae; genus PSRJ01. The sequence goes on from CAZKVF010000263.1 coordinate 733, forward strand.
TCCAGCCAACAAGGTGAAGGTGCATAAATTCTGGGTGGCCGCCGATGTGGGCAGCCAGATCATTAACCCCAGCGCCGCCGAGAACATGGTGCAGGGCGCGGTGATCGACGGTTTGAGCGAACTCATGGCTCAGGAAATCACGATCGATAAGGGACGCGTGGTCCAAACCAACTTCGACAAGCACCCCATGCTGCGGCTGACGCAAGCGCCGCCCGAGATCGAAGTGCATTTCCTGAAGACTAACAATCCACCAACCGGTCTTGGCGAACCCTCCTTGCCGCCGGCCCTGCCGGCAGTTGCCAACGCCATCTTCACGGCATCCGGAAAACGGGTTCGGAGCCTGCCGTTATCGAAGTCCGGCTTTAGCTGGGCATGACATGACCGCTCCCTTACGGTCGCGGCTCGGTGGGTGGTTCGGGGCCGCGACTGTCAAGGAGCGGCCGCTCCTCTTTTTGCTGCTGTGCATCTGGCCCGCACTCGCCCAGGATCTGCGGACGGTGACGTCGCCCGATGGGCAGATCGTCTTTCGCGCCTTCGTGACGCCGCAGGGTCCCGGCCTGAGCGATCGCATGGCCTACCAGGTGCTCTTTAGAGGCAAAGTCCTGGTGGAAACTTCCTTTCTGGGATTCGAAATCCGCGACCAGACGCTACTCGGCGAAAAAGTCGGCCTTACGGCGTCCGATATTCTGACCCGAAGCCGATATAACGGTTTAGTTGTCGAATATCTCCAAAATGGCTCGCTAGGCCGGCGCATTAATTTGGAAATACGCGCCTATAATGATGGCATCGCATTCCGATACATAATTCCAAAATCCACGCCGCTCGACGAAATTCTTATCGAAAATGAGGATACGGAATTCCACTTCTCCGCAGAAGCCGCCGCATCGGCGTGGCTACTCTCCAACTTCGAAGCCATACCGCAGCCGGAAAATCATATCGCCCTCAGTCGGATTCCTTCGGATCGAGTGATCGCTGTCCCGTTGCTGCTGGAGCAGCCGGAGGTGGGCTGGGTCGAGATCTCGGAGTCAGATGGAAAAGGGTTCCCGAAGCTCTACTTGAACCATCCCGAGGGAACGAAGCTGATCAGTAGTTTGCCTCCGCTCCCGCAGGATCCCCATTTGGCGCTGGACGCAAGAACACCACTGACCTCTTCGTGGCGTGTACTGCTGATTGGTGAAACGCGAGAAAAGCTTGTTAACTCGAAACTTCTGGACGAACTAAGTCACTAACGCTTGCGCGACAGCGCACGCCGTGGCAGTTTCATCATTTCTTCCTGAAATGCTTTGAATCAAAGTACGAGTTAAGCGTGCCGCAAATCAGCGGCAAGAAATCGCGCTTTAGCCTCATAACCACAAAAGAAGCAGACAGGTCAAAGACTGTTCGCTTTTCTAGGTTTGGCAGGCAGAAGCCCGAATCCGCTTAATTACCGGTTGGCCAGGGTGCGTACCGGTTGCGGGAATCGCGGGCCTGCGTCCGGACGATCCGCGGGTTTGTCCAAAACCAGAGATCGCAATCCCGGTAGTGGCGTAAGCGAAGGCCGCTGCCCTTTGTCGGAGACGTGCAGTTGACCGGTGGTCAGATTCTTCAGCCCGAAAAGGGCCAGCTCGAAGCGATCCTTGACACCCACCTTCTGGAACAGTCGGGAAAGGTATACCTTGACCGTCCCTTCGGAAATCATCAGGGTGGAGGCGATTTCCTTGTTTTTGAGGCCTTGGGAAAGAAGGCTTACCAACTGCCCCTCTCGCTGCGTGAGTGCAACGCGGCGCGCGCAAAGGAAACTGTCAGTGAGCGCCTTTTCAAACCACAATTCGCCCGCCTGCACTTTCATCAAACACTTTACCTGCAAATCCGTGGGCAGTGTTTTGCGCAAAATGCCACGTACGCCGAGCCCCATTGCTTGAAACGCCAGTTCCGTCGAGATCGAATTCACCCAAAGCACAATCTTACTGCTCGCCATGGCGTGTTTCAGTTCGGTTAGCACCCCGAACGTGATTTCTGGCGTGAGATCCATTAAAACCAAATCCGGCGAGCCGTGCGCGATTTCCTCGAGCAAGCCGGCCACGCTGTTGCAGGTTGGCAGCAATTCGAAATCATCCACTTGCCTCAACACTGATTCCAGGCCTTTGGCCAGGATCGGCTCATCACTGTACAGAAGGATTCGCGTCATCTGTCATTTCTCCGAAAGTGGCGCGGAAATCCCTGCGATTAAAAAGGGGAAATGTGCAGGGTATCGCCACACACATTTCGCATTGTCGAGCTATTTACTTCGGTTGTCAACAGAAAAATCCTGAATAATTTTCTCGAAAAAATTCTCCGAAATTCAAGCGGTATTCTATACGAAACCGCGGCCAGGAGTACCCGCAGCAGAAACATCTCTTCGGCATATCCTTTCGAGGGGGACCGTTGTAAGCGAATGTTAACTTTAGTTACCATCCGGGCCGTACGCTAATTGGGGTATTGATGTACGACTATCCAAAGCGTACAGTCCCATAGTACAGCCCGGAACATGAAGCACATCAATAAGCGAGAGAGTCCGCGTGTTGAAATACAACTGCCTTGCCATGTTACTTCTCCGGGCATCTGGACGCACTGTGCGATGAGTACGGAGAACATCAGCCGGAGTGGGATTCTCATCGCGTGGCATGGCCGTGACGTCGTCCATCCGCTGCCTCCAGTGGGCCAACTCCTCACCATTGACATTGAATTACCCGAGCATCACGCGTTCGGGCAGAAATGTATTCATTGTCAGGGGACTGTCCTGCGGATATGGCAGCCCGAAAATCAGTACCCGCGCGTCGCGCTGCGGATCAACTACATCGACTTTCGCCCACTGCATGAGAGCCCGCGTTCGCTCGGCGCGGTCCAGCCGGCCGCGAGCAGCCCCTTGGCAAGATAGGAAATGGATTCCCGCCGGCCCCAATTTGTACTGAAACTGCTGCCGTCGATGGCTGATTTCGCGTTTCTCCTGCCAATCATTTTTTTGCTTGCGCGCATGAATGGCGTGAAGACACTCCTGGGCGACGGCGACACAGGTTGGCACATTCGCACCGGCGATTGGATCCTTGCTAACCACCAGGTTCCGGCCACTGACCTTTTCTCCTACACCAAACGCGGGCAGCCCTGGGTCGCTTGGGAGTGGCTTTCCGAAACGCTGTTCGCCTGGATGCACGCTCGCGGCGGCATGGCGCTAGTGCTGCTCGTAACCATCCTTCTATTGGGCGTTATGTTCGTGTTGCTTTTCCGGCTGGCGCGGCGCAAATCCAGCCCGGCCGTCGCGTTCCTCGTGCTTCCGCTGGCTATCGCGACGTCCTCAGTGCATTGGCTGGCGCGGCCGCACCTGTTTTCGTGGTTGTTCCTAGTCTTCTTTTATAGCGTGCTGGACGAGGTGCGGGAGGGTAAAAACCGCTTTCTTGGTTTTCCTCGCTTGGCGTTGCTTCCGATTGCCACGATATTGTGGGCCAACCTCCACGCCGGCTTCTTCCTGGGCATCGTTCTCACCGGGTGCTTCGCTGCGGGCGAGGTCCTTAAACTCGTTCTGAGTTCTGACAGTTCCCGCCTTGAGGCGGAACGCGCGCGGGCCAAGGCTTACTTCGCCACAACCGTGGCTTGTCTCGCTGCCAGCCTGGTGAATCCGTATTTCTACCACCTGCACACCCATGTAATTCAATATGTGGGCGATCCCTATCAGTCGCAGCACATCATGGAATTCCTTACTTTGAGCTTCCATCATCCGGTCGCGCTATTTTTCGAATCTCTTCTTGCGCTGGGTCTGGCTGCGGCGCTTTGGAGAGGCGCCCAGGGAAGTTATACCGAGGCTGTTTTAATTCTGGTGTGGGGTCATGCAGCGCTGTTGGCGGCGCGGAACCTTCCGCTATTTGCGATAGTAGCGACGCCCATCGTAGCAGCGGCGCTTGACCGGTTCTTCAGCCGCCTGCCGAATTTAGAGGTGGCGCCGTGGCTGCACCGCGCCTCGATCCGGTTTCTAGCAACCCTGCGTGAAACCGGCAAGATCGATTCCGTGCCACGATGGCGCGTGGTTAGCCTCGCGGCCGTGGCGATGCTCGCGGCCCTGTTATTCGCTCCCGCGCCTCCGCGCATTTTCCGGGCTGAGTATGACCCGTCAACCTACCCGGCCGCGGCCATCCGGATGTTGGAAAAGGAAGGGCCCGGCCGGATTTTTACGACGGCGGAGTGGGGCGGCTATCTAATTTACCGGCTGTACCCCGACGTTCGAGTATTCATCGACGGGCGCAGCGATTTTTATGGCGGTGACTTCGGCCGGAAATATATAGATGTCATCAAGGCGCAGTACACCTGGCGAAAGACGCTCAATGAGGCCGGCGTGGACACGATTCTTCTGCCGCCGGACACGGAATTGTGTGCCGCCCTTAAAGAGGCCGGTGATTGGCGCCTCACCTATGATGACGGCGTAGCTTTAGTTTTTCGGGCTATACATAACGATCGCGATAATGCTGTGCGTGAACGTTCATCCGGTGTCAGCGCCGGGACATCCTAAGGGGGATAGGAGCAAATGCAATGAAAACCTTGCGAAATTTGTGGATCGGCGAAGCCGGGCAGGATTTAATCGAGTACACCCTGCTGATGGCCTTTGTGGCCTTGGCCTCCGCGGCCCTGTTTCTGGGCGCGGGCAACAGCATTATGGGTATTTGGACTTCGACCAACGCGCAGTTGAGTGCGGCCAATGCCGCCGCGGCGCATTAATGTAATAAAATTGACGGAAGGATTGGGAGCGGGCGCGCGGTTCATTTATTTAAAGCCGAATCCGCCGGCGGGGAAATGACATGAATAAACGATTTGTCGCGGTTTTGATTTTTGCATTTATCGTAGCGACCGGGGCGAGTCTTACCCTCTACCGGCTTACTTCAAACCGCTCGCAGCCCGCCCGAGCAGCCCCGCCCACCGTAAAACTGGTCCTCGCCTCCAGGGATCTCGAGTTGGGCACGATCCTCCGCGAAGGTGATATCGAGCTTAAGGATTGGCCCGGCGAAATGCCCACTGGCGCACTGCAGCATCAACAGGACGTTGTCGGCCGCGGGGTGATCAATAAAATTTACGCCAAAGAACTGGTTCTGGAAAACCGCCTGGCCCCCAAGGGAGCGGGCGGCGGACTCGCCGCGACCATCCCTCAAGGTATGCGGGCTGTAGCTGTCCCAGTGAACGAAGTGGTTGGAGACGCCGGATTCGTTGTGGCCGGTATGCACGTAGACGTGATCATCTCAGGCACTCCGCCCAGCGGCGGGTCCGGAGGACTTGGGACCCAGACCAAGACGCTGCTTCAGAATATCGAGGTGCTGTCGGCCGGTCAGGATTTCAAAAAAGACGCTGAAGGGAAGCCTGTGGCCGTGCAGGTGGTCAACCTGCTGGTCACCCCGGAACAGGCCGAACAACTCAGCCTTGCGAGCCATCAAACCACCATCCAATTGGTGCTGCGCAATCCACTCGATCGTGAGGTCGCCAAGACAGACGGCGTAGCCTTGAGTCAGCTTTTCGGCGGCAAGGCCAAACCAGTCAACGAAGCTCCAGCGCCGCCGGTGGCCCGCTCGCGGCCACATCCGGCCAAACCGGTTGCATCGCCGCCCGAGGTGGCTGTTGCTCCGCCGCCTCCTCCTGTCAAGAAAGAAGAACCGTTCGTGATGGAAATTATATCCGGCAGCAAGAAGGCCGAGCACAAGTTTGAGGCTCCCGGGGAGGACAAATAGGTGCCGGCCAATATTCATCGCGCCGCCAGCGTAGGGGCGCTGCTCGTGCTTGGTTCGCTGCCTTGTTCCGTCCTTGCGCAGAACGCTGCAACCCCACTCTTCCAGAGTGAACCCTCGCCCCTCAACCAGGTGCCGCCAAACCAGTCCGCGGCGCAGGGCCAGACAACCGCCTCGCCTACCAGGCTTATAGTTGCGGTCGGCAAGTCTCTGATCATCGACAGCCAGGTCCCCATCCAGCGCCTTTCGGTGGCTAACGGCGAAGTGGTCGAAGCCGTCGCGGTCAGTCCCCGCGAGGTCCTGATTAACGGCAAAGGTCCTGGGGACACGTCGCTGGTAGTTTGGCAGCAGAATGGGAATCGATTGCTTTATGATCTGACCATCCGCCCGAGCCAGGCCAAGCTCGAAGCTGTCCGCCAGCAGATCAGTCGTGAGTTCCCGGATACCAATATAGACATCACGTTTGAAAACGACACGGCTTTTGTTCGGGGCACCGTGAAGGACATGATCGCGGCCGAGCGCGTCATGGCCATCGTCGCCACGGTGGGCAAAGCGGTCAACCTGCTGCGCGTTGACGTGCCGCCGGTCGAAGCGCAAATCTTACTGAGAGTACGTTTCGCCAGCGTGGACCGGAACGTTGAAACCGATCTGGGGATCAATCTCGTCAGTACCGCTTTCAATCAGACCACGGCTGTCTCTACCCAACAATTCGGGCCCCCTTCGATCGCCAGTTCCAATTCCGGCTCCGGACAGACAACCCCCGGCGTCACCCAGCCCTTGAATATACTCCTGTTCCGGCCGGATATCGATCTCCTGACTACTATCAAAGCGCTGCAATCTCGCAATGCCCTCGAAATGCTGGCGGAGCCGAACGTCATGGCGATCGATGGTAAGCCGGCGAGCTTTGTGGCCGGCGGCGAATTTCCCTTCCCAACCCTCCAGGGAGGAGCGGGGGTGGGCGCGGTAACCATCCAGTTCCGGGAATTTGGGGTCCGGCTCAATTTTCTGCCCAATATTACACCTCGTGGGACTATCCGCCTCCAGGTTGCGCCGGAGGTCAGCTCCCTCGACTATGCCAATGCGGTCACCTTCCAAGGCTTCACCATTCCGGCACTCAGTACCCGGCGCGTGAACACGGAAGTGGAACTGGAGAGTGGGCAGAGCTTTGTCATCGGCGGGCTGCTCGACAACACCACTACGAAAAACCTGAACAAGATCCCGGGAATAGGCGACATCCCACTGTTAGGTAAACTGTTCCAGTCCACAACCCTAATTAAGGGCAGCAGCGAGTTGCTTGTCATCATAACGCCGGAAGTGGTCCGTCCCATCCCCGCCGGACAACCGGTGCCGAACCTAAAGTTCCCAGTCTCATTCCTGCCGCCCAACAGTGGCGGCGATATGCGTCAACCCGGGATTTCGCAGACGGGGCCCGTGCCTACAAGACCTCCCGCCGACAGTATTCGTATCGAGGAGTTGGCGCCGGATAAAGGAAAGGGCCAGGGGTCTCAAAATTCGGCCGTGCCGCCATTCCAGCTCGTGCCCGTGCCTGTGCCCCAGGCCGCGCCATCCGCCAATCCCGGCTTGACTGCACCGCCATTCCCGCAGCCTCCCGGTAACAGCTCGGGAGGCGCGAGGTGAATCGAGTCCCGTGCCCACCTCGTAAGGCTCCCATGAGCCTGTGCGAACCGGGCGGTTTCCCGAGATTGCGGCGCTGTCATAAAGCACGTAATCCGGCGGGCACGGGACGAGCGGGTGCAGTATGTACCCCCTGACTATCGGACTGGCAATTGAAAATCGCGAACTCCGCGATCAGACCCAGGGTTGCCTGTCTGCCCTGCCCTTCCGCGTAATCGTCGAGCACCAGGATCTTAACGGGGACCTGGTCAACTTCCTCGACCGGCTCGAACGCATGCGGCCGGATGTCGTACTGATCGATATCAGCGCGTGGAAAGAGCCGCTCGAAGGGCTTGTCACCTCGATTCGCAGTGCCACTGGCGATCCCATGATCATTGCCCTGCACAACTCCGCCACCGCCGACACCATCCTGGCGGCCTTGCGTGCGGGTGTGAACGAATTCCTGTTTCCGCCGTTACAGGAATCGCTGCGCCGGGCCCTCGAGAAGCGTTCCGTGGAGCGCAGCCGCCGCCGTGATGGAGGCGCCAAGGGTGCCGGCAAAGGCTACGCTTTCCTTTCGGCAAAGGGCGGATGCGGCGCCACTACCCTGGTCTGCCATGTGGCGGCCGAACTGGGCTACCACAACCACAAAGTCTTGCTCATGGATTTGGATCTGGATGCCGGCATGGTACGGTTCCTGACGAAAACCAAGTCTGTCTACTCCATTCTCGATGCCATCAACAATCTGCACCGACTAGACATTTCCTACTGGCGGGCGCTCGTTTCCAACGGTATCCCGGGCGTCGAAATCGTGTCCACGCCCGCGGCGCTAGCCACTAAAACACAGCTCCGCGATGACCAGGTCAGGCATGTTCTCGGGTTTGCCCGTCCGATTTACGATTGGACCCTGGTGGATCTGGGCCGGAGCCTCAGCCGTACGGCTCTGGCCGCGCTGGAAGAACTGGACGAGGCCTGCGTGGTCACCACGCTCGAAGTGCCTGCCTTGCACCAGACCAAGCAGATCATTCAGACGCTGTTCGATACCGGGTACGGGAAAAATCGTATCAAGCTGATCCTGAACCGGGCGCCCAAACGCCTCGACATTACTCCCGGGGAGATCGAAAAGATGCTGGGGGTTCCCATTTTTTATATGGTTCCGAACGACTACCCCGAACTGTATGAAACGTACGCCGAAGGCCGCATGTTGTCGCGGTCGTCGGAACTGGGCAAAAGCATCGGAAAACTGGCCTCAAAGCTCTCGGGTTTGGAAGGAGAAGTCTCCCGGAAGCGATTCCCGTTTTTCAAATGAGAAAACAATATGGCTATCGGCTTCGATTCAATTCATAAAACCCCCCAGAACCGGGAGACCGGGTGGGTCAATCGCCTTTTTGTTCGCGAGGGGTACACGCCGGAATACCAGGAGCTGAAGTTTACGCTCCACCGGAAACTGCTCGACCGCATCAATCTGGAAGCACTCTCTTCGATGGCCAGCGACCGCGTGCGCACCGAGGTTCGCGCGGCGGTTGCCAAACTGGTGGAGGAAGAGAAGACTCCGCTCAGCCTCATCGAAAAAGACCGGGTGATCGAGGAGATTCTCGATGAAGTCTTCGGGCTGGGCCCCCTGGAACCGCTGCTCCAGGATCCCACGGTGAGTGATATTCTGGTCACCACGCCGCGGCTTGTCTATGTAGAACGCGGCGGCAAGCTGTACCGCACTCCGGTGGAGTTCAAGGACGATGCCCATCTTTTGCGAATTATCGAGAAGGTCGTATCGCGTGTAGGCCGCCGCGTTGACGAGTCCTCGCCGCTGGTAGATGCCCGGCTCCCTGACGGATCCCGCGTAAATGCTGCCATTCCCCCGATCGCGGTGGATGGACCCCTGCTATCGATCCGCCGTTTCGGCCAGCACGCACTCAAGGGCGAAGACCTCGTGGCCAAGCTGACCCTGACCGAGGGCATGCTCGAACTGCTCAAGGGCGCCGTTAAAGCACGGCTCAATATTGTGATCTGCGGTGGTACGGGAGCCGGGAAGACTACCCTGCTGAACGCTCTCTCGTCTTACATTCCCGAGGACGAACGTATTGTCACCATCGAAGATGCGGCCGAACTACGCCTGCAACAGACTCATGTTGCCCGCCTGGAGACCCGCCCTCCCAACGTGGAAGGCGCAGGCGCCATCCACATACGGCAACTGGTCATTAACGCCCTCCGTATGCGCCCCGATCGCATCATCGTGGGTGAGGTTCGCGCCGAGGAGGCCCTGGATATGTTGCAGGCCATGAATACCGGCCACGATGGCTCGCTCACCACGATCCACGCCAACGCCCCGCGCGATGCCCTGGGCCGCCTGGAGGTCATGGTGGGCATGGCCAACGCCAACATGGGCGTTCGCTCCATTCGCCAGCAGGTGGCTTCCGCGGTAGACCTGTTCATTCAGGTGGGCCGCTTCAGCGACGGCTCGCGCCGGGTGACTCATGTGACTGAATGCGTCGGCATGGAACAGGACGTCATCACTCTGCAGGACATCTTTCTCTTCGAAAAGACCGGCATCGCCGAATCGGGCCGCGTCCTGGGCCGCTTCCGTGCCACGGGGATCCGCCCGAGATTCTACGACCGTTTCAAGGCGTCCGGCATCAATCTGCCCCCGCACCTGTTCCAAACGATGGTGGAGATTAACTGATGCCGTCAACCGTCCTGCTCACGTTCGCCGTCGTTTTCGTGGTCGTATTGCTGTCCGTAAGCGCCGGCACGAAATTTTTCGACGCCCGGCGTAAGCAGCGAATGACCAGCATGATCGAGACGGCGTCCGGGCAGCCCACTCTCACCGTTGCGACCCTATTGAAGGAAATCGAGCCCGATAAGCCGGGCGGCCTCAAAGGGCTCTTGCAATCCCTGCAATTCTCCAGGCATGCGCAAACGGAATTGCAACAAGCCGGTTTGAACTGGTCTTCTTCCCGCCTCATGGGCGCCATGGCGCTCGCCGCCATTCCCGGCCTCGGCCTCGGCGGCTTGATTCCGATCCTGTACGGGCCGGTAAGCGCTATTGCCTTGGCAGTCCTGTGTGGACTGATCCCTTACCTGATCGTCCGGAAGAAGCGGCTCGCGCGCCTTTCCCGTTTCGAGGAACAATTTCCCGAGGCCCTGGATTTCCTGGCTCGCTCGATGCGCGCCGGCCACGCATTTACAATCAGCCTCGAGATGCTCGGGGATGAACTGGCAGATCCGCTCGGCCAGGAATTCCGCACGCTTTTCAACGAGCAAAACCTGGGGGCCCCCATGGACGTCGCCTTGCGGAATTTCACCGAGCGGGTGCCTCTGCTCGATGCACGCTTCTTCACTTCCACCGTCCTGCTGCAGAAGC
>CAZKVF010000264.1:0-6247 GCA_964556085.1 uncultured Solibacteraceae bacterium
GCACCCGAATCAATGAACGTTCGATTGATAAGTGGTAGGGTGTGCCACCCGCCGAACCTGGGGCACTAGGCTGACAGTCGCTCTTGGTCCTGTTTTCGTATTGCGCTCAGCTGAGTTCCTGGGCGAGTCCGATGAGAAGCCCTTCAGGCCCGCGGATGTAGCAGAGCCGATACGCGTTTTTATACTGGACTACTTCGCCTACCAGCTGCGCGCCGCGCTTGCGGAGCTTTTCAAGCGTCTCGTCGATGTCGTCCACGGTGAACATGACGCGGAGGTAGCCTAGAGCGTTCACTGGGGCGTTGCGGTGATCTGCGACGGCAGGCGGTGTGAGGAAGCGGGAGAGCTCGACCCGGCTGTGGCCGTCCGGCGTGCGCATCATGGCAATCTCGACGCGCTGGTCGCCCAATCCAGTGACACGTCCGGCCCATTCTCCTTCGATCATGGCCCGCCCTTCGAGCTCAAGGCCGAGCTCGCGAAAGAAATTAATAGTCCCTCCGAGGTCATCGACGACGATTCCGACGTTGTCCATTCGTTTGAGCGCCATGTGTCAATTCTACAAAGTGCCGTCTAGCCTGAAAACGGACCCTTTCTGCAACGCCGAGGCACGAGCGGCGCGGAGCCTGAGAGATCGCCCCCGAATAGCGCTTACTCGGGGCGGAAGACGCGCTACTCGGAAACGGCTGAATCCGGGCCATCGCACTGGATTAATAAACGACAAACGCCCTTGCGTCGGCCTTCCGTCCGAACCGTTAATCGAAGGGATGCAAAAGACGATAACATCTTTTTCCCGAGTTTTTACCCCACCTTCTCATCGATTTACAGATATCCACCCTGGAAACCCTCATGTCGCCGTCCTACTCTGGAGCCGGAAAGGAGATCCCACCATGGCATCCGCCGCGCAAGTCGAAGCCAATCGTCTCAACGCCGCAGCGTCCTGCGGCCCCAAAACCTCCGACGGTAAGACCCGGTCTTCCCGCAATCACCTCAAGTTCGGCCTATTCTCCACCCAAAACTGTGTCCGGCCCGAAGAGTCCGCTGACTACACTAAACTCTCCAAAGCTCTTTGGAAAGACCTCAACCCCATCGGCCCAGTCGAGGAAATGCTGACTGTCGAAATCGTACGCACAGCCTGGCGACTCCACCGCTGCGTCATAGCCGAAGCTGAAGACGGCGCCAATCCAATCACCCAGGCCTCTATCGATCGCGCTCGCGCCTCGGCCCACAACTCCCTGCGCCGCCTGCTCAACGACTTGCGCCAGTTCCAGTCCGATCGCTGGCTGCGCGCCGAAGTCCTGCGCGAGGGTTTCAATGAAGATTACATCGGCATCGCCGACGCGCACCGGGTCATCAAGGGCATAGCCGACGACGCCCGGCTGAAATCCCAAACAATTCAAACCCAATTGTTTGGCCAGGTGGGGCAGGCGATCTCGCCGTTTGCCAACCCAGCTCCAAAAGCGAGCCGCGACCGTGAGGCTGCCATCCCCCCGCGAGCAGCCCAGTCTCCAGCCCCCAATCCCCAGACCCTGGTCCCTGATCCTCGGTTCCCAGCTCCGGAACGAACTCCCCGCAACGCCCCTTGCCCTTGCCATTCCGGCCTGAAGTACAAGCGGTGCTGCGGCGCGGCGGCTCCGCCCATGCTTTCCAGTTCGCCCGCCGTCAACCACTCGAACCTGTTCCAGCTAACCCGCCGCGCTACGAGCCCGACGTCTTGATATTTCCCTTCTTGGACTCCTGGATGATGTGGTCCGCGGCGCGGAAGGCGAGAGCGGAAATCGTGCACGTGGGGTGGTTGCGGGCGCTGGTGACAAAGTTGCTCCCATCCACCACGAACAGATTGGGGACGTCGTGCGCCCGGTGGAAGCGGTCCACGACCGAGGTCTTCGGATCGTTGCCCATGCGGCACCCGCCCATGGTGTGCCCCATGGCTCGTTCTTCCCGAACCGGCGATGCCCACTTCTTGATCGGTCCGGCCGCCTCCATGAGTTCCATCATGCGGTCGGTGAAGTACTGCTTGTTCTTCATGTCGTCCGCATGATCTTTGTAAGTCACGCGGATGGCCGGCAGGCCCCAGGCGTCCTTCACCTCCGGATCCAGCGTGATGTTGTTGGTTTCGAGCGGCAGGCACGTCAAGAAGCCCTGCATGGTCATGGTCCGGCTGAAGTCGTTGTGCAACGCCTTCTTGTACTCGGATCCCCAGCGCGCGGTGTCAGGCGAGAGCCCGCCCAGCGCGAAACCGATGGGTGTGGTGTTGCCGCGGGCGTCAATGCGCCCGCCGCCATAGAATCCGCGCTTGGGATCGGCATTATAGAAGTCTTCGATCGCGCGGGTCGTGGTGACGCTCTTGTACTCGTTCAGCGGGTGCTCGAAAATGCCTTGAACGCTGGCGCCGCATCCCGGGATGAAATATTTCCCGACGGCGCCGTTGGTGTTCGCCAAGCCATCCGGGAAGCGACTCGATTTCGACATCAGCAGCAGCCGCGGCGAACCGAGGCCGTTGGCCGATACGATTACGGCCTTGGCCTTCTGGAAGACTTCCTTCTTGTTCGCATCGAAATACACGGCGCCGGTGACGCGGCCGTCCTTGTCGACAGAGATCTCGCGGACATAGGCATTAGTCCGCAATTCCGCGTGGGGACTCTTCTCGATGGCCGGGATCACGGCCACAAGCGCGCTCGACTTGGCGCCCACATGGCAGCCGAATGATGAGCAGAAGCCGCAATGCACGCACGCCGACCGTCCCAGATAGGCCTGCGAGAGCATGGCCACAGGCACGGGAACCGGATGATATCCGAGCTTTTTGGCCGCGCGTTCCATCAGCACGCCGGAGGATTTGTTGGGCATGGGCGGCAGCGGATAGGGCTTCGATCGGAACGACTCGAAGGGGCTCGCTCCGGCCTGGCCCGAGTAGCCGATTTCCCATTCAACCTTGGTGTAATACGGCTCCAGTTCCTGGTAGCTGACCGGCCAATCATCGAAGCCGGTGCCGGCGATCGGACCGAAGATGCTGCGCTCGTGGAAATCGCTCTCGTGATGCCGCCAGCTGCTTCCGGAATAATGAACCGTTCCGCCTCCTACGCAGCGGCCATAGTGGAAGGCCGAGGTGAGGACGGCCTTGTCTTTGTCCGTCTGGCGAAACGTAACCGGATTGGCGTCGGTGGCGAGAAGCGACGAATGGGAGGTTCGCTTCAACTGATCGTAACGGAAGTCCTTTTCGCGAATATAGTCGCCCTGTTCGAGGACCACCACGTCAAAGCCGGCAGAGGAGAGTTGCTTTGCCATGATGCCGCCGGAAATTCCCGAGCCGACCACCAGAAAATCGACTTCCTTGTTGGGGTTAAATCTTGCCATGGCTTTTAACCTTTCCCGTTGGCTGTCTTGCCTTCCGCGTCGTAGTAACCAAACGGCGCCTGATAGTGGAACTTGCCATCGAAGCTGATCAGCTTCCAGCCGATCTCGTCCCGGTTGCCGCCGTATTCGGGGTTGGCCAGGAACCCCGTGATGGTGTGCGTGCGGATCTGAGCGAAGAACGGAGTCTTTTCGATTGCCTTGAGCACCTGGACCTGTTGATCCGCCGTCAGGCCACTGAATTTCGCCGCATTGGGAAAGAGTTCGCGCGTTTTCGCCTGGAGATCTCCCAACCCTTGCGTGTAGACCGCCTGGCGCTCCTTGTCGAAGGTAGTCAGAGCGCGGTCAATGAAATAGACCGCTCCGGCTTCGCGCGCTCCGGGCGTATCGTCGGTGGGGATGATCTGAGCGGCCACGCTTTCCACTTCGGCCGCCTGTTCGGGCGAAAAGAACTCAAACTTGCCGGGCGACCCCGAGGTGGCGGCTCGCTTGGCATGCTCTTGAGCTTCCAGGATTCCGGTCCAGTTGGCAGCGATCCAGGCCGACCCCAGCCCCGCGGCCGAGCCCGCCAGGAATGATCGCCGCGAAGAACCTTGCTCTTTCAGGCTTCGTTTCGTCATGTCATGCACCCTCTTGGGGGACGGATTTCATGGCACGAAGTTTATCGCCCACAAATGGCGGTGTCAAACGGCGACGGACCGGCCGCCAGCCGAGTAAAATCCCCCCGGAAATCGCCGATAAGTTATACGGCAGGAGCAACGCCGTGAAGCAAGCGGGGGACCGTCTGGATCAAAATCTGGTGCTCGCGAACATTCCCGCATTTCCTCCGATCGTTCTTCGCGTACTGGACCTGCTTTCGGTGGAGCAGCCGGACACGGCGCGCCTGGTGGCAGAGATTTCGGCGGACCCCACACTCTCGGCGCAAGTGCTGAGGCTGGCGAATTCTCCGCTCTTTGGAGTGGTCCAGCAGGTCGACAGCGTGCAACGAGCGGTCTTCCTGCTGGGCCTGAGCCGCGTGCAAGCGCTGATCATGGCAGTCGCCACTAGCAATTACATGCGGGCAGCATTGCGCACGGAGGCGCTCGATAAGTGCTGGCGCCATACGACGGCCACGGCCATGCTTTCGCGGGAACTGGCACGCGCGACCGGGCAATCGCTCGAGCACGCCTATACTCTGGGTCTACTGCACGATATCGGGCGTTTGGGGCTATTGGTGGCTTATCCTGATGCCTATAACCGTATCCTGCGGGCCGCCGATCGCGATTCCTTATCCTTGCTGGACCAGGAAAAATACCTGTTCGGCATGGATCACTGCGAGGCTGGGCGCCTGCTGCTGGCACAGTGGAAACTGCCTCAGGATTTCTGCCTGGTTGTTGGCCGGCATCACGACCCGCCTCTAGGCGAGCCCTTTGATTGGCTGACGATTGGCTACGTTGCTTGTCAAATGGCCGACACCCTCGGCTATTCCGTGGTGACGCCGCTGAAGCCCTTGGCCTTCGGAGAGCTGCGGGCCATGCTGCCCAGCACAACGCAAGAACGGTTCCCGGCAGAACCGGAGCCGCTGGTAGAGATCATCAATCGCGCGGTGGGGGAAGGCGATCCGGCGCGCGACGTGCCGCGTTTGGACGATCGCCATGGCCCGCCGCTAGTGCCTGCCGGGAGCAGCGAAATGTTTTCCGCCGGTCAATCCGATCCCCTGCGCCACGATTTCACCATCACTCTCATCACAGCCCTGGCGTTCGCGGTCGTATTGTTCGGGTGCCGCTGGTTCTTGGGTCTTTGACGGATGGGCGAAAGCGCTTAGCAATCTCCGAGGCTCAGAAGCGGTACAGCATCAAATACACGACGACGCCGGTCACGCTGACGTAGAGCCAGATGGGGAGGGTCCAGCGGGCGATGCGGCGATGGCGATCGTAGCGTCCGCCGAGGCCACGACGCAGCGTGATCACCGCAAGGAACGGCACCGCCGCTGCGAGTATTGTGTGGGAGGTGAGGAGGGTCAGGTAGATACTGCGAATGATGCCGGTCTTGGGATAGACCACGTGGCCCACCTGGTAGTGATACACGAGGTAACAGATCAGGAACAGGCAGGAGACCATGAAAGCCGTGAGCATGACCCGGCGGTGGGCGTCGATGCGCTTGCGCCGGATCAGCGTGTAGCCCCAGATCAAAAGAATCGCCGCCGTGCCGTTCAACAGGGCGTTGATCGAGGGCAGCAGCGCGGTCACGACTTCTCGCGTTCCAGTTGGCGCAGGTCGCGAAGCAGCCCAGCGGGGAAGCCGCGATCGGAAGAGGCGTAATAGCCGCGAATGCGTGCCGCGCGATCGACGAGGACGAAGCGCGTGCTGTGGTCCAGGGTGCCATCCACCGGGTTAAGCTTAAAGCCGCCGCGGCCGATTTCATCGAGGCGCGCCTGCGGCCCAGTCAGAAAGTACCAGCGCCCGGGCTGCGCCAGAAAGTGCTTTCCATAAGCCGCCAGGACTTCGGGCGTGTCGTGGGCCGGGTCCACGGTGAAGGAAACCAGTTTCAGGTCAGGAGTATCGGCGGTGGCGGTCTGGATCTGGTGCATTTGCGAACTCATGCGCGGGCACGGGCCAGGGCAGGTGGTGAAAATGAAATCGGCAACCCACACGTGACCATCGAGTGCCTTGCGTTCGAAGGCTTCGCCGGTCTGAGAGGTTAGCTGAAAAGGGGGGACTTGGCCGAGGACGGGCAGAGGTGCTTTATTGGCACAACCTGCCAGAGCAAGCACCAGCAACACGACCGCTCCCTTACGGTCGCTGCTCCGAAGCCGCTGGTTGGCAGGGCGAAGCGCCTGCCCCACAGCCCAGAAGGGCTGACCCCACTTCACGCGGTACTCCGGGTGCTTTTCTGGGCGGCCAGGAAGCCGCACACGAGCAAC
>CAZKVF010000265.1:0-9097 GCA_964556085.1 uncultured Solibacteraceae bacterium
TCGGCCGAGACGCAGGTGCGCTGTCCCTGTGGTCCTGCCTCCAATGCTCCATGAGAGCGTCGCTGGCGTCTATGCACATCTGTCCTAGACGTCTAGCTTCTGCGCTGGTCAGCCTGGAATCATCTCCGGCTGCCCCTGAACCGTTCTTCACAGCATCTTTGAAGAGGCTGACGGATTGCCTATATGCAGCAAGCAAGTGATTGCAAGTTTGACAGTCCATCGGATGCGGCCCCAAAATCCTACGCGTTAGGATTCTACGCCTTCCGGGAAATGTTTGCAAAGAGACGAAAGCAAGACCAGCAAGACCATGATTCGACCATGAGATTGAAGGCAAAGCGTTTATCGGAACCAGCATGTATCCTGAGATACATGCGCCTCTCTTTTCGCCATTGCCTCCCGCTTTTGATTACCGGATTCGGCGTGGGCTTTTGGGAAATGCCCCGGCTGGCCGCGCAGGCGGCCGGCAGCAAGCCGCAGCCAGACGTCCTCATCCTCCTCGATGACGAGAAGGTGGTCGGGCATTTCGTGGGTTCGAGCGGCAAATCACTCAGCTTCAAAAGCGACTTGCTGGGAGATCTCACCGCCGATTGGAGCAAGGTGAAGGAACTACATGTCCACGGTCAATACGCGGTGATCGGCAAGGAGGTGATCATTCGTCCCCACGGCGACACTTCGAAGATCCCGCAAGGCGTCCTGGAAGTCACCGGGCAGACCATGGTCGTCAGCCAGCGTAGCGGCTCCACACAGACTCTTGCGGTGGGTGACGCGGCGCAAATACTCGACCAGGACACGTTCCAGAAAGAAGTTGAGCCGCCGCACATGAGCCCCTTTCAGGCGTGGACCGGCACGACTACGCTTGGGGGCTCGCTCGTCCAGGCCACACAGGAAAGCCGTACTGTGACAGCCGCGTTGAACCTGGTGCGCGCCATTCCCGTCGAATCCTATCTGCCCGCACGCAATCGCACCATTTTCAACTTCGCAATATCCGACGGCCGTATTTTGCAGCCGAACACGCCTACGATCAAGACCGAGATCGTGCATGCCGATGCCGAGCGGGACGAGTATCTGGACCAGTCACACCTCTTCGGCTTCGTCCAATTGGCAGCCGATCACAACTTTTCACAAGGTCTGGACTTGCAGCAAAACTATGCGGGCGGCCTCGGCTGGACGGCCATCAAAAAAGTTAACGAGACCCTCGACGTGAAAGGGAGCATCGGTTACATTCACCAGCAGTTTGCCATTGCCAGCCACGACCAGAGCTTGCTGGCCTCAAATTTCGGCGAGAGTTTCTTACGCAAATTCGGCAGCGGTATTTCGGTAACCCAGCAGCTGACCGTCACGCCCACCTGGAACAATCTCAATGCCTGGCTGGGTTCGGCCAACGCGGCTCTGAACATCCCGGTTTACAAGCGGTTCGCCTTTACCATCAGCATGCTCGAGAGCTACCTGCACAACCCCTCGCCAGGCTTCCGCAAGAACTCGTACCAAGCCACGATGGGCCTGACCTACACGTTGAAATAGGCTTAACGTCGCGGCCGGGGCCGGTCGCGACAGGCGAAATCCGGAACGCGAAAGTCCGCTGTCGCGAACGCGCTAACCGCGCGGCTGTCCGATCAGCGGAGAAGGCCTGCCCATCCGACACCGCTCCCTCACGGTCGCGGCTCCGAAAGCCGACAGGGGTGGAGCCGCGAGCGGTTCGGCCAATTCATTGCGAGTGACGTTAGTACGGCGAGCTTCCCGCCCCCAGGCTCTTGCCCCTAAAGTCTAACGTTGCGTCGGAAAGGGTGATCCCCTCCTGGCGCAGAGATTCGACCAGGCTGCCCGTATAGACATCGATGTAGCGGCGAGTGTACTGAATATGGCCCAGCCGTCGCAGACGATTCATCTGGTACGTGATGATCTCCCGCGAGGTGCCGACATATTCAGCGATGGTACGATGCGTGAGCCAGCCGAGGCGAGTGGCGCCATCCGGCGCCGGTTTCCCCAACGTTCGGGCAAGCTTCACCATGGCGATCATGACCCGCTCCGGTGTCTTGTACATGGACATACACTCAATGCGTTCCTGAAGGGCGACGCACTGACCGACCAGGTACTGTGTTAGCGCAAGGCCCAGTTTTGGTTCGCGGTCGATCTGCTGTTCGATTTCGGCGCGGCTCCACGACATGAGTGTCACATCATCGATGGCGATAGCCGTTTCCAGCGCCGGGCCGCCTACCAGCACGGATTCTCCGAAGATTCCCTCACTGGAAATGAGGCGCCAGATGGTTTCGCGTCCATCGTCTGACCTGGTACTGACCTTCACGCGGCCTACCACGGCTAAGTGCAGGCGTTCCGAAGGTTGTTCCGGGCTATAGATCGTGGTTCCTTTCCCCCAGTGCCTGACGGCTTTCCGGGGAAGGTAAGTTAGCGGATCCTCCGCTAGAAGTATTTCGTTTCCTACGGCGTCCATATGAATTCCTACCCCCTGATACAGGTGTTTTGAGTATAGACCGCCCTCCACAGCGCGGTCACGCACATTTTGCGCGCAAAAACCGGCAATTTTGTTACCAAAAGCACCGGCAAATTGGATCGATGCGAACGCCAGAGGCTGGTCTTATTTTTTTCGGTCTTATTTTTTTCTTTCACCCGCGAGGCTCCGGTAGACCGCTTCTACGAAGGCGTCCGTAGTCCAAAAGCCGCTGGTAGCGCCGTATCGCGGATCGTAGTCCCTGGTCGGCCTCGCCGCTTTTACCTGCTCCAGCGACATGTCCCGTTTGAGCATGTCCTGGACGCGGTCACGCACGATTGTGACCATATCCCGGTAGTACGCCAAATCGGCGGAATCCCCAAGCCTCCCATGGCCTGGGATGATCATGGTTCCACCTTCCAGGCGGAACTCAGCGATGGCCAAATCCAGAATATTGTTCAAGGCCTGGATAGTTCCGTTAATGCTGCCTCCATTGGCCAGGTCGATGACCGGATAGCTGTTTGTTACGAAAATGTCACCCGTGCTAATCACGTCTGAGCCGCGGAAGTAGACGATACTGTCGCCATCGGTGTGCGCGGAGGGCTGATGAATGATGTGGACCCCTTCGCCGTTGAAGAAATGGCTCAGCTTCATATCACGATGGAAGGTCTCCGTGGGAAGCGCATCGAAGGGAATAGCCGCCTGGTTGGCCGCACGGGGCTTGCTCATGCGATCGAGGACGTTTTGCTGCGCAATGATAGCAGCACCCTCAGCGGCGTTGGCCAGATCTCCGGCCACATTTCCGCCGGTAAGTGTTCGCCCGGCTTTGGCGAACTTCTCATTGCCGCCGATATGGTCGGCGTGGAGGTGAGTATTGACGATATAGCGGATCGGTTTCGGAGGAGCGTCGGTGTCGAGAATCGCGCGAACCGACGAACGCGTCTCCGCGCCATAATGCAGCTGGCTGATGCCGTTGGTGGCTGTCTCTTTTTGCAATTCCCGAACCGCGGCAAGAACCTTGTCCGCCATGGTCTCCAGGCCGGTATCGACCATCATCACGCCATCCTCGCCCACCGATACCGTAATATTGCCGCCCGCGCCTACCAACATGTAAATCGGACCGCGCACGTGCAGGATATGCACGGCTCCATCCTGCGGAACCCCATCCCCAAGGCCAAGACCCTGGGCTGCCGCAGGACTGGGACTGAGCACCCCTAGGGTGAGAACTACCAGGGCCGCCGAGAGCTGCAGCTCGCCCATCAAGACCGATAAACGCCGATTGGGATGTGAGGCTCGAATCATGAGTTCCAATGGCTCAATGGCCCTGGTTGATTTTCAGCCGGTACTCTGGATA
This sequence comes from uncultured Solibacteraceae bacterium, assembly GCA_964556085.1. Lineage (GTDB taxonomy): Bacteria > Acidobacteriota > Terriglobia > Bryobacterales > Bryobacteraceae > PSRJ01. The sequence goes on from CAZKVF010000265.1 coordinate 3,801, forward strand.
CATGGTCTCCGCGCCGCCGCGCGCAGCTTCGGCGGGAACGCCGTACTTCTTCCCGAATTCGAAGACGAAGTTGTTGGTCCCAGGCAGATGGTGGGGAACCAGTCCTGCCGGCCGGTCCACTTCTTCGACTACTTCGCAGGGGTAAGGGGGAACCTGCTGGTGGAGATCCAGTTCGTAGTCCGTGCTGCGCACAAACGGCTCCGTCAGATAGACCGGGTCGTGAACAATCGTGACCACTGTCAGCCAGTTTCCGTGCCGGATCCAGTGTTCGGTCATGGTGGCCAGATCGCTGCGCGGCATTCCGTTGCGCCGGATGTAGCCTTCCTTCAGGTGTGTCACCTGCGTGGTCAGCACATCTCCTTCCCATTTAGCCGTGGTGAAGCCCGCCCATGTATGAGCCGACCAGTCCGGCGGGTGCGGCCGCCCATCGAGATAGACCGGACGGTCTACGGAGCGGAGCCACTCGGCATGAAAACCGACGATTTCGCGCGAGACCGGGTCAACCTCTTTGGAGATCCGCAGGGGGGAAGGTCCGCGCCAGATGTAGTCTGCCGAGTGGGGCCGGCATTGCCATTCCGGGAGCGTCAGAAGGGACGCGTCCCAGGTATCCGCTCTCATGCGAGCGGCATCGTTGATCGGCAAGCCGAGGTAGTCGCCTAGTTCCGGGCCGGGGACCCGTTCCGGCTGGTCCTCGAAGAAGCGCGGCGCCCACTCGCCGGAGAAATCGACCTGAGCAAAAACCGGTACGCTTGCGAGAGTGACGCCCAGGAATAACAGGGCGGCGGCCCTGGCGATCCGGTGATACATGGCACCTCCCAAATGCGGTGTCCGCCAGTCTATCACGTCAAGGCTTTTCGCTTTGACCGGTGCCCTGCCCCCGGCACGCGCGAAGCGGGAAATATCAAAAGCGAACGATATAGCACGCGGCGCCCATATTAAGATAGTCTGGTGGCCCAATACGCAGCCGCCGTGGGGATGAGTGTACTTATCTTCCTCCAAACAGTCGGCGCGCAAGTAATCGAATTTGAATCCCGCGGCTTGAAGTATCAGACGCTGACGCACAGCGGCATTACAATCATGTTCGCGCCGCTGCCCTCGCACCTGCGGGAGTACACGATTCTGCAGATCGCGGTTTCCAACGGGTCGGCGGGGCCGTACGTCATCCGGCCGGAAGATTTTTACTACCTTCGGAACAACGGGGAAACCATCGAAGCGGCCAGCGCGCAATCGATTATCGCCATGCTCATGCAAAAGGGCACCGGCGGCGACGTAATCAAGCTCGTAAATACCTACGAAACAGCTATTTACGGCATCCCCAATATGAAGTCCACCAACGGTTTCGAAACGCGGCGCCAGGCAGCGCTCGCTTTTGGATCGTCAAAATTGCGCGCGGCAGCCACAGCTTCCGCAGTGGCTCTGGTGCAGACCAAGCTTGCCCCGGGCGAAAGCACGGACGGCGCCGTCTTCCTGCCGATCGAAACCAAGGGCCTCGGCGCAGGCCATCTTCAGGTCCGCACCAATACGGATCTGTTCGATTTCAACGCGGAGCAGTAGGAGAGGCCTCCTTTTGGCGGACTGAGCCCCGCGCCGCCGTAGGGTTTTCCCCTTATGACAACGCAGGGGGCTCGTGCTACACGCAGATCAATTCATGTCCCACCACTTCATCGGTGCCAAGGAGCCGTACCCTCCGGGATGACAGCCTACCGCCACGTTTGTAACATGCTGCCCAGCGACCGCATCTCTTCGTCCGAGCCCGTGAACAGGGTACTGGGGAACCGGCGGTGCCCCAGGATCTGGTACATGATGTCGGTGGCGATATTCTGCGTCATCCCCAGTCCGGCCAGGTATTGCAGGCGCAAGTCGCGGTCGTGGTTGATGGCAGCGTTCGCCAGCCAGGGCGCCAGATCGGTCGCCTGGCCGGCATAAGTAGCCAGGAGCGAAAGCTCTGTTCCAAGGCCCACCTCGGAAAGCGACTCGCGAACCATGGAGTAATCCGGCCGCGCCAGGCGCCGCGCGAGTTCGCCAATGTCGATCCGCGCCGGTTCCGCCTGGCCCAGGAGCATCACGTCATAGCCTTCCCCGCCCAAGTCGTTGTTCCAGACAGTGGCGTGCGGAAACACCGAAACGAAGGTGGCAATGGCGCTCCGCACCGTCTCCGGATCGGTCTGGTATAGCGGCACCCATTGGCTGACGACTCCGCCCGGGTTCAGGTGCCGTTTGACCATTTCGAAGTACTCCTTCGAATAGAGCGTGGCGGCGCCCTTTACCCAGGGGTGAATCGGATCGGAAGTGATGATGTCGAAGCGCTCGGGCGTGGTGAGGACGTAGTGGCGCGCGTCATCCTGGACGACCTCTGTGCGGCGGTCATGGATCACCCCGTGATTTTCTCTGGCAAAATGACGTGCGCTCGCAGCGGGGACCAGGGGCTCCAGTTCGCAAATCAGGATTCGCTCGATCTCCGGATGCACGACAAAGGTTCCGGCCGTCACCCCAGCGCCGCAACCGACCACCAGAACCGAGCGCGGCTTGGGATGAACCAGGGCAGGGAGGTGGCCGAGCATCCTCTGAAGGCGCATATCCTGGGGAAGCGTGGAGGCTTCGACTTTGCCGCTAATGTGGAAAAAGCGCGTGCCGTCGGGGATCTGCGTGATGGCGATAGAAGCGCTCCTTCCTTCGCCTACGTAGAGAGGGTGGCTGTCCTTGTAGGATATGGTCAACTCGCGTCCGTACGCGAACACCTGCCAAGGGAACGCCGGCACGGCCCAGGCCAGCAATCCGGCAGTGGCTGCCGCCAAGGCGAGGCCGGGCGCTGCGCGCGGACGCGGTAACGCGATTGCGAAAGCCATCACGCAAAGCACCGTGAGGAGCCGCTCCGAATTCTGCGTTCCGAGCCACGGGATGAGAATCATGCTGAATCCCAGAGCGCCCAGAATCGCGCCGAAGGTATTGGCGGCATAGACCGAGCCGGCCAGGCGGGAGGAATCGGAGCGCTCAGGACTTCCAGAATCGCGCCAGCCCAGCTGGCTGGCAGCGGCTAAACTTAGCGGAAATGCAGCGCCCCACAACAGGGCCGGCAGCATCGCAGTTAGCGTCGAACGCCAGAGATCGCTCCGGAAGGTCAGCCGGGGATTAACGGCACTTTCCATCTTCCAGTAGGGCAGGTTTCTGGCAAGCAAATTCGCGCTACCGGTCACGGCAAAGGCCAGGATCAGCTGGCAGATGCCGAGCGCGAGCCGGGGAGAGCTGCTTTTCCTGGCGAAGTACGAACCGGCGACGCTGCCCAAACCCAAGCCGGCTAAAAAAACTGCCAGGATAATCGAAAACGCGTAGACGGTCGCTCCCATCATCAGCGAAAGCAGCCGAGTCCAGATGACCTCGGCGCCGAGCGCGCAAAGGCCGGAGATGGCGATTACGGCATAAATCGCTCGGGTATCGCGCTCCGCCGCCCACTTCTTATCCGGGACCAGCGGCTCCGACGCAGACTCCCGCATAAACAGCGAGGCAACCCATGCCGCCAGGGCCACCGCCAAATTGGTCCCTGCGGCGACATAGCTCGCGAAATACATATCGTGCACGCGTAACAGGTAGAAGCCCGCGAGAAGGCAACCGGCTACCGCGCCCGCCGTGTTTGCGCCGTAAAGAAAACCGAGACGGGCAGCACCGTGGATCGAAGCTTCCCACTGTCGTGCCAGGGCCGGCAGTGACGCGCCCATCAAGACCGTCGGAGGCACCAGGCAAACCGCGCAGACCGCCGCTCGCATGACAATACCAGTAAAGCCCCGCCCGGAATGAGCAGAGTAAATCGCATCCAGCCACGGTAACCCGAATAAAATCGCCAGGCCACAGAGTCCGATGCCCGCTTCAATCAAAGCATAGACACGAAGGGGGTTACGCCGTCTGGAGATCACACGCCCATATGCCAGGCTGCCAAGGGACATGCCGCCCATGTATGTGGCCAGCAGTACGGCCAGGGATACGGCGGAAGACCCAATCACCAGCTCCAGAAGCTGAAACCAAACAATTTCGTAGATCAGCGCGGCGCAGCCGCTGGCAGCAAACAGCAGCAGAATTACGGCGAACCAGGGATTCATCAACCTTGGCATGATAACTTAATGCAGGGTGCGAACCGGGCCGCGCCGCGGGCCGGCGACGCCCCAGCGGCACGCGCGTTCACGGCCACACTGTTTACCGTGGTGTATAACACGGAATTCTGCGGACTATTTCCGCGGGCTAATCTAGCGTGGGACAATAACCGTAGTGGCCAAGAAGGAAATGAAAGTCCGCGTCCCCAAAAACGCGGCGTTAGCGCAGTTCTTCCTCAAGCCGTTGGGACGTGTTCTCGTTCTCTCGTTGTCCTTCATTATTGTCCTCGGCCTTGTAACGTTCACGTATTTCTACACACGCTACTCGCGGCTGATTGATGCGAAGCTCAGTGCGGGTCCCTTCACCAACACGGCGAAACTGTTTGCCGCGCCACAATCCGTAGCCGTGGGCGACCGCATCACGCCGGGCGAGATTGCGGCGGAACTGCGCCGCAGCGGTTACACCGAAGCGCGAGGCAATCCCACCGGTTACTTCCTGTTGCAGCCGGATGCCATCGAAATCTTTCCCGGTCCCGATTCTTACTTCGACCAGGAAGCCGGGGTCATCCACTTTAGCAATGGCGCAATCAGCCGCATCGTTTCGCTGACGGACAACACCTCGCGCAGCCAGTATCAACTGGAGCCGCAACTCATCACGAATCTTTCCGGTCCCAACCGCGAAAAGCGCCGGATCGTGAAGTTTAAGGATATCCCGCAGGTGTTGGTGGACGCGGTCACTTCGGCTGAAGACAAGCGCTTCTTCATGCACAACGGCTTTGATCCCATCCGCATCATCAAGGCCGCTTACGTGGATTTAAAAGAGGGACGCAAGGAACAGGGCGCCTCGACCCTGAGCCAGCAGTTGGCGCGCGGCTTCTGGCTCGACCAGAACAAACGTTGGACACGCAAGCTGGCCGAGATGATCATCACGCTCCAACTGGAGCAGAAGCTTTCCAAGGAAGAGATTTTCGAGGACTACGCCAACCAGGTGTATCTCGGCTGGCGCGGCTCTTTCGAGATCCACGGGTTCGGCGAGGCGGCGGAAGCGTTTTTCGGAAAGGATCTGAGTCAGATCAACCTGCCTGAAGCAGCCACTCTGGCGGGAATGATCCAGCGGCCGTCCTATTTCAACCCGTTCAAGGCTCCGGATCGCACCCGCGAACGGCGTAATGTTGTTCTCTCGCTGATGCACCAGAATAGCGAAATTTCGGACCG
>CAZKVF010000266.1:0-13272 GCA_964556085.1 uncultured Solibacteraceae bacterium
GTATTGGTTCCCGCAAAATCCATGCCCATCTGGTTGCGCAGCATGAAGCCGACCATGGGCCGCGCCAGGTGAGCTTTGGCGCGCACGCTGATACGCACGATGATGCGCGTCAGCGGTTCGAGCATCGCGAGCGGCCGGCCGGATTCGTCCAGGACCGCGATACCGAGCACCTCCCCGCGGCCGTCGCCATAACGATGGTCGATGTTCGGAATCGATTCCACTAGTTCGGGCGCGTGCACCTGCTCCCCCGGTGCGCGTTGCGTCGCCGGCAGCGACTGCTGATAGTGCGCGTCCTTCTCTACCATCCGAGCCAGATATTTGGCCACCACGCGGTCCGTATCTCCGATCTCCATCAAGCGGCCGTGCTCCAGCCATAATGCGCGATCGCCGATGGCCTTTACGTCGGAAGTGGCGTGCGAGACAAAGAGGATCGTAACCCCACGCGAACGCAGTTCGTGGACCTTCCGCATGCACCGCTGCCGGAAATAAATGTCGCCCACCGCCAGAGCTTCATCCACCAGCAGGATATCGGGATCCACGTTTATGGCCACGGCAAATGCCAGGCGCACTACCATGCCGCTCGAATAGGTTTTTACCGGCCGGTCGATGAAATCGCCGATCTCCGCAAAACTTTCGATCTCATGATATCGCTCGTCGAGCTGCCGCCTGGTTAGTCCCAGAATAGCGCCGTTGAGATAGACGTTGTTACGGCCGCTGAATTCGGGATTAAACCCAGCGCCCAGTTCGAGGAGCGCGGAAACCCGGCCGTTCACCGTCACCTGGCCGGAACTGGGCTGCAGAATTCCTGCCACGATCTGAAGCAAGGTGCTCTTGCCCGATCCGTTCTCGCCCACAATGCAGAACGTTTCGCCCCGCTTCACATCGAAGCTGACCTCCGAGAGTGCGTGAAAATCCCGGTGCCGCTTTTTGCGCCTCGGGGAGAGCAGTTCCCTCAACCGGTCGCCCGGCGAGTTGTAGATCGCGTAGCTCTTCGATACATTCCGAAACTCGACGGCGTTCACCATCCGGCCGAAAGACTAGCGTACCGGAAAGTTTGCGTCAAAATGCAAAGAGGGCCCGGCAAGGCCCTCTTTCTGCTATTTGAATTTTTGGGGATTTCTCAGATCCGGATTACGTTCTCGGCCTGCAGTCCTTTGGGCCCCTGCTTCACCTCGAACTCCACCTCCACGCCTTCATCCAGGCTGCGGTAGCCGTTGGCCTGGATCGCCGAAAAGTGTACGAACACGTCATCGCCGCTGGAACGCTGGATGAATCCATAGCCCTTTGCTGCGTTAAACCACTTCACAACTCCTTTTTCCTTCACCACTCGTTCTCCTGATCATTGTTCGTCGCTCCCGGTCCCATGGCGGTCTTCGAGGCGCGCGCAAACAACTATGTCAAAAACTGCGCTTGGTATTTTCTCACCTGGCATATGGAGGGTCAAGTAGGCGAGGATAGGGGACTGTGGAGAGCGAACGGAAGTTAATTGAGCGAATCCGGCGCAAGGCGGAACCACAGGGTGGCGGCCAGGTGGTGCTCGGAATCGGCGACGATTGCGCGATTTTCCGTCCGCGCGGCGCCCGCGAAGATCTCCTTTTTACGACCGACCTCTTGATCGAAGACGTGCATTTCCGACGCGACACTCATCGCGCGGAGGATGCCGGCTGGAAGGCCCTGGCGCGCGGCCTGAGTGATATCGCGGCCATGGGCGGCCGGCCGCACTTCTTTCTTCTCTCCCTGGCGCTGCCGGAATGGGCGGATATGGCGTGGGTGAATGCCTTTTATCGAGGTCTGCTGCTCCTGGCCAGGCGTACCGGCGTGAGCCTGGCAGGCGGTGATCTGGCGCGCAGCGGATCGTTTGCGTGCGATATCGTCGTGTGTGGATCGGCGCCGCGCGGCAAGGCGCTCCGGCGTGATGGCGCGCGGGCCGGAGATGCCGTCTACGTTTCCGGCCGGTTGGGCGGCTCCGCGGCAGCCCTCGGCGAAGCCCCGAACGCGCGAACGGCTGCGTGGCGGCGCCACTTGCGCCCCGAACCGCGGCTGGCGTTGGGCCGCTTTTTGCGCGAGCGCCTGAAAGCCTCGGCTGCCATGGATTTGAGCGACGGCTTATCGATTGACCTCGCGCGCCTCTGCGAGGCCTCGCACGTGAGCGCCGCCATTACGGCGCCTCCGCGCTTCCCCGGCGCCAGTCTCGAGCAGGCCCTCCACGGCGGCGAAGACTACGAACTTCTCTTCACCGTCCGCCCTCACACCAAAGTGACGGCTGTTTTTGAAGGTTTGCCGCTTACGCGCATCGGGTCCATTCATTCCGGCGTTGCCGGGCGCGTGCTCCTCGATGGTGCGCCGCTCGAACCGCTGGGCTATGACCATTTCCGCCGTAGAATGAAAACTTGATTGTTACAGTTACGATCAATCCTGCCATCGACCGTGTGATCAGCGTAGACCGGCTTGCCTTTGACGACCGGTCCTACATCAATTCCAGCCGTGAGTCTCCCGGAGGCCGCGGCATCAATGCATCGGGCGTGATCCACTCGTTTGGGGGCAAGACGCTGGCCGTGGCCACCTCGGGCGGCAGAGCCGGAAAGCGTCTGGCGAAGCACCTCGAACGATGCGGATTTCCCGTGGCTCTCGTGCCGATCGAGAACGAGATCCGGACCAACCTGACCATTACCGACCGCCAGGGGCTCACGGTTAATCTGAACGAAGCCGGACCTCAGCTGAGCGAATCCGAAGTGTCGGCGTTTGAAACGGTGCTGCATCACGCGCTTGACCGCGCCTCCTGGCTGATGATGTGTGGCAGCATCCCTCCCGGTGTTCCAGCTACTTTCTACGCGAGGCTGATCTCGCTGGCGCGGCGCAAGAAAGTGCGAACCCTTCTGCACGCGGCCGGAGATGCCTTGAGCGCCGGCATCGAGGCCCGCCCCACGGTGGTCACGCCGAACCAGCACGAAGCCGAACGGCTTCTAGGACGCATGCTGTTCACGCGCCCACATTTTTTCGAAGCGGCGGAACGCATCCGCTGCATGGGCCCCGAGTCAGTCGTACTGTCACTGGGAAGCCGCGGCGCCGTGGGAGCTTTCCCCGATGGACTCGTGGAAGCGGTACCGCCGTCCGTGCAGGCGGTCTCGCCCATCGGTTCAGGCGATGCCCTCGCCGCTGCGTACACCTGGGCCCTCACGCGTAAAAACAACCGAGGAAGCGCCAGTGACGCTTTGCGCTGGGGTGTTGCCGCGGGCACGGCGTCGGCGCTGCTGCCCGGAATGCAATTCGCCACGCTGAAACAAACCCGCCGGATCTATAAACAGGTAGAATCCGGAAGCGCCGATTAGTCATCGGATGCTACACTTCCATTAAGGAATGCTTCCAGACCTGGAAAATGTGATCCGTTTACAGCAGATCGATGACCGCCTGGCCGATCTCGCACGCGAAATCACCGCTTTACCGAAACACATCGCTGAAATCGAAAAGAAACTATTGGGACACGAGCGCAAGCTTGAGGCCGACCGTGCCGCTCTTTCTGCCAATCAGAAGGAACGCAAGAAGTGCGAAGGCGATATTCAAACACAGGAACAGAAGATCTCGAAGCTGAAAGACCAGATGCTCCAGGCAAAAACCAACGAGCAGTATCGGGCCTTTCAGAACGAGATTGATTTTTGTGGCAGGGAAATCCGCAAACTCGAAGACCGTATACTCGAGCTGATGGGCGAATCCGAGCCGCTCGAAAAGAATGTCAAGGCGGCTGAGACGGCGCTCAAGGCCGAGAAGGTGCAAGTCGAAGCCGAAAAGCAGCAGGCGCGGAGCCGCACCGCTGCCGACGAGAGCGCGTCGCGCGAACTCCTTCAGCAACGAGCCGGCATAGCTTCACAGGTCGCCCCGGCGACGCTGCAACTATACGAGCGAATCCGCAAGGGCCGCAAGGGAATTGGCGTGGCCGAAGCCGTGGATGGCCGCTGCAGTGCTTGCCAGATCGCGTTGCGTCTCCAGTTCTTTCAGGACCTGAAGCGGGGTCAGCAGATCATGACCTGCGAGAGCTGCCAGCGCATCCTCTACTACAATCCGCCGCAAACAGTCGAGGATCTCACAGGCGAGCCCGCACCCGCCGTGCAGCAATAACCTGCGAATTCGATTAAGCTGCGGCGGGACTGAGATCCGCGGCGGTCTTCTCGACAACCTGGAAGAGTCGTGCAGGTTGAACGGGCTTGGAGACGTAATCATCCATGCCAGCCTGAAGGCAGATCTCGGCGTCGCCTTTCATGGCGTGCGCCGTCATCGCAATGATCGGCACATGCTGACCCGTGTTCTTCTCGTTCTCCCTGATGGCGGCGGTGGTTTCGAATCCATCCATGACCGGCATCTGCACGTCCATCAGGACGACATCGAAGCGATCGGCTCGGAGCGCATCCAGCGCCTCGCGGCCATTTCCCGCCACAATAACGGAGTGCCCTCTCTTTTGGAGTAGGCCAAGGGCGACTCGCTGGTTTACGGGATTGTCTTCGGCTAGCAGAATATGCAGGGGCCGGCCGACTCGATTGTGCGCTTTGGCCTCGCCGGTTGCGCTCTCGGTCGGCGTGGGCACCGAGGTCCGCCCGACCGCCTCCAGCAGTGCTTTCAAAAGATCCTGTTGTCTGATGGGCTTCGCCAGGTAAGAGACTGCCCCGAGTTCCCGACAGCGGGCCGCATCCCCGGGCTGGTGTCCGGAAGTCAACATTACGACGGCCGCCGTTGCCAGAGATCCCGTTTTCCGGGCTGCTTCGAGCAACAGGAACCCATCCATGCCAGGCATGTTTACATCCAGAAGGACGAGGCCAAACTTCTCGCCGCCAGCGTTTGCCGCTTCGAGCGCGGCCAAGCCGGCTTCGCCGCTTGCGGCAAGAACGGTGCGCATACCCCAGCGGTCCAGAATTTCCGCCAAGATCCGCCGGCTGGTGTGGCTATCGTCCACCACCAGTACCCGGGCGCCGGCGAGATGGGCCGTGTTCGTGGGAACCGGCTCCGCCATCTCCGCCGCAACGTCCAGTCGGACCGTGAAGTGGAATTCGCTACCTTCGCCCACCCGGCTGTTTACCCAGATCCGGCCTGCCATCATATGCACCAGGCGGGATGAGATCGCCAGACCGAGTCCGGTACCCCCGAACTTACGCGTGGTCGAACTGTCCGCCTGGGAAAAGGCCTCGAAAATCACTTTCTGTTTATCGGACGGTATGCCGATGCCGGTGTCGCGAACGACGAAGTGCAACTCCCAACCGTGCTCGTCGCGCGCCTCGCATTCGACGCTCATTACCACCTCGCCACGTTCGGTGAACTTCACGGCGTTGCCCAGCAGATTCAGAAGAATTTGCCGCAGGCGAGTGGGATCACCACGGACCCGTTGAGGGACGCCCGGCCGGAAGTCGCAGGCGAGTTCGATCGATTTCAGGCCGGCGCGAAACGCCAGAAACCCCACCGTTTCCTCCAGCATAGGTTGCAGCTCATAGTCGATCTGTTCCAGATCCAGTCTGCCGGCCTCGATCTTCGAGAAATCGAGAATGTCGTTGATGATCGTGAGCAAGGATTTAGCCGAACTCCGCGCCATTGTCAGGTAGTCCTTTTGTTCCGTGGTGAGTTCGGTTCCGAGAGTGAGCTCCACCATTCCCAGCACGCCATTCATGGGAGTTCGCATTTCATGGCTCATGTTGGCCAGGAACTCGCGCTTGACACGGCTGGCCTGTTCCGCGGTCTTTGCTTTAATGAGATCCCGTTGGACTCGCTCTCGTTCGGCGATTTCGTTGCGCAATTCCGCAGTGTGCTCTTCGACGCGCCGCGCTAGAAGTTTCTCGCGGGCGCGAAGGCGGCGCGTGTGCATCGCGTGCGCGGCCAGCGCTAAACTCGACAAACCCAGAACGCAAATGGCGGAGAACCAGGCAGTCTGGTAAAAGTGTGGCGCCAGGGAAAACGGATACGCGGCGCCGGCCATATTCCAAGCCCCATCCGCGCTGCCAGCGATCACCTGAAAACGATAGCTTCCGGGCGGGATATTGGTGTAGTAGGCGGTACGCCGCGCGCCGGCATCGACCCAGTCCTGGTCAAAACCTTCGAGCCTGTATTTGAAACCGATTCTCTCGGGCGCATGGAAGCCGATAGCCGCGTACCGGAATTCGAGTTGGCCGCTCCCCGGAGGAGCCTTCAGCCCGTGATGCAAGTCCACCAGGCGGCGGCCGATCAGCGCTTCTTCGAGAATGACTGGGGGGGCCGGCTCGCCGCCGGCTACTTCCTGGGGATTGAAGACCACCACGCCTTTCATGGTCGGAAACCACATCCGGCCATCGCGTCCCTTCCAGCCGGCCGGCTGGAAACCGCCGTTGCATTCGCGGCTCTTCATCCCGTCCGCCACCCCGTAGAAAGGTACGTCCAGTGTCCGCGTCCTGCCTTCAGCAAATTCATTCAACTGCCGCCTGCTCGCGCGGAAGATACCCTTGTTGCAACTCATCCACAGATTGCCGGCCCGATCCTCCAGAATGCGAAATACGGCATCGTCGAACAATCCCTCGACGGTTGTGTAAGCCGTGAATTTTCCGTCCTTAAGCCGGTTCAGCCCGCCACCATTGGTACCCACCCACAGCACCCCGTCGGTGTCTTCGTGAATGGTCCATATGACGGCGTTGGAAAGGCCCTGCCGCGAGTCGAAGACCGTAAATTTTCCGTTCTGCAGCCGGTTGAGCCCGCCGCCTCCGGTGCCAATCCACAGTGCACCCTCGTGGTCTTCCTCGATGGACAGCACAAAATTGTTGGACATTCCGTCCTTAGTGGTATAGGTAGTGAATTTTCCGTCCTGGAATCTGGTGAGCCCCCCTCGGCTGCCGAGCCAAACTGTCCCGTGACGATCCACATAACTGGCTACCACTTTGTCGTTGGGCAGCCCATCCCGCATCGTAAAAAGGCGAAACTTTCCCCTTTCAAAACGGTTGAGGCCGCTGCGCGTGCCGATCCAAAGGCTTCCGCCGGGATCCTCGGAGATAGTGAAGACAAGGTTATCGGCCAAGCCGTCGCGGGTCGTGTAAGCCCGAAACTGGCCGTCGCGATAGCGGTTCAGGCCGCCCCCATTGGTGCCGATCCAAATACTGCCCTCGTGGTCCTCAAATAGCGGTAAAACGGTATCGTTGGAAAGGCCTTCACCGGTGTCATAGGCCGTGAATTTTGCGTGCTCCAAGCGATGGAGTCCGCCGCCGCCGGTTCCCACCCACAAGCTTCCACTCCGGTCCTGGTAGAGCGACCATACGTCGTCGGTGGCGAGCCCGTCTTTGCTTCCAAAGGACGAAAAGCGTTCTCCCGAAAACCGGCTCAGTCCCGCGCCGAGAGTGCCCACCCAGAGGCTCCCCTCACGATCCTCCAGAAGCGAGGAAATGGCGTTGCCGCCCAAGCCCTCCTGCTTCCGGTACACGGTCAAGGCTCCCTGCTGGAACCTCGCCAACCCTCCCCCATTGGTGCCGACCCACAGTCCGCCGCCGCGGGCCGTGCGGACGCATCGCACCTCGTCGGCCGGGAGGCCGTCCCTGCGGCTGTAGGTCGTAAACCGGTTTAGGCTGAAGCGGCTCAGCCCGCCGCGCGTGCCAAACCACAAAGTCCCATCGGGTTCTTCCGCGATGGCGTACACGGAGTTATCCGCCAGCCCGTCTTTGGTGGTATAAACCCGAAATCGGCCTCCGTGGAAACGATTCAACCCGCCCCGTCCGTGCCGATCCAAAGGGCGCCCGCGCGATCTTCGGCGAGCGAGAGTACGGCGGCGCCGGAGAAGCCGTCGCGTGATCCATACGACTGGAACTGGCCGTCGTGGAAGCGGGTGAGGCCGCCGCCGTTGGTGCCGATCCAGAGATTACCACCGCGATCTTCCAGCAGGGCGTAAATGGCGTTGCTCTTCAGTTGGGGAGTGGTGCGCTTGTCGAATACCGTGAACCGCAAACCGTCAAAACGGACCAAGCCGAGTTCCGTCCCGAACCAGAGATACCCGTCCCGCGTCTGCACGATGGCCGGTACGGTGTTCTGCGGCAGTCCCTCTTCGGTTCTCCATACATCGTGATGAAACTGCGAGATCGGTATTTCCGGTAGAGGACGCGATTGAGCAGCGGCGGAAACGCATGAGAGCGCTACGCACAAGGCGATGGCGAGAAGACGACTTCGCCTGCGTATGCGACTGCTGCCCCGGCTGTGACTCATCGACAAGCCTGCCTCAACTCTTATCGGAAGGATGCCGCGGATTCCGTACGGCTCATGGTTGCGATGCAGGCTAGTTAAGCCGGGCGCACCTTAGCCATTCGGTACTACCAAGACGAGCCTCGTGCCTCAGGTAAAAAAGATCTCCGGAGGTTCAAGATCCGGGCGGGCAAGCCGAAGAGTTGGGTGAACGGGAAACCTGAAATCGGAGTCTCAACCGCAAGCGAGCCTCCGGTGAGCGGAGATAGAAACGTGAAAACTACGATCACATATGTTGCGATACTCGGCTTGTTCGGCGGGGATGCATTGGCTCAAAGCCGGAAGATCTCTCCCGATCTCGAGCAAAGCGACCCGCAGGCGGTCGTCAATGTCATCGTGCAGTTCCGGCAGCCCCCTTCGGAGGCGCATCATGCTCTCGTATTACGCCGGGGAGGATCGATGCGGGCCGTCCTGCCCGCCGTGCGCGGCGCGGCGTATTCGGTACGGGCGGCGGTGCTGGCGGACCTGGCCAATGACCCGGATGTCCTCTACGTCTCGCCGGACCGTCCTGTCAGCGCGAGGCTGGATAACACGGCTGCGGCCGTCAACGCGGGCGTGGCCTGGCAGTCGGGTTACACGGGAAGCGGCATTGGCGTAGCGGTAATCGACAGCGGCATCTCCAATCACGATGACCTCATGCACCAGAGCCACCGTGTCGTGTACAACCAGGACTTTATCGGGGGCGGCACAGACGATCATTACGGCCACGGCGAGCACGTGGCGGGTGCCATCGCGGGGGACGGAACGGACTCCACTTGCGGTACTACTCCCGGTCTCGGCGGCCACAACTGTACGCGCAATCCCTTCAAGGGCATGGCGCCGGGGGCCAATGTGGTGAACCTGCGCGTGCTGGACCAGAATGGCCAGGGCACCGACAGCGGCGTGATCGCGGCCATCAACCGCGCCATTCAGCTCAAGGGCACGTACAATATCCGCGTCATCAACCTGTCGCTCGGCCGCCCGGTATATGAGAGCTACACACTCGACCCGCTCTGCCAGGCAGTGGAAGCTGCCTGGAAGGCCGGTATGGTAGTGGTGGTGGCCGCGGGCAATGACGGGCGGAACAACTCCTTCGGCACCCAGGGCTACGGGACGGTATCAGCCCCCGGGAACGATCCCAACGTGATCACGGTAGGCGCCATGAAGACCATGGGCACGCCGCAGCGGAGCGATGATCTGGTGGCCAGCTACAGCGCCAAGGGTCCGACCATGATCGACCACGTCGTAAAGCCGGATCTTGTGGCCCCGGGGAACAAGCTGGTTTCCCTGCTGGCCAGCACGGCGCATTTGCCGGCAACCTATCCCCAGAATGACGTCCCACTCTCCTACTATGAAGCCACGCCTCAAACCAACACATCCAACAAGTACTTTATGATGAGTGGAACCAGCATGGCCACGGCGGCGGTTAGCGGAGCCGCGGCAGTGCTGCTGCACGCCCATCCGAACCTGACGCCCGACCAGGTCAAAGCGCGACTGATGTATACCGCCTACAAAATCTTCCCCAGTTACAGCGTGGCCATCGACCCGCTCACCTTACAGACGTATACCAGCTACTACGACATCTTTACGGTGGGAGCCGGGTACCTGGACTTGGCCGCCGCCCTTGCCGACAATACGGTATTTACCGGTTCGGCCGCCTCGCCAATTGCGGTACAGGATTCGCAAACGAATGTCACGTCCGTGAGTTGCCCGCCTGACTCGATCTGCGGCAGCCGGTCGTTATGGGGCTGCCAATCCTTATGGGGCACTCAGTCGCTGTGGGGCAGCCGGTCGTTGTGGGGAAGCCAGTCGCTATGGGGCAGCCAGTCGCTGTGGGGAAACCAGTCGCTATGGGGCAGCCGGTCGCTGTGGGGCACTACAACCACAACTGCCACCGAGGCGGACCGCATTTCCATCTACGGCGAGAACTAGCGAGCTAGCGGGCCCGTCGAATTCGTTAGCGCGGCCGAGCCGCGACCGTCCGGGAGCGGCTTCGGCTGTGCTGTTGCGTTCACCGGTATTCGGCTGCCTCTATCTTCGCGCGGAAAAACTCACCTTCTCGCTCGAAGCGCTCTGTCCCGAAATACCAGCCCGCGCGGATCCGAGTGGGAATGGTATACCCAGCGAAAGTACGTTCCTCCTCGGCCACCGCGCCGAAATCGGCGTAATGAAAGGGGGCGCCCTCGGGGTTCCCCCAGCGCGGAAGCCTAATGCTCCGCGCGCGGCCGTTCTCGTCAATGCCGATGGTCAGTTCGGCCGGCTCGCCGAACACGTCCCAATGCGCCACGGCGGAGCCAGGCCCATTCTCGCTCCACGACACATCGTTACCGCACAGCATCGAAGGCAGCCAAGCCGATTCCGTCGCTAAACGGCCCGCAGCCGAACGGGTAATATCGGGGCCCGAGGCGACCATCACCGGGACGAGGCCAAGCAGCTTCCATCGCATCTCGCCTTCGCCGTCTACAAGGCGATCGAAACCGCTAATGGTTAGCCCCTGCATCCGAGCCGAGGCGCGCCAGATAAATCCGCGTGCCCTATGGATCACTTGTTCCGCCGTGAATGGCAACCATCGTCGCAGTTTAATTTCACCGCGCATGCGCAGGCGAACAGCGCTGGCGAGGGGCGTCCCCGGAGCGATGGCGTGCTCCAGGTAGAGCCGCGCTGCTGCAGGAAGATCGGCAGGCGGAACCGCCTGCCCCACCGCGATTTGCGGCGAATTCCAGAGATTTTCGAGGAGGCGCAAGCAACCCGAACTGCGACCGCGATAGCGCGCTTCGCCTTAGGGAGCGGCCGGCGGCGCAGGAGCCGGTGTCGGAACCGGCATGGGCGCTTTCCCGTCCAGAACAAACGTCAGCAGCTTAGGCAGCACCGGTGTGCCGCCGCCGAAGCCCGGCGGAGGCGCCTGCTCCGCAGCTCCTGCCGTGCCCGGCGCTGGCGCCGCCGTGCCCGCAGTCGCGTTTCCGCCATTCCCCGGTGCCGGTGCATTGCCGCCGGCTGCGGGCGCCGGAGCATTATTGCCGCCACCACCACCTCCGCCGCCGAAATTGAAGCGCGGAACCGGGCCCGTGCCGCCCATGAACGACACGTACTGCTTGCCATCCACCTGGTAAGTGATCGGCGGTCCCATCCCGCCGCGAAGACCGGTTTGAACTTCGTACAGTTTGTCGCCTTTGTCGGCGCTGTAAATTACCATGCGGCCGTCGGGGATCACCTGAATTACCAGATTCCCGGAGGTAGTTACGGTACCGCCGCCAATCCCCCCGCCACCCGGCATTCGCCAACGCTCTTTATGATTTACCGGGTCCCACGCGATCAGTGCGCCGCCTCGCTCTCCTTCTTTCGGCTCGGGCCCGACCGCCGGCGGATTCTTGGCGGCAGGTGGCGGAAGCTTTGGTGCTGATGCCTGACCACCACCGCCTCCGGGCCCGCCCCGCCCGAAGCCGAAAATGATGCCCATGTTCTGCTGGCCCGGCTTGTAGTTGAAGTTGTCATCCCGAGCGTAGCCAAAACTGCTGTTGGTCGAAGTGGGAATGTAAACCAGGCCGGTCGTCGGGTTGTATGACATGGGCGACCAGTTGTGCGCCCCGCCCGGCCCTGGCGACACGCGAACTGTCTCCGACGTTCCGTAATAAGCCTCCGGGTTCACGATGGGGCGGCCCGTTTTGGGGTCGATCCCCTTAGCCCACGTTACCTGGGCGAACGGCTCCGCCGAAATGAACTGACCGGTTACCCGGTCGAGTATGTAATAGAAGCCGTTCTTATTGGCCTGCATGATGACTTTCCGGGAGCGCCCGTTGATATTGATGTCCGCTAGGATCATCTGCTGGACGGTGTCGAAGTCCCAGGAATCGCCCGGAACGGTCTGATAATGCCAGCGCAGCTCACCAGTCTCCGGCTGCACCGCCAGGATGGAAGCCACATAAAGGTTATCTTTGCCTTTGGATTTACGCAGCTCTTCGGGCCATGGCCCGCCGTTGCCCGTGCCGACATAAATCAAATCCGAATCCGGATCGTAAGCCATGCCGTCCCACACTGTGCCGCCGCCGCCCAGCTTCCAGTAATCGCCATCCCAGGTCCCAGCCGCTTTCCGCATAGCGGCGTTTTCGAACGGCTTCGACGGATCACCGGGCACGGTGTAGAACTTCCACGCCTGCTGGCCCGTGGCCGCATCAAACGCGGCGAAGAAGCCGCGAACCGGGTACTCCGCTCCGCTGACTCCGATGATGACCTTACCCTTGGCGATGCGCGGCGCCATGGTGATGGTGTAGTTGTCCTGCGGAAAGGCCACGCGCGTTTCCCATATCACTTTGCCGGTCTCCGCATCCAGCGCTTCGAGACGCCCGTCAATCACCGGGGCGATGATCGTTCCCTGGTAAATCGCCAGCCCGCGATTCACTACACCGCAGCAGATCTTCGGCCGCACTGCCGCCTGATTCACTTCGGGATCCCAGCGCCAGCGCTCCTTGCCCGTCCGCACGTCCACCGAGAAGACCACGCTCCATTGCGTGATGCCGTACAGCGAACCATTCCACTCCAGCAGCGTGTCTTCCTGGCTTCCGCCCCCCGGACCCACATCGTACGACCACGCCAGACCCAAACGGCTGGCGTTGCCGGCGTTGATCTGGTTCAGCGGACTGTAGCGGGTTTCGGAATAATTGAAGCCGTAGGTCAGCCAGTCGTCGCCCGTTCTGCCGGCATTTTTCAGGACCGCATCGTCCACGCGCTTTAGCTGCTGGCCGAGGCCCATCGACACGGTGACGATCAGTCCCGCAAAACAGGGGAGCCACACAATCGTTTTTCCAAAGCGCTTCGTGCTTCGCTGCATGTTAGATAACCTCGACCAAATGCCCGCATTTGCGAGCAGCGGATACTACCGGGTTATTTTATCCCAAAGCCAGATGTGGGCTAATTATCAACGGAGCCGCAACCATCATGGAGTGCCTCAGATCGGCAAGACCCCGATGACTACAGCCATCAGCGCCATCAGAACCGAGGCGCCCAAGAGGAAGGGAAACGCGAACTTCTGGTGGTCGCGCAATTCCACCTGTGCCAGTCCCACAAGGAGAA
>CAZKVF010000267.1:0-9598 GCA_964556085.1 uncultured Solibacteraceae bacterium
AACGTAGAAATCAGCCGCTTCAACGGCCTGCTTATCGAACCAGAGATGCGGAGTGATCTTTTGCATAGGTCCAACCCACTGGGAAAAGGAGACGCGATAAGTACAAGATTATATCCCGGCATGGTGGCGTCCAACGCCGCATACCGATGATAGAGGCGTGATAACCGGCCGCTAACCCCGGGCTCTGGTTGTCGGCGTCTGGAGGCACGAAGGCGTGAAGCGATCGCTGCGCGTGTTGCACAGCTTAAGCCCGCTCGGCCAGAATCCGCTCCAGGATATCCGGGATCTCGAAAACCGCGCGGTTTTCGAGCTGTTCGGTTGCCGCGCGGAAGCGAGCGTAGGCCGATGGCTCCAAAAGCGCCTTCACCGCGCTCGCGATTCCGCGGAAATTCGGCAGCACGATCCCCACCCCTTGCTCGCGTACCCACTCGGCGTTGTAGCGCTCCTGCGGCAGCGTCCAGGCATTGCGCTCCACGATGACCGGCAGGCGCATGGCTACGGCTTCGCTGATGCTGCCCGGGCCCGGTTTACCGATGAAGTAATCGGACAGTTGCATATAGCGTGGTACTTCCCTGGTAAAGCCTTCAATAAAGAGCGGCGCGCCGTGATGCGGCGCATACTGTTTTAACTTGTCAGCGAGCTTCGTGTTGTGCCCGCAAATCAGCAGCAATTGCTTCCCGGGCAGCCGGCGCGCAATGTCCAACATGACTTGCGCTCCCTGTCCGCCAAACAGAACCAGGCCCACAGGCAGTTCGGGCCGGAACCCGAGCCGTGCGCGCGCTGCCACGCGTTCCTGGGCTGTCAGCGGCGCGATGTCGTAGAATGCGGGGTTCAGAATCATGCCGGACACGCGAAACACGCGCGACGGCGGATGCCCCAGCGCGAGGGCCTGCTGGACGGCTTTTTCCGTACCGCAGATCACATACACGGCCTCGTCCTCCACGGCAGGCTCGATCCAGAAGTGCGGCGGATAGTCGGCGAGATCTGTCAGGATGGAAACCAGGGGCACACTGGGCAGAGCGCGCCGCAGACTCTCTCCCAGGGCGCGGGTGAAGTTGGGTACGAGCGAGACGACCATTTCCGGCAGATTCTTGCGCCACAGATTTTCTAACAGGTTCACCTGGTTGCGATGAAACCGGCGTATTACGAAGTGCATGCCGGCAGTGAGCTGGGGCGAGCCCAGAGTCCACCCCTTTTTGAGCATCAGATTGTACAGATCCTGGAGCCGGAAGCCGGTTAGCTTGCGAAAGATATCGATTGAATCGAGCAATTCCTGCAGATTCACCATCCTGATATCGGCCGGTCGGCGCTGGTCACGCATCACACGAGCCAGGGCGTAAGCTGCCGCCCGATGCCCCCCGCCTGCATCAAAGAATACAAAGTCGAGCTTCTTTGCTGGCGGGATGGTACTTTCTTGCCCTAATTCAACCATTCGAAACATTATTTTCTACATTTGTTGTTCCAGTTGTCACTTGTCTGTAGCTCTTCCGAAGTTATAAGTGAGTCAGGTAGGCGTGTCCCTTGCCGGGCCGCTTTCGGAGACAATATGAATAGGGCAGCAATGCTCACTTTCATAGCTCACCGCGATCACAATTTAATGCGGCGCATTAACCGCTGGCCGGCCCCGCGCTGGATTCGGGTGTGGATGATTTGCGCTACCCGCGGCGGCGATGGTTGGCTTTGGTACGGAATGGGCTTAATCATTCTGTTATTCGGCGGCGCCGACAGGTTTCAGGCGGTAGGAGCCGGAGCGCTCGCCGCGGGCGTGGGAATTGCTGTATTCCTCCGCCTCAAGAAAGCTACCGGACGCAAACGCCCTTGCGCTCTCGAGCCACACTGTTGGGCCACATTATTGCCGCCAGACCAGTTCTCCTTTCCCTCCGGACATACCATTACGGCATTTGCCGTAGCCGTATCGCTAAGCATGGTCTATCCCAGTTTAGCTATCGGCCTGCTTTTTTGTGCCGTAAGCGTGGGCGCCTCCCGGATTCTGCTCGGCATGCATTTTCTGAGCGACGTGCTGGCGGGCGCGCTGGTCGGCACACTTCTGGCGTATCTTTCGATCCACGCCGTACGCTTGCTCTAGGGTTGGCCGGCGACAAGATCGCCGGCCTACAACCTCACAGCACGGGCGAATCATTCCCCAGAAGCGCCCGCCGTACGATTTTGATGGGCGGGGCGCCCTGCCGCATGAGCGCATCGTGGAATTCGCCGAGCGAATATTGCGATCCCTTCAACTTTTTGTAATCTTCTCTCAGCTTCAAAATCTCGAGCTTGCCCAGCGTATACACGAGATAGGTCGGGTCCGATGTTCCCCGTTTGGCTTCTTTTTCGGCTATGGGCTTCGGCTGATAGCCTTCCTTGACAAAGAAATCGACCGCCTCGGCGAAGGTCATTTTGCCGGTGTGCATTTGAATTCCGGCCAGGTAGCGCGCGTTGCGCAACAACGCATCCTGCAATTGGCCCAGCCGCAATTTCGTATCGCCGCCGCCGTACCCTTCGTCGAGCATCATCTGCTCGCTGTAGTGCGCCCACCCTTCGGCGTTGCTGCCGGAGCCGCTCAGCTTGCGCACTTTGGTCGGTAGACTCTGTATCCAGAGAAACTGCACGTAATGGCCGGGGTAGGCTTCGTGGGTGGCGGTACTGATGATCGTGCCCCGGCTGAAATCTTCCAGGTATTCCTGTTGCTGCTTGGGCGGCCACCGGGGATCCGGAAGCGTGACGTTGAAGAAGGCCTCCTTGTCCTTTTCATAAGGACCGGGCGTGTCCATCGATGCGGTCGTCAGAGCCCGCATGAAGGGCGGCGACTCCTCCAGAATGGGAGGCACGGGCGAAGGGATAGTGACGATGTGGTGCTGCTCGATGAAGCTGCGCAGGCTCCCCAGCACATCACGAAAAGCCTGGAGCAACTTGTCCCCGGCCGGATGGTCGCCTTCGAGTTCCTCCAGCACCTGTTGCGGCGTGCGCTTGGGATCGATTTGCGCCGCCACGCGCCGGAACTCCGCCTGGTTGCGCCTCAGATTTTCATAGCCGATCGCCACCAGCCGGTCGAGCGGGATGTCCACCATTTCGTCGTAAAGCAGCTTTTTCCGATAATTCTCCGCGCCGATGCGAAAATCGCCATGCGAACGTGGCAGTAGGTCG
This sequence comes from uncultured Solibacteraceae bacterium, assembly GCA_964556085.1. Classification (GTDB taxonomy): domain Bacteria; phylum Acidobacteriota; class Terriglobia; order Bryobacterales; family Bryobacteraceae; genus PSRJ01. The sequence continues at coordinate 3,145 of CAZKVF010000267.1, forward strand.
TTCTTGAGCCAGGCTCCGTAGTCGTTGAGCGCCCGGATTACCGCCTGGTTGGACCGCTGAAAGTCGCCCGTAAGCTGGACGTCTTTCACCTGCTGGAACGCCAGCGGCACATCCTTTTCGAAAAAGCTCACCAATCCCGGCAATTGCTCGAGGGCAATCTCCGTATAGATCTGCGGCGGGTTCTTGAGATTTTCGCGCGCCGAGGCGAAAACTCGCGGGATCAGCCGCTCGCGCGCGATCACTGAGCGCAGCCGCTCAACGGCAGGCGCATAGTTGCGGCTCATGATCACGAAGATGGAGTTGGTGACGCCTGAGGAATAGCCGTCCGGATTCTTTTCCCATCCGCGGATCGATTCCAGGCTGAGCAGTTGGCCATCGATCGCGCTAGCGACTAACTCCCGATCCGCCGCAGTCCACGCCGAGAGGCCCCGCGGATCGAACCGCGCCACCTCCGCTTGCCATTTTTTCAACGCCGCGATCTGCGATTCGATCTCGGCCCGGGAACCGGAAGGCAGAAGCGGATCATATTGGTGAAAACCTGCCGACGTCCCCTGTACGGGATCGAAGTGGAACACCAGCTCGTTGTAGTAGCGATCCGCCAGTTTTCCGAATTCGGCATCGCGGTTCTGGCCGAGGCATACTGCAGCCAAAACAAAGAAAAGAACGCCGAGCAAGATTCGAGTCATGTTGGAGCCTTCCGAAGCCTTCATTATAGGTGGGAGGATGGGACAGGCCTCTCGCGTGTCAGGCGCATGCGCTTTGCCGGTTTTGCTCTGCCTCTGGATAGAATAGTACTAATGACACCCCGCACTCTGGGTCTTTTTCTCTGCTGCGCGGCCGTCACCTTTGCTGCGCCTCCCGCCACCAAGGTCAACGCGGTTACCGAGACCATCAACGCTGTCACGATCACCGATCCTTACAGGTGGCTCGAAGATCAGAACAGCCCCGAAACGCGTACCTGGGTCAAGGCGCAAATGTCGTACACGGGGTCGCTCCTGGCCAAGGTGCCGCAACGCGAACGCATTCGCCGCCGGCTCGGTGAAATCATCAAAGTCGAAGCCATGAGCCCGCCGCGCGTGCGCAATGGGCGCTACTTCTTCCAGAAGCGCCGCGTCACCGACGATCAGCCCATTCTGTATTTCCGCCAGGGCGAGAACGGTCCGGATACCGTGCTGGTCGATCCGAACCCGCTCAGCAAGGATCACAGCGCTTCGGTTGCTTTGATGGACGTATCGAATGATGGCCGGCTGGTTGCTTACGGCATCAGACAGGGTGGCCAGGACGAAACTGCGCTCCGTTTTCGCGACGTGGACACCCGCGCCGATTTACTCGACGCTTTGCCGGCGGCGCGCTATGAGAGCGTCTCCATCAAGCCCGACCGCAGCGGCGCTTATTACATTGTGGCGACGGCGCAGGGGCCGCGCTTGTATTACCACGAGCTGGGTGCCGCGAAGGCTAGCGATCCGGTTGTATTCGGGCAGCAGTTCGACTCCACGCACGAAGCCGAGTGCAGCATCTCCTCCAACGGGCGTTGGCTCGTCTGCGAGGTTCTCACCGGGTCGGCTGGAGACAAAGTGGAGGTGTTTGCGCAAGAGCTGAAGTCAGGCGGCCCGATGAAGCCGATCGTGACCGGGCTCGACGCGCGCTTCGACGTCGATGTCGCGGGCGACCGGATGTACGCGCTGACCAACTGGAACGCCCCCAACGGGCGCATCTTGACCATCGATTTGATCCGTCCCGCGCGCGAGAACTGGAAGGAGATTGTTGCGGAGCGGCCCAATGTGTTGGACAGTTTCAGCCTCGTGGGCGGCAAACTAGCGGCCGACTGGCTTGAAGATGTTCACTCCCATATCGAGATTCTCACCGCGGAGGGCAAGCTCATACGGCAGTTGAATCTGCCCTCTCTGGGTGAGGCCAGTGTGCCTCTCGGCCGGTGGGAAACCGATGAAGCGTTTTACACCTTCAGTTCCCTCAACCAGCCCAATACCATTTACCGCTACAGCATGGCTTCCGGCAGCCAGTCTGTCTGGTTCCAACAGAAAACGCCGTTTGATCCGTCCACCCTCGACGTGAAGCAGGTCTGGTATGCATCCAAGGATGGCACGCGGGTTCCCATGTTTATTGTCTACCGAAAAGGGATCAAGCTCGATGGGAGCCATCCCACCTTGCTCACCGGTTACGGCGGCTTTTATCTTTCGATGCTGCCACGGGCATCGAACACGGCGCTGGCCTGGCTCGATATGGGTGGCGTGTACGCCTTGGCTAACTTGCGTGGCGGCGGGGAATTCGGCGAGAAGTGGCACCAAGCGGGCAAGCTGGACAGGAAGCAAAATGTCTTCGATGATTTTATTGCTGCCGCCGAGTACCTGATCAAAGAAGGCTATACGAACAAGGAGAAGTTGGCGATCATCGGCGGATCAAATGGCGGTTTGCTGGTGGGTGCCGCGCTCACGCAAAGGCCGGATCTGTTCCGGGCAGTGGTCTGCACCTATCCGCTGCTGGATATGTTGCGCTACGACCGCTTCAAGGTGGCCAAATTCTGGGTGCCCGAATACGGCACCGCACAGGACCCGAAACAGTTTCCGTTCATTTACAAGTACTCGCCGTATCAGCATGTGGTGAAGGGAACGAAATACCCGGCCGTGCTGCTGGTTTCGGGCGATTTCGATACCCGCGTAGACCCGCTGCATGCCCGCAAAATGGCAGCGTTGCTCCAGGCGTCTACAGGCTCGGACCGGCCCGTGCTGCTGCGCTACGACACCGAATCGGGGCACTCGGGCGGCATGCCCGTGGACCGGCAGATCGACGAGATCGGCGACGAACTGACCTTCCTCGCCTGGCAGTTGGGGATGTAGGTCTGCGCTAAAATATCGGCTTGTCCTTTGATTCGGTGTTGGCCCGCGCCGGCGCGTGGTTTAGCCGCTCCGGCATTCAGGAACCCTGCGGTGGTGTGGCCCGGTATTACCGCACAGATGTGGCGGCAAACCATCCGATATCCACCGAAATCACCGGCTACGCCATAAGCGCGTTCCTCTTTTTCGAGCAGCCGTCCCGCGCGCTGGCCGCCGCGCGCTTCCTCGCCCGCGAGGCCTGGAATGGTAATTCGATGCCTTTCGAGCTGGACGATGATGCCAACGGGGGGTCGCACGGGAGACCAAACGGGTTCGCGACGTATTTCTTCGATTGCGGGATCATCGTCCGGGGGCTGCTGGCCGCATGGCGGGCCACGCGCGACGAGGAGTTTCTTGGAGTCGCGATCGCCCTCGGCCAGGGAATGGCAGCGGACTTCGCGTCAACCGACAGCGAGTACCATCCCATTTTGAAGCTTCCCGAAAAGCAGCCGCTGCCGAAGGACCCGCTTCGTTGGTCGCAGTCTGCTGGCTGTTACCAGTTAAAATCTGCACTCGCCTGGCGGGAGTTGTTTGAAGCCGGCGGCGATACCAACTTCCTCGAACACTACGAGCGTCTGCTGGAGTATGCGCTGCGCAGTTACGCCAGCTTCCTGCCCGGCCACAGCGATCCGTTGAAGGTGGTGGACCGGCTGCACGCCTTCCTTTATTTTCTGGAGGGCGTACTGCCTAAGGTCTCGGAAGCCCCGGGCTCGCCTGGAAATTCGGAACGGTGCCGCGCGGCCCTGTGCGACGGAATCCGCCGCGTGTCCGGCTGCATCGGTCAAACGGCATCCCAATTCGAGCGCTCCGACGTGTATGCGCAGCTGCTCCGCATCCGGCTTTTCGCCGACTGGATGGGCATTGCTCCTCTGGACGAAGCGGCGGCGCAGCGCGAAGCTACCATCCTCGCCGGGTTTCAGGCCGAAAGCGAGGACCCGCGCATCGACGGCGGTTTCCATTTCGGTCGCAGAGCAGGTGACTGGTTGCCTTATATAAATCCGGTATCCACTGCGTTTGCGGCGCAAGCCCTCGGGCTTTGGCAGCACTACAATACGGTGCGATCACCGGTTGCCTGGGTCGAACTGATCTGAAGTTGCCGCAGAAGGTCAAGGTCGCTTTCGCTTCCGGTACCGACGACCTCAACTCCCGGCTGATCGCGTTCATGCGCGGCTTCTTTCCGGAGTTGCCGCTTTTCGTTGTCTCGGAGTTCCCACCCGTCGCGGAGGGAGGCGACGCTCCGGACGTCACCTGGGTGGCATACCACGCCAATCGCAGCTTCTTTGAAAACCTGGCGCGTTGCCGCGCTGCGTTCCGGGGCAAATCAATCCGCCTGGCCGGCGTTTTGCTGGTGCCGAATGTCCCCTACCGGCGGTTGCGCTTGCTGGCATTTGTTCTGGCGCCTTTGCAATTCCTGGCGGTCAACGAGAACCTCGACCACTGGATGTTCCGGCCGCGCTGCGCTTGGACGATTGTGAGACACGTTGCCTGGCGCGCGCGTAATTTTGGCCGGTGGCATTTCGGCCGCAGCGGCACGCTGGCACGGCGCGACTTCCGGGCCGACGGGCTGTACGCCACGGCACGCCTCGCCGCCATCCTGCGCCGGCGGACCAGGCCGCTTTCGCCCATGCAGGAGCGAGCCGCGGCGCCCGGAATTTCAATCATCATTCCTTCGCGCAACGGTAAGGACCTGCTGGCCGCGCAATTGCCCGGAATCGCGCGCGAACTGCCTTCGGAGGCGGAAGTCATCGTGGTCGATAACGGCTCCGATGACGGCACGGCTGCCTGGATCAGCTCCGTGTGGCCCCAAGTTGAAGTCGTAAAGTCGCCCGCGCCGCTTTCCTTTGCAGGCGCCGTGAACCGGGGCATCGAGGCCGCGTGCTATTCACACATTTGCCTCCTGAACAATGACATGCTGCTCGATCCAGGCTTTTTCGACGCTCTCCGGAGGGCCTTCGAAGACGTCCCTGGACTCTTCTGCGCTACGGCACAGATCCGCTTTCCGCCAGGAGTGCGCCGCGAGGAGACCGGGAAAGCCGTAATGGCGCACTCGAAGCCCGAGAGTTTCCCCATTCGCTGCGATGAGCCTCTTTCCGGTGAGGACCTGACCTACGTCTTGTACGGAAGCGGCGGCTGCTCTATGTACGATGCTGCCAAACTGCGGCGCCTGGGCGGCATTGACGAAACGTATGCGCCGGCATACGTCGAGGACTTGGACCTGGGATATCGCGCATGGCAGCGCGGGTGGGCTTCCGTCTTCGTGGCGGGCGCCGCGGTCGAGCATCGCCATCGCGCTACCACTTCGCGCTACTACACGGAGAAGCAGCTCCACTCCATTCTCGAGCGCAACTACTTGGCTTTCCTGGCGCGGGCGGTCTGGAGCCGGTCCGTGTTCCGCCGGCTGTGGGCCCAAGCCACGCACAGGCTTTGGCTGCTTCGGGACCACCAGAGCCTGAGCGCGGCTGCTCGTGTGGTTGCAGGCCCGCAACCCGTGGGAAAACCGTCGGGCGACGCGCTCTCTGAAGAGTTCTTCCTGGCTTTGACCAATGGTTCCATCTCCGTATTCCCCGGACGCAAGCCTTCCGGAAAGCCGCGTGTGCTGATCGCGAGCCCATATCTGCCTTTTCCGCTGTCCCATGGAGGCGCCGTCCGCATGTACAACCTGATGCGGCGCGCGGCTGCCGAGTTCGATCAGATTCTGGTGGTATTCACCGATATCGCGGAACCCCCGGCCGCGGAAGCTCTCGAACTATTTGTAGAGACTGTTTTGGTCCGCCGCGCCGGCAGCCATTCGCTGCCGTTCAGGGGCCGTCCCGACGTTGTCGAAGAATTCTCTTGCCTCCCCTTCCGCGCGGCCCTTCAACAAACGGTGCGGAAATGGCGGCCGGCAATCGCGCAACTCGAGTTCACGCAGATGGCTCAATATGCCGACGCGTGCTCGCCCGCCCGCCCGCTGCTTGTCGAGCACGATGTCACCTTCGACCTCTACACGCAGCTCCTCGCGACAGAAGAGAACTGGGAGTTGCGCCGGCAACTGGAATTGTGGCGGCGCTTCGAGACGGAGGCTTGGCGCGAAGTTAACTGCGTGATCGCCATGTCGGAAAAGGACCGGCGGCTTATGTCGGCAGCAGGCGCGCGCGCTGAAATCATTCCCAACGGGGTTGACCTGGAACGCTTCCGCCCCGGTTCTCGCGAGCCCGATCCACGGCGGCTCCTCTTTATCGGTTCCTTCGCGCACTTGCCAAACGTTCTGGCAACGGATTTCTTTCTTCGCCAGGTGTGGCCGCGCCTGACGGGCGCCGCGCTCCACATCATTGCCGGTGCGCGGCACGAGTATTTCCTGGGCCGTTACGCGGGTCGGGTGAAGCTCGATCTGCGGCAGCCCGGTGTGGAAGTGGAGGGGTTCGTATCCGATGTGAGGCCGGCGTATGAAAGGGCCGCTCTGGTGATTGCTCCGCTGGTGGTTTCCGCGGGCACCAACATCAAAATCCTGGAAGCCATGGCTATGGGTAAAGCGGTGGTCAGCACGACGGCTGGTGTAAATGGACTGGACCTGGCGCCGGGCG
>CAZKVF010000268.1:0-14902 GCA_964556085.1 uncultured Solibacteraceae bacterium
CGACTGCCGCGTGTGGTATGGATGGGAAAGGAGGCTCAGGCAGCCTCGTTCCCAAAAATGTCATTGAGAACGTCGATTTTGGGTTCGGATTGCATAACATTCCCATGAGTGCGGGGCGGGCAATCCCGTCGCTTGCCTTTGGGCCGGTCGTTATTGGGTAAATCAATGATTAGGCTATGCTTATCCGAAATTCGGTTCGTTTCGCATTTTTTACTTGCGGAGGACCGCCGTCCCCGCTTCTCAAACTGCGCTTCCATTGACTCGCCTCCCGTTCCTGGTCGAGAATATGGGATCGGCGACTGAAGGTGAGGCGTGACGGCGGAACATAACCCGAGCGATTGGTCAACATCGTATTCACACTATCTGACGCGCTCGGCGGCGCTCTCGGCGCGCTCCTTGAAGCTTTATCTCGAAGCCCTCGAGCGCATCTCGCAGGGCAAACTGACGCCCACGGTTTTCCAGGATCATTTTCCAAGATTCGCGCAGGCGCACGCCGCTGAGTACAGCGCCCGTTTGGCGGAATCCGGAGCGCGTTTCTTCAGCGAACTGATGCGGCTGGGTGCGGGCCTGGGCCAGCCGCGGGATGCCGCCGGGATGTCCGAAGGGGAAGCCATCCCACCGCGTTTCGACGCAACCAACCCCGTGCGCTGGTTCGAGCAGCTGGCGGAATACGCCGGGCAGATCAATGCACGGGCGCTCAAGGTTTACCGGGAGCAGCTCGAACGCGTGGCGGCCGGCGAAATGACGCCTGGCGAGGTGCAGCAGAACACGTCCGACTACCTGACGCGGCAAATGCCGGGGTACCTCGAACAATTAACGCGCCTCTATTTCGATCTTCTCAACGGTTTGAATGACGTGCGCGCGCGTTATGAAGAGACTTACTTCCGCGGCGTGCTGGGAGAGACGCGCACGGAGGAGAGCGAAGCGCCCGCGGCGCTGACGCTCTCGGGACCGTCCGGCGAAACGGTATCGGCATCCCTGGCCATAACCAACACGGCCGTCGAGCGGACGCAAATCGGCTGGACCGTGACGGACGTCCGCCGCGCCGATGGCATAGGCAAGGCGTTCCTACCCGCTGTGACGGTGTTTCCCGAAAGCCTGGAACTGGCGCCCGACGAGGAAGGGGCGCTCACACTCTCGCTGCTGCTGGATCGCTCGCAATACCATCCCGGCGCGCTCTATACGGGCACGCTGTACATAACCGGCAGCGCTGGTTTTCGAGTCGAAGTGCAGCTTCGGATTCTGGCCGGCGTCAACGCGCCGGACAACACTCGAACGCAACTCCCGGCATGACGAACGGCTGGAAGACTCCTCCGGCGGGGGCGCCGAAGCCTGCCGCGCCGCGAATGGAACCGATTGCCATCATCGGCATGGCGGGCCGCTTTCCGGGGGCGCGGGATACGGACGAGCTGTGGCGGAATCTCGCGGAAGGCGTGGAATCGATCGCCGTCCTGACGCGGGAAGAGATGCGCGCCGCCGGAATTCCCGAGACGATATCGAAGCTCCCCGGATACGTGAACGCGTCGCCGGCTCTCGACGGCGTAGACCTGTTCGACGCCCAGTTCTTCGGATTCTCCGCGCGCGACGCCGCCCTGACCGACCCGCAGCACCGCCTGTTTCTGGAGACTGCGTGGCAGGCACTGGAAGACGCGGGTTACGATCCGGCGCGCTTTCCCGGCGCCATCGGCGTTTTCGGCGGTTGCGAACTCTCGAGTTACCTGCATCACCTGTATCAGAACCTGGATTCGCTGAAATACATCGATGGCATGCAGTTGATGGTGACGAATGACAAGGACCATCTCTGCACGCAAGTCTCGTACCGCCTGAATCTCCGCGGACCGAGCGTGGCCGTGCAGACGACCTGCTCGACGTCGCTGGTGGCCGTGGCACTGGCTTGCGAAAGTCTCCAGCACCGGTGCTGCGACATGGCGCTGGCGGGTGGTGTCACGGTTAAGGTGCCGCAGCGTGCCGGCTACTTCTACACCGCCGGTTCGATTCTCTCGCCCGACGGCCACTGCCGCCCGTTCGACGCCAGGGCGCAAGGGACTATCGTGGGCAGCGGCTCCGGGCTGGTGGTGCTGAAGCGCCTCAGCGAGGCCGTCGAGGAGCGGGACAACATCCGGGCGGTGATCCTCGGAATCGGCATCAACAACGACGGCAACGACAAGGTCGGCTACACGGCGCCGAGTTCCCGCGGCCAGGCCGGAGCCATTCGCGCGGCGCACCGCAGTGCGGGCATCGAAGCGGAGTCGATCGGCTACGTGGAGGCACACGGTACAGGCACGATTCTGGGCGACCCGATCGAGATCTCGGCTCTGACCGAGGTCTTCCGCGAGAGCACCAAAAGGCGAGGATTCTGTGGCATCGGCTCGGCCAAGTCCAACTTCGGACACCTGTCCTGCGCCGCGGGGGTGGCCGGGCTGATCAAGACAGTGCTCGCGCTCGAAAACCAGGCGATTCCGCCAACCGTGCACTACACGGCCCCGAATCCAGCGATCGATCTGGCGTCGAGCCCCTTTTATGTCACAACGCGGTTAACCGGATGGGAGCGCAACGGAACACCGCGGCGCGCCGGGGTGAGTTCGTTCGGAGTGGGCGGAACCAACGCTCATGTGGTGTTGGAGGAGGCGCCGCCGCAGCCGGCCAATGGACAACCGCTCCCTGACGGTCGCGGCTCGGAAGCTAGTGCCGGGGTGCGGACCCACCAGGTGCTGATCCTTTCGGCGCGCACCGAGGCGGCTTTGAATGCAGCCTCGAAACGGTTGGGGGCATACCTGGGGACGCATACCGGGATCCATATGGCCGATACGGCCTTCACCTTGCAGCTGGGGCGGCGGTTCTTCAAATATCGCCGGGCGGTGGTTGCCGCGAGCGAGGATCGCGAGCGCATTGCGGAGGTCCTGGCGCAACCGGAGAACCTGCCCGCATTCACCGGGGCGCACAACCGGCCGGTGGTATTTCTGTTTCCAGGACAGGGCTCGCAGTATCCGGACATGGCGGCCGGTCTGTATCGGAGTGAGCCGGTTGCCAGGCGCGCTATTGATCTCTGCTCGCGCCTTCTCAAGCCCCATTTGGGCGCGGACCTGAGAAAACTGCTGTTTCCTTCGAGCCGGAATCGCAGCCTGGCAGCGGAAGAGCTGAAGAACACGAAGTGGGCGCAGCCCGCGCTGTTTGTAGCCGGCTATGCGCTCGCGGAGCTTTGGAAATCGTGGGGCGTGGAGCCCACGGCCATGATCGGCCACAGCGTGGGCGAATATGTGGCAGCGGCCCTCGCCGGCGTGATGTCGCTCGAGGAGGCCCTGGCGCTGATCGCGCGACGCGGCCAGTTGATTTCGGATCTGCCGCGCGGTTCCATGCTGGCGGTGCGGGGATCGCCGGAGAGTCTCGGGCGGTTTGTGAATGGCGACATCTCTGTGGCCGCTGTGAATGCGCCGGGGTTCGTCGTGCTTTCCGGTCCGGATTGCGCCATCGAGGGCTTGGAGCGGGAACTGGCTCGGGAGCAGGTGCCCGCCCGCCGGTTGCACACATCGCACGCGTTCCACTCGAGCATGATGGAGCCGATCCTGGCACCCTTCGAAGAGGCGGTCTGCAAAGTCCGGCTTTCACCGCCGGGGAAGCCGTTTGTGTCGACCCTGACAGGACAATGGGCCGGCGAGGAAGTTGCCAAGCCGGATTACTGGAGCCGGCAGTTGCGCCAGGCCGTGCGCTTCGCCGATGGCATGCGGACCCTGATGGCGCCGGGGAGCCTGGCGGGCAATGAGCCGGTGTTTCTGGAAGCGGGTCCCGGAAACACGCTTTCCACCTTCGCCCGGGAAGTGGCGAAAGAGAAGGGCTCGGCTGCGCTTTGCCTTCCCTCACTATCTGGCCCCGACGGCCGCCGGAGCGATACCGAAGAAACGCTCACCGCGCTGGGCCAAATGTGGGCGAGCGGCGTGGAAGTGGATTGGGAGGCGTTCCACCGCAACGAGCAGCGCTCGCGGGTCCGCCTGCCCACCTATCCGTTCGAACGGCAGAGCTACTGGATCGGAACGAATCCCTCTGCCAGCGGGCATAGGACCGAGACTCGCGATCCTTTCAACTGGTTCTACAGGGCGGAGTGGCGCGAAGAGAATCTTGCCTCAGGATCGGCGGCATCGATTGCAGGATGGCGCATCCTCGTGCTCGGATGCGAGACGTCGCCCGCCGGAGCGATCGCTTCCAGGTTGCGCGAACTCGGATGTGATGTTGTGATGGCGCGGCCGGGCGAGGCTTTCGGGCGCCTGACCGAGCACGAATTCGTTATCAATCCGGCCGGCGAAGAAGGACTTCAGGGGTTGGCGGAGGCGGCTTGCTCGGGCGATCTGCCGCTGGCCGGCGTGGTCGACTGTCTCAGCGCAGCAGGTCTGGAAGCGGGCGGCGCACCAACCGATCTCGACACCGGGGCCAACATGTCCCTTCTCGCGCCCATTCGCCTTACGCTTGCCATCAGCCGGCAGACTACGAAACGGCCGCTTCCATTCTTGATGGTCGCAGCCGGCACGACCCGCGTTCTGGAAGGCGATCGGATCGATCCCGCCCGGGCGCTCGGGGCGGGCATCGCACGCGTGTTGCCGCAGGAATATCCGGGGTTGCGCGTCGCGCACATCGACGTGGATGCCGGCGAAACCGTAGCCTCGATGGTCATCGCCGAACTGGCGGCGGGCGCTCCGGAGCCAGCCGTGGCCATCCGAAGCGGCCGGCGCTTCAAGCAGACTTTCGAGCCCGCGCCGATCCGCGTGGCGAAAGCGCCGCAGAACTTGCCGGCGAACCCGGTGGTGATGATCACCGGCGGCCTGGGACATATGGGCCTGATCCTCGCGGAGGCCATGTTTGTCAGGACCCGCGCCAAGCTGGCTCTGGTAGGCAGGTCAGCGCTGCCCGAACCGGCCCAGTGGGCGGCGAAGAGCGAGGTCCCGGAAACCCCGGAGGAGGAAAAAATTCTTTTGCGGCGCCTGGCCAAAATGCGGGCCGAACGCGACGACGTGGCCGTGCTAACGGCGGACCTGAACGAGGGCCCTCAGGTTCAGGCGGCGGTGGACGCGGCCTTTGAGCGCTTCGGCCGGATCGACATGGTGGTGCACGGCGCGGCGCGCATCGACGCGGGCGCGTTTGGCCCGATAGCCGAGACGGACTGGCGCGTTGTAGAGGCGCAGTTCTCCCCGAAGCTGCGCGGCCTTTGGCATCTGATGGAGGCGATGCGGGGCCGAGAGCCACGCCGCTGGATTTTGCATTCCTCGATCTCGAGCGTGCTCGGCGGGCTCGCACTCGGCGCCTACTCGGCGGTCAACGCTGTGCTCGACGCGCTCGCGCTCGACCGCGGGCCGGACTGGCTCAGTATCGATTGGGATGCCTGGGACAACGCTGCCGAGGCGCAGAGTGCCAGCCTGCCTTCGGCCATCCAGCCGCCTGAAGGAAGCGAGGCCATGCTGCGGCTTCTGGGAAGCTGGGAGGGATCCCGCGCCCTGGTGGCCATCAATCTTGCGGAGCGCCTGAAGGCATGGGTACATCATGCCGGACCCACGTCCCAGAAGACTGCCACGGACCGCCATCCGCGGCCGAGCCTGACGACGACCTTCGTCGAACCGCGAACGGAGACCGAGCGGCGCCTCGCGGAAATCTGGGCTTCGCAGCTCGGCCTGGAGGCAGTGGGTATCCACGATCGCTTCTTCGATCTGGGAGGCCATTCGCTGCTGGCTGCCCAGATCGCGTCGGAGATCTGCGATCGTTTCGAAATCGAACTGCCGGTGCTGGAGCTATTCCGCGCTCCCACAGTGGCGGAACTCGGCGTTCTGGTGGAGAAGGCTCACTCCCGGAAATCCGGCGTGCACACGCCCCACGTGGCCACGGCGCCCGCGGCTCCGCTCGCCCAACCGGCGCTCGAAGGAAATGCCCCGGAAATTGCCGCCAAGGCAAGCTACCGCGAGTTTTACAACGATGTGACGCGGCGGCTCGAACAATCGGGGGTGGGCGCGGCGTCGTTCTTCCTCAACTATGGATACGTGAGCGTGGGCGATGGGGACGAAGCGCGGTTCGAAGTACCGCCCCAGGTCTTCAACCGGAACTCGGTGCGCCTGGCATTCGAGCTGATCGGCTCGACGCAGCTCGACGGGCGCCGGGTGCTCGACGTGGGCTGCGGGCGCGGTGGCACGGTGACGCTGCTGGCCGAGACGTTTGGGGCGGTGGCTTCGGGCGTGGATCTTTCGCCCGAGGCGATCGCGTTCTGCCGCAAGACGCATGGGCATCGAGCGCGGTTCGAAGTAGGGGATGCCGAACACCTACCGTTCGAGACGGCCAGCTTCGACGTGGTGACGAACATGGAGTCGTCGCACACGTACCCGAATCTGCGGGCGTTTTTCACGGAGGTGGCTCGGGTGCTGGACAACGGTGGCGCGTTCTTATACACCGATCTGCTGCCGGTCGAACGGTGGGCCGAGGTTCGCGTGCTGCTGCCGCCGCTCGGTTTCCGCATTCAGAGCGAGCGCGACATCACGGGCAGCGTGCTGGCCTCATGCGACGAAGTGGCGGGGAACCGCGCCAAAGCGTTCGGCGGAAGAAGCGAGATGATCGACAACTTCCTGGCCGTGCCCGGCTCGGCGGTTTACGAGCAGATGCGCTCCGGCGCGTGGGAGTACCGAATCCTGCGCGCCGTACGAGCCTAGTGGGGCAGGCGCTTTCGCCTGCCAACTTCTTTCTGGTTTCTTAGTGGCAGCACCCGCAGCCGCAGCTTGCTTCATGCGCGCCGCAGGACTCGGGCAGAACCGCCACCGCGATCACCAACGGCCGAATGGTGCAGCCTTCGGCGCGTAACGTGGCATACGCCACTTTGCAGGAATCGACGGTGGCGCCCCCTTGTGTCTCTGAAGGCGGAGGCACGTTTGTGGCTGTCCCGGGCTGCGGCGCTGGCTGGAATTTCGAGCAATCCACGGTCACGGACAGCACAACGGTTCTTTCGCCGCAAGGAGATAACTTGAACGTAGTCGGGGAAACCGTCGCCTGCCACCCGATCTCCTGGCCGGCTTCGGTGGCGAACGCCCCGAGTTGCAATGTCACATCGCGCTCCCGGCGAGTGTCGTTATCGAAGGTGATGGGGATCCGGCGCACTTCTCCGCAGCGGACGTGTTGGACCACGTCGGCGCAACGAATGTGGCAGTGACAATGATGTTCATGATGGCAATCGTGATGATGCCCATGCTCGTGACACCCGCAATCATGATCGTGCCGGTGATGATCATGATCGTGTCCGTGATGTTCGTGGCAACCGCAATCGCCGTGCCTGCCCCATGACGGCGCGCGGCTCCCGCGCATCCAGCCCGTCATCGCGTCCATCATCGGCTGCAGGTGCGGAGCCGCGGTCGCTACGCCCTGATACATGTTGGAAACGCCGGTCTGCACGTTGCTCACGTAGTCGGGGTAGTTCATCATCCTCATTCTCCCCGTCTCGTGGCAGTAACCATAGAAAATTTCGGGACCGCGGCTCTCACCCGCGCAGCCGTGGTGGTGCCCATGGTGGTGATGTTCCGTATGCATATCTGCCTTTCTCATGGTTTCGGCCGGCGGCAGAGACCGCCGGCGCTACAGGTACTATTTCACGCGGACCCGCAGCCCGCCGGACTGCCGCGGGATTTCAGTCTTGCGCCTGGCCTCGTGATCGCGGCCGCAATCGCATGGCTCAAGCCCGTGCCCGCCAAGCGGCCGGTCTTTCGGCGGACTGTGCAGGAACGTCTCGGACCTCCCCGAAACCGTAATTCCCCACAGCTCCACGCCCATATAAGTAATGCCGAAATGCTGCGAATAGGGCTGTTCCATGCGAATCGGAGGAAGCGGAGCCAGCTTGATAGTGGAGCAGGAGTCAACGGCCAGTGGCTTGACGTCGATTTCGGAGTCGGTCGAAACCTTAAGCGGTTCGATCTTGAGATCGAGCGGTTCCACTTTCAGATCGAGTGGTTCGACTTTTAGATCGAGGTTCGCCGTGGAAGTGCTATTCGCGGTCGATTGCGTGACGATCGGCTGGGTCACCGCGAGATTCGCATTGACTGTGACGGGCTCGAGTTCAGCATTGAGGTTGACGAATGAGCCGTCGCCGCCGAGTTTGACGGTGCTGTTGCTGGTAATGTTTTCACTGGTACCGCCACTTTTGCTCATCTACGAGAGCCTCCTCATGATTTCGGTGCTTAGGATCAGGACCCGGCTTTGGCCGTAGTGTAGATGTCTACGGATAGAGTCGCATTATAGAGCTGCAGGTTGGCGCGATAATGCCGCAGCGGTTTCAGCCCCGCCGGAAGTACGAACTCGAGATCGACCGAGACCTTTTGCCCCGGTCCCAGGATCATCGGCGTGCGCTTGGTGATCAGAGTGCCCACCTCAAGATCGGCCCACTCGTTCAGGAAGGCCAGTGCCATGGAGCCGGCCGATTTCCGGTCGCCACGGTGAAGCCCCGCAAGCATGGCGCTGATCAGGTCGAACGAGTCAAACAGAGGCGCCTCGCACTGCGCCCCCGTGGGAAGCGGGACGTTGCCGGCATTCTCGGCCACGAAGTTTCGGGTGTAGGAGATGTCCGCGCCCGCGAGAATCGTGATTGCCGAGGGATCGAGCCGGAGATCGACTACGTCGGTGACCTGTGCCGTGGCGTCCAGCGTCTTGGCGCCGACCGTGAGCTGAAAATCATATTTGCCGGGAGGTGTTTGGGCATGGAGCGCCATGCTGGCGGGGAGGCTCGCCTGCTCGCCCCCGTGCAAGCGCGCATAAAACGGGATTTCTTTCAAAGGCAGATTCGCGGCGCCCCGCAGTTTCTCTCCGCTGACCGCGATGGTTCGAATCTTCTGCTTATCGGGACCGGTGTTGACGAGCGGAATCGTGCCCGTCACATTGGAAGGCGGGCCGGAGAAGTACAGGCGGGCGCCCTCGGGAGCGGCCAGGTGCAGCGTCTGCTGTTCCGGAGGGAGCGAGTTCGCGTTGGTGCCCATGAGCTATCGGATCTCTCCTCAATCCAAACGTTTCGGGCCTTTTGATGGTACCGGGTTGAAGTTGGAGTGTCAACAATTTCGGATTCAGCGGCGCCGGCCTGGCTCACGCCGTGAAGGCCGTCGTCTCGTCTTCCGGCAATCCTGAAACGAAGCCGCGCAGGTCCGGGAAGGATGTCGCCCACACCACAATAGGCCGCTCATAGCCCTTGAGCTTCACGGTTTTTTCCGTGAAGAACCGCTCCGCCCTGGTCTCAGCTTTGCGAAGACATGCCATAGTCTCCTGCCCGATCACCACGTCCTGTCCTATTTCCCGGGTAGCCGACTCGAATCGGAAAGCGGCGTTCACCGTATCTCCGAGCGCGGTGTAGTCGGCTGTGTGATCGCTGCCCGCGTTGCCGATCGCGGCCGCGCCGGTGTTTACTCCGGCTCCCACTTCGATCGGAAAAGGCAGGTTGAACTCTCCCTGGAGAGTACTCGTGATTTCGATGATTTCCATAAGCGCGCGGAAGATGGGCGGTACCTGCAATTCGTAGCTGCCGTTGCGGTGAACCCAGACCGACATCAGTGCATCGCCAATATACTTTTGACCCCAGCTCCCCTTCCTGCGCATGATTTCGCCGCCCCTACGGAACAGCGATCCAATCACCTGGCTCAGGAGCCACGGCTCAATCACTTGCGCGATCTTGGTAAACCCCCGCACATCCACCACCAAGACCGTGGTTTTCTTCTGCGCGAAGTAGGTCATGGTCGTCATTGCCTCGGGACCGCTCGTCGGCTCTTGCGGCTTGTCAACGCGATCCGGGCAATAAAAGGTGATATGAAAATCGCCGAACGAAATCCGGTCTCCGTTGTTCAGCGCTGCCGGCACGGTAACGCGGATGCCGTTCAGGAACGTGCCGTTACGGCTTCCCATATCGAACAGGTAATATTCGCCGTTCTCGGCCCGCTGCACCAAGGCGTGCTGGCGCGATACCCATTCACTCGGCAAGACGATATTGTTTTCGCTCGTGCGGCCGAGTTTCCAGGTGTTTCCATGGTCCAGACAGATATTCCGCACTCCCTCCGGGTGCGGTATGCCAAGATATGCTGCTCCTTCGGCCTGAGGGGTGGGTTCCGGGGGCATTGAAGCTGGTCTTTTTCCTACCTATTTTACGTCATCCCCCGCGGTGCATTAAGAAATCGAACTGACTCGGATCTCGGGAAAATCAAGCCCAGCGAGTTGCCTGGTCCTGGGTCTGCACCGTCGGACGCAGCAACTCGTCCACCCCTAGGCCGGTGAATTCGCCGATGCGCTCCAGGTTGATATCCGCCGGACCGTACCCGGCGAGCGTTTTGGGGTCAGTCGCGTAATGACCCTGGCGGACAAAAACGGTTGTGACGCGCATGCCCCAGTGATTCTTGATCGCCCTGAGGATCCGCAGCTTGTCGTCGATGACCACGTAGTGTTCCGCGGGATAGCGCTGCTCCACATCGTCGAGTTCGGTTTCCTTATGGACGTACAGAAGCGCTTTGCCTTCGAATGCCTCGAGCAATCCGGAGCGATATAGTTTGTGCGGCTGGAAAACCACGTCTCCATCAGTAAGGATCACCGCCGGACCCAAGCCCTTCGCGTACTCCACGGCATCGATCGAGCCGGGTAACAGGCGGTTGGCAAATGGGTAACGAATCAGGTAATAGGAGACTTCCAGTAAGTGTTCGTCCCTCGGATGTTCGATGCGGTATCGCTGCAAAGCCCCCAGATAATCGGCGTAGCCTAATTCCGTGCGAATCTCCTCGAAGTGCCGCCAATATGATTGCGCGCGTTCCGGCCCCACCGTAACTTGAAGGTGCCGGCGCAAATCGGCGGTGACGTGGTCATGATCGAGCAGAGTATTGTCTACGTCAAAAAAGCACACTATTCGCGATTCGGGCATGTGAAGTCACCTTGCCTTCCTGGTTGCAGTTCATTTTTTCTATGCTTGGTTTTTGGTTTGAAGCAATTGAGCCGCGGCCCGGTCGCATAGCCAAAGCAAACTGCCGTTGCCCGGTTGAATGAGCTGCGCCGGCAGCTGTGAAGGTTCGAGCGGCCCTTCGAGAACGGCCTTGAGGGCGGGTGCCTTGTCTTCACCGCCGATCAGGAAGAGAACGCGGGCAGCGGCGTTGATAGCGGAGGCCGTCATTGTAATGCGATGGGTGTTGAACTTGCCGACCCAGTTCGCTACCACCACGCGCGTCTGTTCGAGCAAGGCCTTTGTTCCCGGAAACAATGAGGCGGTGTGTCCCTCCGGCCCCATGCCCAGCAGCACCAAATCGAAGCGGGGGAACTGGCCGTCCGACAGTCCGAAATACCGCCGCATTGTAACTTCGTATTCATACGCGGCGGCCGCGGCATCGGGATTCTCGGCGGGAATCCGGAAGACCTGGTCTTCGCGTAGTGACAAGTGCGAAAGCAGAGCTTCGCGAGCCATCCGGAAATTGCTGTCCGGGTGGTCAGGGGGGACGTGCCGCTCATCGCCCCAGAAGAAAAAGACTCTGTCCCAGCGCACCCGCCCCCGGAATCCATCGCCCGCCAGCAGCGCGAACATGCCCCGCGGCGTCGAGCCACCCGATAACGCCACCGAAAAGGACCCTGTGGTTTCAATGGATGCTGCCGCGGCGCTTGCAAACTGCTCCGCCCCAGCTTGGAAAAGCGAAGCGGCATCCGGGACAACTCGCAGTTCCGAACGTTCTGGGGCCATCATTCATAGAATACTCCGGCGGGTGTAATTTCCCGCATTTTCGCGTATTGTCGCGTTGGATGCCGTCTGGGATAATAATTACCATGAAAGTTTCCGAGGGCAAACTGCGCCGGTTGAAGGCGCTATCCAATGAGCGCGGTGTCATTGCGGCTGCTGCAATGGACCAGCGAGGCAGCCTCCAGAAATCTCTTGCCGAGGGACGGGGCGTAACTCCGAAGGATGTTACGACCCAAATGATGAGTGAGTTCAAGACCATCGTCACCCGAGTGCTTACGCCCCATGCCAGCGCCATCCTGCTCGACCCGGAGTATGGCCTCGAAGCCGCCAAGGCTCGTTCGAAAAACGCCGGTCTGCTTCTGGCCTACGAACTCAGCGGCTATGACAACACCCAGCCCGGCCGGTTGCCGGATCTGCTGCCCCATGTTTCCGTAAAACGGATTGTCGATTGGGGCGCCGATGCCGTGAAGATTTTGATCTATTACACGCCGTTCGAAGAAGCGTCCATAAACGACATCAAGCACGCTTTCATCGAGCGCGTCGGCGCTGAATGCGAAACCTACGAGATCCCCTTCTTTCTCGAGTTCGTCGGCTACGATCCGAAGGGCGGCAGCGAGAAAGGCCTGGAATTCGCGAAGATCAAGCCGCAGGTCGTCAAGAAGAGCATGGCCGAGTTTTCCCAACCGCAGTACAAAGTGGACGTCCTCAAGGTCGAGGTGCCCGTGAACGCCGAATATGTGGAGGGGAGTAGCGTCTACAAGGGACAGAAGGCATATACTCGCCCCGAGGCCCTCACACATTTCCGCGAGGCGGCCGCCATTGCCTCCAGGCCTTTCATTTACCTGAGTGCCGGTGTATCTAATGCACAATTCATCGAATCGCTCAGTATGGCCTCTGAAGCAGGCACGGATTACTCCGGTGTCCTGTGCGGCCGTGCCACGTGGAAAGACGGCATGCCCATCTACGCCAAGCAGGGCGCCGAGGCGCTAGAGCAGTGGATGAAGGCGAAGGGCGTCGAAAACATTAACGCCGTTAATGCGGCCATCCGCTCAGCCACTCCCTGGTACGCCAAGATGGGCGTGGCGGCCATGGCCTAGCCGGCGTAACTCGCGTACTCAGTCTCACCGCCAGTCGACCCTGCTCCAGCCCAGGGCGCTGATAAGAATAATCGATTGGACAGGGTTGAATTCAGACCCTATTCTTGTATCAGCACGGTCTGAGTCTGACCTTCCGCGATCTCCCCGGAGAGAAGTCCACCTTTGGAGAATCTAATGTCACGAATCACTCTGTTCGCTCTCCCAGAGGATCTGGAACGCGCCCTGGCACGGGTTTTGCGTGAAGAAGCGCACAAAGTTGTCCGAAAAGTTCATGTGCAGGACGTTCGGCACGGGCCCAAATCGGATGCGCTATTCCTTTCCGCAGACCATCCGGACTTCCGCGCCACCCTTTCCCAACTCCGCGAAAATCATCCTGAATTGCCGGTGATCGCTGTCACGCGAGTCCCGGAAACCGCCCATTGGCTGGACGCTTTGGATGCGGGTGCAACCGATTACTGCGGCGCTCCCTTCGAGCGCGTGCAAATCCGCTGGATCCTGAATTCGGTCATCCGCACCGATGGACAAGTTCAGCGCCGAGCCGCCGCCGCGGCGTAATCCGACCTAATGCCGGTCCACCATTCTGTGGACCGGCCAATTTCAGATTTCCAGTTTGCCCTGAAACTTCATATCTTCCGAGAAAAACGAAGAGGACAGTTCCAACCGGCCGAGCTTGGCGTCGAATTCGATGCGCCGGTCCTGCGCGGTGATCTCCTTGGATCGCGGGAACAGGAACACCACGACGGGCCCCTCTTCCCGTTGCAGAACCTGGACGTCGGACGGCTTGATATCCTTTTTACCGTCGCGTTTCAGGGCCGCTTCTTTCTTGTATTGATCTGCCAGTTTTTGCGGATTGCCGTTGGCCATCCGGCTTGGAATTCCGTACACCGCGATGGCGTAGTGGCTTTCATCCACGGTCGGCGCGTTGGTGTCTCGTGTTTTCAGCTCGGCTTCGCGGATGGGCATGGCGCTTTCCCAGCGTATCTTGAGAGATGGTGGCTGGCTGGTGTTAGCAGCATCATCGTCGCGGCGTCCGCCGCCAGGGTAACCGCCGCCACCGGGGTAGCCGCCTCCGCCCCCCGGATAGCCATATCCGCCTCGCCGCCCGCCAATGCCGGGAATGCCGCCTCCGAAACCGCCGCCGCGCCGACCATAGCCCGAATTGCCGTTGTCAGATGCGCGACCAATCGTAGGCGTGACGGACTTTACCCACGGAGAGTCGTTCAGAATCAGCTGGGCGTCATCTGGCGTCCACTCAGGAATTTGTTTGGTTTTCCATGCCGGCTCCTCGGCGGTAGCCAGGATCATGCAAAATGGCAAGCTTGCCAGGGTCCACTTGGCGAACATCGGATACTGGTCCTCTGTAAGTTAGACCACACGCTAGAGCCCGAAGTTACATGTTGCGGGCAGACGGAGCGGCGGACACCGACGTCTATTAATTTGGAACTCGACTGGATAGGCAGAGGGCGCTGACCCGTCCGCCTAGATCTCCAACGCCGCCCCCGCGATAATGTCGTCCATAGCCATGCCCTTGCCTAGGGTCCCGAAAGCCCGTCCCGCATCTCCCTCCAGCCGGGATGCACAGAATGCGTCGGCTACCGCCGGGGGGCTGAAGCGAACCAGCAGCGAAGCCTGGAGCGCGATTGCCAAACGCTCGATCACGCGGCGGCCCTCGCTCTCGGCCACTTCCGCGTCGATTCCGCTCAGTACTTTCTCCACGCGCGGGTCGCGGGCCAGGCGGATTTCGGCCATCAGCCGTTCGAGGGCCTCCGGCTCCTTCTTGATGGTTCGCGACGCGTCGAGCACAATCACGTTGCCCGAGCCCTCCCAGATGGAGTTCACCGGCGCTTCGCGGTAGAGCCGCGGCATCACCGATTCCTCTACGTAGCCGTTCCCGCCCAGGCATTCAAGCGCTTCGGCAACGTGCACCGGCGCCCGCCTGCAAGTCCAATACTTGGCTACGGCTACCGCAAGGCGGGCGAAGGTCGTGTCGCACTCATCAAAAGCGCGGGCGACGCGCAAAGTCAGCACTGTCGCGGCTTCCGATTCGATCGCCAGATCCGCCAGCACGTTGCGCATCAGAGGCTGCTCAATCAAACGCCGTCCGAAAGCC
>CAZKVF010000269.1:0-10993 GCA_964556085.1 uncultured Solibacteraceae bacterium
GCGGCTGAACTTCGCCAAGGCGACGTGTTGATTACCAATCATCAGCGCGTGGCGGGGCAGCATTTGAACAACATATTGGTATACACGCCCTGTTTCGAAGGGGCGAGATTGTTCGGATTCGCGGCGACACGCGCACACTGGACGGATGTTGGCGGCCTCAGCACCGGCTTCGGCGGGGCGAACGCTCTCGATCCGTGGATGGAAGGCTTGCAGCTCGATCAGATCAAGCTTTATGAGGCGGGTAAGCTGGACGAAAAAGTGTGCCGGCTGATTCGCGACAACATCCGTTTCCCGGAAGCTTCCATGGGAGACTTGAATTCCCAAATCGCGGCAGACCGGCTCGCGGAAAAGCGGCTGGAAGAGATTTTAGGGCGCTACGGGCGGCCTACGGTTGAGCAGGCCATTGAGCAGATCTTCGATCAAACCGAGGCGGGATGCCGCGCCGTGGTCTCGGAATTGCCTGACGGCGTCTATGAGGCGCAGTCGTTGTTCACCGGCAGCCCGCTGGATGGGAATCAGCCGGTCGAGATCAAGGTCCGCGTTATCATCCGCGGCAGCGACATGACTATCGATCTGACGCAGTGTTCGCCGCAGCGCCGGGCTCCGATTAACGCGCGAACCCTTGCTGCGCCGCTGATCGCTTATAAGGCCTTGACTGCGCCCGCCGAACCCATCAATGAGGGGGCCTTCCGCGCGCTGAAGATCGAAATCCAGGAAGGCAGTTATATGATGGCCCGCTATCCCGCGGCCATGGCTTCCTGGGGCCGGACTCTGCCGACGGTGGTAGATACGATCTTGCTGGCGCTGGAACCGGCGCTGCGCGGAAAACTGCCGGCCGCCCACATGGGTGTCCTCGGCGGTCCCATCGTATTCTTTGGAAGCGACCCGCGAACGAAACGGCCCTTCGTAACACAGAGTATCGAAGGCGGAGGATGGGGCGGGCGGCCAACCGGCGATGGCGAATCGGCAAGTGTCTCGGTATGTCAGGGCGATGTGCGCAATGCCCCGATCGAGAAAATGGAATTACGCTGGCCTATACTTGTCCGCCGCCGTGAGTTGCGCGCCGATTCCGGCGGGGCCGGCCAATATCGCGGCGGCCTGGGAATGGAGACCGAGGTGGAAGGATTAGTCGAAGGGCACTGGTCGATGACCGATATGGGCAGGGAACCCTATCCGCCGTGGGGCATCGAAGGTGGAAAGCCTGGTGCAACGTCGGCCAATTTAATGAAGCTGCCTTCTGAAGACGCATTCAAACCGGTGAGCCTGGTGCGTCACATGGTTCCCGCTGGAACAGCCGCAGTGATCGCTACCGCTGGCGGAGGAGGATGGGGCAATCCTTTCCATCGCGATCCAAAGCTCGTGCGCCAGGATGTGCTCGATGGCTACATCAGCATGGAATCCGCGGCTCGGGATTACGGCGTCGCCATCGATCCTCAGACATTCGAGATCGACGCTGACGGAACCGAGGCCCTCCGAATGAGATGCAACACGCACTAAGCGTCATTACAGGACGTTTACAGCCCGGGCCGCGAGGATGATCACCGTGCCAAGCGAAATGGAAGACTGCGTCATCATCATCACCTTCGCCCAGCGTGACAGCACTGGCACGTCGGTTGGCGAAAACGCAGTGCTTGTGTTGAAAGCCAGAAACAGGTAATCAACAAATCCGGGCTTCCAGTCCTGGTCGCGCATCTGCATCTGTGGAAACAGGAACGCCCCGGAATTATGGCTCTTCCGCCGATCGCGTGCGTTCGGACCTCCGCCATCGAGGCGCCAATACCACGACGCAAAAACCAGAACATTGCTGGTCCAAATTCCGGCCGCGGCTATGAGCAACTCTCGCGGCGTCTCACGATGCGCTGGTAATCTGGTGATCAGCAGGGTAAGGGATGCAATCATGTCGGCCGTAACGGTCGTCAACATGATGTAGCCAACGATCTCGTTGGCGTGATGCCTACCCAGTCTGTGAAGCACGATGGTGAGCACAAGCATTGTGCCGACCACCGGGGCCAAAGCCCAATCGGGTCCAAGGCTTAAGGCTGGCGGAAGAGCAAACCGCAATCCGATAACCGCGATCATTGCCATGATCGCGGGCCAACGAGGCTCCGCGCGATTGTTCTGGACGGAGGACGCCATTAGGGCGATCCCGTGCGCTTCGGCACGAGAAGCTTGGCTGTCAGCAGGTAAACAGCTTCGCCGTTTTGATTCACCATCGTGCTTCGAAGAGTAACGATTCCCTGTGGTTTGGACCGGGACGGCGTAATTTCGACAATTTCACTTTCGATGTGCAACACATCGCCGGCACGAGTGGGCCGCGGCCAGGCAATCTCGCCACCCAGTCCTACGATGCCGTTCGCAATGGGTAGCCCACCAGTCGCCAGAAGCCGCATAGCCACCGCCGCCGTATGCCACCCACTCGCTGCCAAACCCTTAAAGACGCTCGCCTGCGCGGCCGTGTCGTCAAGATGGAATGGTTGGGGGTCAAACTCGGCGGCGAACTCTTTCATACGCGCCGCTTCCATGAAATAGTCTCCTGAAACGAATCTCTGGCCGACGTGCATATCTTCCAGATAAAGCTCCACTCTTTCGCTCATGAGCTGCCCGTGTGTCATCAAGAATAGGATTTCTGGCGCACGTGTCAGGATTCGGAGTTGGCGCTGATTTAACTCAAGTAG
This sequence comes from uncultured Solibacteraceae bacterium, assembly GCA_964556085.1. Taxonomy (GTDB): domain Bacteria; phylum Acidobacteriota; class Terriglobia; order Bryobacterales; family Bryobacteraceae; genus PSRJ01. Next base: position 2,676 of record CAZKVF010000269.1, read on the forward strand.
GCGATGAGGGGAGTCAAAGTCAAGGGGCTCGCGATGGTTGAGACAAATACCGCGCTCGTGACGAACTCGGGAGCCAGTTTGTACTCCAAGGCAAGAATCGTGGTCACAACTGCGACTGGCATGGAGGAGAGAATGACAGCGGCCTGCCGTGCTGCCCCTGTGATACCCAGAAGCGAGGCCAGACTCAAAGCAACAAAGGGCGCCGCCAATAAAGAAATTGCGACTGCCAGTAAGACGATCCCGGGGCGTTCCGGCCACACGGCTCGTTCGAGTTGCATACCAAGGACCAGAATCATAACCGGAAGTGCCGCATCACCCAACAACGTGACCGGCCGCATGATGGCCTCCGGTACAGGCCGGCCCAAGGCGAGCACCAGCAGCGCGAGCGACACTCCGTAGAGCGATGGCATTTTCCAAATCTTTTCCAGAGCCCCCGCAAACTTTCGCCGGTTGCTGCCTGCAAAGAACGCTCCCGCCACATACGTGGTTGCGGACCCCGTCAAAAAGAAGACCGTTGCGTAGGTAAGGGCCTCGGGGCCAAACGCGAATCGCACGACCGGCAGCCCGTAATTGCCGCCGTTTGAAAACATGACTACCATCATGAACGCCCTCAGAGAAGCACTCTGCAACCCCAGCCCTCTACCAACGACGAAGCCGAGAAACCCCATAGCACCCATGATTACGACCGCGAGGAGCATCAAGCGGCCGACATTCGGCCCCGAAGCCCTGGAGGTCACGAGCAGCCGAAAAGCCAGGCACGGCAGCAGGGAGTAGAACACCAGGCGCGCCACGGTTTTTACTTCAACGGCGGCAAATCGGGCAAGAAGAAAACCAGCGCCCGCTATAAAAAAGACCGGTAGGATATCGGAAACAAGAATCGAGACGAGAAGTTCCATGGTCAAAAATCATTATGGCGAAGCGCCGGGCTTGGGGGCCAGAGCCAAGCGGCCAAGTCTATGAACCCTTGCATGAATGACGGGAGTCTACCTTTCCAGCGACTCGAGCACCCACGCGTCAAAGGCCCGAAGCAGATCTTCGCGCTGGGAATAAGGGCCAGGGGAATAGGCGCGCGACTGAATGCCGGCCTGCGACTGCTCCACGATGGTCCAGTCCTGGCGGTTGGTGAGATCCCAAAATTCGATGGCGTCATCGGCCTGGAAGTCCGGCTTAGCCATTTCCCGCGGGTGGAAATGCCATTCGCAGATGACTTCGGTCCGGTCCACGGACTGCGGCCAAATGGTGTGCGTCATCATGTAGTCCGGGTGCAGGCTCAGCAGGAAGTTGGGGAAGATTGCGTAATAGCAGACCATGCGGCGCTGGACGGCATCGAGGCCAGGGAGGTAGTCGCGGCGCCGGATGCCATCGGTGCTCATGGTCTCGGCGCCGCCGCGGAAGCCCATGGAGCCGCCGATGTAGTCGCGAGCAGGTGGTTCATTATCGGCGCCCAGGTAATCGGTCAGGCGGTTCAGAGCGGGATGGATGAACGGGCAGTGGAGGCACTCGTTGTAGTTCGAGACGATCAGCTTCCAGTTGGCTCTGACGTCGTACTTGATACGCCGACCCAGGCGCAGCTCTTCCATGCGCCAGGCGCCGAATTTTTCGGGCAGCCCTGAGATCTGCGCGGCCAGCGGGCGGCGATCGGAGCCGCAGTGAAGGAAAAGATGGCCGTCCCACACTTCGGCCACAACGGTGTGCAGCGGGTAATCGGCGCGGGAGAATCCCGGCCGCTCCATATGAGGCGCGCCGATGAGCGAGCCGTCAAGCCCGTACGTCCACCCATGGTAGGGGCAGGCGATGCGGCCCGCGAATGTGCCCTCGGGAGCGGTGCAGATACGCGTGCCGCGGTGCCGGCAAACGTTGAAGAAGGCGCGGACGCCGCCGGCCGAATCGCGCGTGACAATGATACTCTCGCCCGCGAAGTTGCGCAGGAAGTAGTCGCCAGGTTTCGGAACGCTTTCGGCGCGGCCGGCGCAAATCCACGAGCCGAAGAACAGGCGCTCCATTTCGGCCTGGAAGATTTCGGGTGATGTGTAATAGCGGGCTGGAAGGGTGGAGGCCGGATTGGAAAGGCCAGGAGGCCTGGCCGGATCGCTCATTTGGCAACGAAATGCCTGGAGTCCCTTTCGTTTTCCAGGCAGATGTAATCGAGCAACTCGGTATCGGCCACGAGCGGCTGAGTGAGCTTGACGGTCCAAGGTTTGGTGTACGCTTTGGAGTCGTCCACGGTGATCTCGATTTCCAGAGTGCCAAAACGGGGCCGGCGGAACTTTTCGAGCATCCGCGCAGCTTCCGTCATCGGGCTGCCGGACGCATCGAGCCAGATGCCATCCCGAAAGCCGTTGCTCTGGACCACGAGCGTGTCGCCCTCCCATTTCCCCGAGGAGTATCCGTTCCAGGAGGGCGTGGGATCTTCGGGAAGCGGACGGCCGTCTGTGAAAATCTGGCGAAAGCCGGCGTTGCGCTCGGTCAGGATCACGAGCAATCCGGGTGTTTGGACGATTTTCTTGAGCAGGCCGTCGGTGTGGATGCGGAGCGCGCCGCGAGGGAGGCAATGCGACTGCGGATCGTCCTTGGAGTTGGCGGCGAGCCGCTCTTTAGCGAGTTGGGCAGCCCAGGGTTGAAATGGCAGACCGCCCTTCACCGACCATCCGATATTGATGAACTCCTGCCCCACTTTCTGGTCCGGGCAGCCGTCGGGCGGGCATGGCCGGTTGTCTTCCCATCCCCAGATACCCGAGAGATCGGGGTGGCCATCGACGGTGCGGGGCGCGGGAGCGGCGAGGTTGGGTTTGCCATCGGGGAGGCGGGGAACGCCGGCACTGGGGTAGTTGATCCATTGGGCGAGGCCAGGCGTGGCGAGCCACAGTAGAACTGAGCCGCCGATGACCGCCGATAAACGCCGATTGCGAAGCGATTTGTCGCGCATCGTTGGGGCGATTATACAACGTGGTATGATCCTGTGCGATGAAATGGGCAATGCTGGCCGGTTGCATCTCGCTGCCGGTGCTGATGGCGCAAAGCGCCAAGCTTAACCCTGCCGATTGGCCCATGTACAACCGCGACCTGGCAGGCACACGCTACTCGCCGCTGGCGCAGATCAACACGGCCAATGTGGCGAAGCTGGCGGTGGCCTGGTCGTACCGGCTGCGGCCCGAGGGCGTTACGCTGAATGCGCCCAGCGCTTTTGAGATCTTTCAGGAAGTCACGCCCATCGTGGTGAACGGGGTGATGTACCTGCCGGCGGGGAACCGCATCGTGGCGCTGGATCCGGAGAGCGGCAAAGAGATCTGGCGCTACGAATTGACGGCGGGCTTGGCGTCGTTTCGCGGCGTGGCCTGGTGGCCGGGCGACCGCAACAATCCCCCGCGCATCATCTTTACCACGCTCAAGAAGATGATGGCGCTCAATGCCAATACCGGCAAGCCCGATCCGGGCTTTGGCCGCGAGGGCGAAGTGGACCTCACCGTGGCTTTCGCGGGAGTTCCCACGATTTACCGCAATGTGATCGTGCTGGGCGCTCATGCCTTCGGGCCGGGCGAGCGTCACATCAGCCCGCAAGATGAACTCCCGGAATGGCCCAACCTCACACAAGGCGACTCGCGCGGCTACGACGCCCGCACCGGCAAGAAGCTCTGGGATTTTCACACCATACCGCGGCCCGGCGAAACCGGCAATGAAACCTGGGAAGGCGAAAGCTGGAAAGATCGCAGCGGCACCAACGTTTGGTCAATCGGGATGACCGTCGATGAGGAGCGCGGGATCGTTTACATGCCCGTGGGCGGTCCGGCGGCCAATTACTGGGGCGGCGACCGCAAGGGGAACAACCTGTTTTCAAACTCCCTGGTGGCTGTGGACGCAAACACGGGCAAGCTGAAATGGTTTTTTCAAACCATCCACCACGAATTGTGGGATTACGACTTGCCGCCGGAACCGCTGCTGCTCGACATCGTAAAGGACGGCAGGAAAATCCCCTACGTGGCGCAGACGGGCAAGGCGGGTTACATGTTCATCCTCGATCGCGTGACCGGCAAGCCGGTGTTCGGCATCGAGGAGCGGCCCGTGCCGCAGGGCTCAGTCCCAGGCGAGTGGTACGCACCCACGCAGCCATTCCCGATGAAGCCGCCGCCGCTGGCGCGCGTGAGCATGAAGGCCGAGGACCTGGTTACCGCGGCGGACATCACGGCCGAGCACGCGCAAGCTTGCCGCGATCTGTGGGAGAAGAACCGCTTTTACAACGCTGGCCCGTACACGCCGTGGCCCTTCAAAGCCGACGGCGTCGCACCGATGATCATGTTTCCAGGATTCACGGGGGGCGTGAATTGGGGCGGCACGGCGGCCGATCCGAAAACGGGCTACATTTACGTGCCCACCAAGGATGCCGGAGCCACGGGATGGGTCCAGCAGAATCCGAAGTACGGCAAGCCGGATGCTATGGGCGAACTGCCGTACAACCGCGCGGGCGGGCCGCCGTTCAGCGTGGCTATCAAAGATGAAAGCGGTAAGACGATCGGAAACTGGCCCTGCCAGAAGACGCCATGGTCGCGACTGGTGGCGGTGAATGCAAACACCGGCGATATCGCCTGGCAGGTTCCTTTGGGTACGGTGGAATCGCTACCCGAAGGCAAGCGGAACGTGGGCGCTCTAAATGCCGGAGGGCCGATTGTTACTGCAGGGGGGCTGGTATTTATCGGCGCGACCACGGACCACCGCTTCCGGGCATTCAGCGCAAGAAACGGCGATGAGCTTTGGTCCACGCGGATGGATTACAACATCACCGCGGTCCCGGTGACATATCAGGGCAAGAAAGGGAAACAGTACGTAGCGGTAGTTGCCGCCAGCGGCGCCGGACCCGGCAGTGGAAACGATCCGAAGGGCACTGAGTCCCTGGTAGCGTTCGCATTGCCTTGAGTAGGCGAGCTCACTTCACCAGGCCGAACATGGCGAAATATTTTTCGGGCAGACGGGTGCGGCGGAATTCGCGGTCGAGTATCAAGTGGCGAGTTGTGCCGGAAGCCAGCATGGAGCCATCGACAGCCAGCCGCATCTCGTAGGCAAAAGTGACCAGGCGCGGGTGGGCCCGCTCGATCCAGGTTTTGACCACGATTTCGTCGTCGAAGCGCGCGGGTGCGTGGTAGCGGCAGGTGCATTCGGCCACGGCCAGCAGGATGCCGCTCTCGCGCTCCATTTCGCGGTAGTTGCAGCCGCGTTGGCGGCACCACTCCACGCGCCCGATCTCCATCCACACAAGGTAATTGGAATAGTAGACCACGCCCATCTGGTCGGTATCGGCATAGCGTACGCGTACGCGGGTCTCGGCGGAGGGCGTCATTATCTCAGGCAACCGCCTGAAGAGGGCGAGGCCAGCAGTTCTTCAGAACGGGTGGAAGGTATCGCACGTACTTCAGAATAACGCGAGGCGGATAAAACGGCTTTTGGAGCCGCGGCCCGAAGGGGTGGCAGGCGGAAGCGCCTGCCCCACCAAAACCGCTGGCGTTACCAGAGTGCGGGCGAAGAGGTGGGGAAGAAATGGGTTCGTTTGGTGGGATTAGATCAGGTTGGCAGGCGGAAGCGCCTGCCCCACGAAAACCGCAGGCCGAAGCGGCTGGCCAATCATGACCTGTGCTATGAGCAGGTTGGGAAATGGGTTTCTTTTGGGAGCGGGGCTTCTTTTCGGATGAGGACATCGGAATCTCCTTTCGCCCACACACTTAACAGGCGCGGGGGCTGGAGTCCGAAATTCAGGCGTGCAGGTGGTTGGAAAAAGGACGATTATTCTAGAAATTTGCGGTGAACGCTACGGCCGCGCTCCCGACAGGAGATTCTCGAAGAAGGCCGGCTCAATGCGCCAATATCCCATGACGCGCGAGTCCGCGGTAAGAAAAGCACCGGAACTGAGCACACCACTCAGGTCGGCCGGGTTCGGAGCACGGTGTTCCCGCTCGATCAGGTTGCGCAACAACGCCGTGGCCTTGGAGAGCTGCGATGTCAGTTCGGCTGCGTCTTGCTTCGTCCGGCAGCGGACATTCAGCCTCGCGGCGACTTGTTTGCCCTCCGGCGCCAGTGACAGCACCACCGACTCTGCGTTCTCCAAGCTCTTTGCGAATGGCTGAGCACCCTGCGGCAAATTGCCCGAGCGCAGAATCTCGGGCGGGATGGAGAACCACACCGGAGCGTCCGGAATTTCCGGCATCGAGCCCTCCACCGGTTCCTGCATACGAACCGCGGCCGAATCGTCCGGGCTGATAGCCAGAGCCATTAGGTTCGATTGCAGGGGCAAGAACGAGATGTGCCGGTCCGCCGTACTGCCCTGCATGCGGCATAGCGTATCGCGGCACTCACCCTGCTCTGACTGCGCATAGGATCGCAGGCGGCTCCAATCGAACCGGCCGCGCACCAAAAGAAACCTGCCACCCGCGGTGAACGCTGCCAAAGCTGCATCCAGGTCGCGGCTGTAATTGAAATCCGTTCGGCGGACGAAGTCCAGGTAATCGGGATCTTGGGTGGCAGCCGGAGCCTGAATTGCATCCAGAATACGCGCGCGGCGCAGCGCGGCGAAATCGACGTAAAGTATGAGCGCGCCAGATCTTGGCAGGCGTTTCAGAAGCGCAGCCGGACCCATGGCCCGCGCACGATACCACGAAGCGCCTCCAACCGCCGCGCCGCAGAGCACGGCGATCAAGGCAATCAGCAGCCAGGCGCGAAGCCGAGGGCTCACACGACCAGTTTTATCACATGAGAGTGTGGGTGCTCCCGCGAGGCGGTGCGGTCAACAACTCAGCCCGAACTATCGCTCGACTGGGCCGTTTACCGGTGGGCCGCCTACCGGGGCTTTCTCGCCGTTCTTTTCGCGCGAGCGGGCTCCGCTCAGGAAGTGGACCAGGTCGTAATTGTCCTCGTGGCAGGCGTACTCGTACATCTGCTCGTTGGGGTCGATCTTGGTCCAGGGAATAAGCGCCGTCCAGGGTTTCGTCCAGGTGTGCGGGTCGTCGATGGTGAATTCATAATTCAGCGAGTCGCCGGCGACGCGCGTAAACCGCTCGGTGATCTTGTAGGTTTCCGGATCGCCGCCCTGGAAAATCACGCCGGGGTCGGTCCGGAAGTTAGTAGTCTCGACGACCAATGTGTCGCCGTCCCAATGACCACGCGAATCGCCCAGCCACTGATGAAGGTTCTTTCCTATGTGCGGGCGCTTGTCCAGGGGAATGATGCGCGCGCTGTGGATCATCTCCGGCCCGATGACGACATATCCGGGGCTTTGGAAAATCTGGAAATCGTTGTTGTAGATGGTCGGAAGGTAGGGCGGCGAATCGGTGCGAATAATGCACTGCACCGGCAAGGAGAAATCCTCATAGCTATCGGGCAGACCGGCGTTGAAGCGAGCGTTGGCCGCCGCGCGCGCGTCTCGGGCCTTGGCCCGCTCGGGCGACAGCGGCACTCGCGGGGGAATCCGTCCATCGGGTGGATCGACGACGAGCGAGGTGCGGCGGTCGGCGGTGATCTTCAACCGGCGGGCGTCCATCCAGTGCTCGTTATAGGCGCGGTTGACGTCGATATCGGCGCCACCATCGCGGCGGTCGCGGGTCAAATTGAATTCGAGCTGATTCTGGAATTCCGCCGCCTCCTCGTCACTAAGCACGTTCTTGGAGGCCACGCCCCCGGGCCGTTCGAGCGGCGTGCTTGTGGCGTCGTTCCAGACCCCCTGCAAATCCGGATCGCCCCACGGGGTGCGGGGAAGCGCAGTCTTCTTGGCCAGGGTCGTTTTCGCCGCAGCGCTTTTAGGCGCTTCAGCCGGGGGTTTAGCGGCCGGCTTTGCGGTCTGCCCGAAGGCGGCCCACGCACATGCCGCGACCATCGCAATCGCTGCCAGGAACCTGTGTTTCATCGGACACCTCCAACATCAACGCTTCAATTTGCCGCCTGCTTGCGATACCGCCCGAACAGCATCTCTTCCGTAAACGGCACGCACTTGAACTCCAGCAGTTGCATGTTCTTTTCCATGCGCCGGTAGAGCGGGAAACTGATTTTCCAAGGCTTCGTGTATACTTTCGGGTCCTCGATAGTCGCTTCGTACATCAGGTGGTAGGGGCTGGCGGGCGTGTATCGCTCCACCACGTGCAGTTGGTCGCTATGGAAATCCCCGCCGCGATCCAGCCAGGTCTCTTCCCGCAGCTCGCTGACATCCACCACCAGCGTGTCCCCTTCCCAATGACCTCGCGACCAGCCCATCCACGAGGGCGCCGGCCCCTCGCCCTTCCAATCCATACGAATGGTGCGCGTAGCACTCGTGAATTGATACGCGATCAGAATATAAGGCGCAG
>CAZKVF010000270.1:0-4726 GCA_964556085.1 uncultured Solibacteraceae bacterium
AGGAGCAGTATTCCGGAGTGCGAGATCAAGAGATCCGTGCGGCGCTGGATCAGCATTGGGCAGCGTCCGATGCCAGCGATTTTGAAACGGAGCACCGCATCTATCATGAGGACGCGGTTCTGGAATACCCGCAGTCAGGCGAGCGAACCCGCGGTCGACGCAACATACAGAACCAACGCGCTAGTCAGCCGAGCAAAAAGCGGTTTGCCGTCCGACGGATCATTGGCGGCGGTGATCTCTGGATCACCGAATTCACCCTGACATATGACGGCAAGCCGTCCTACACCGTGAGCATCATGGAGTTCAGGGACGACAAGGTTGCGCGGGAAACACAGTACTTTGCGGATCCATTCGTGGCTCCCGCATCGCGCGCTCAATGGGTCGAACGGATGGACACATAATCGGGAAGCGCCCCACCATGGGCCCGAACCATTGGCCGCCCCGGTGGTGATAAGATGGCGGCGGTCATGAAGTCCATAGCCAGTTACGTGGAGGAGCGCGGCATCACTGAGCGAGACCTCGCCACAACCGCCGGTCTGGATCGGAAACTCGTGAAGGCCATCATCAGCGGAAACTTTACGCCCAGCCCCGAGCATCGTCGGCGGCTGGCCGCCGCGCTGGGCGTTTCGCTGGAAGACATCTCCTGGGGACATGCCGTTCCGGTGGAGCACCTGCGGGGCAACGGACCGCAATGCGGGCGCCCAACGTAATGATTTCCCGGCGAAATTTCCTCATCACCGGCGCCGCAACTGCGGCCGCTTGGAGCCGTCCGGAGGGAACTGCGGGGCACACTGACCTCGCAAGCCTCACGATTAAGAAAGCCTCCGAACTGTTGCGGGGCCGCGCCGTCTCTCCCGTGGAACTGACCCAGGCTTGTCTGAAGCGCATCGAGAAATACAATTCGTCGTTGAACGCGTTCATCACCGTCACGGCGGAGCAGGCGCTGGCAACTGCCAGGGAACACCAAGCCGAGCAGGCCCGCGGCAAGTGGCGGGGACCATTCCACGGAATTCCGATCGCCCTCAAAGACAACATTGATACGGCGGGCGTGCGCACCACCGCCGCCAGCGAGGTGTTCAAGGAAAGAGTTCCTTCCGAAGACGCCGAAGTGGCGCGGCGGCTTAAGAACGCCGGCGCCATTCTGCTCGGCAAGCTGAATCTTCACGAATTTGCGATGGGCGGCAGCTCTGCCGTTTCTTATTTCGGCCCTGTGCATAACCCCTGGGCGCTCGATCGGACGCCGGGCGGATCGTCGGGCGGCCCGGCTGCAGCCGTCGCGGCCGACCTCTGTTTTGGATCGCTGGGGACCGATACCGCGGGGTCCATCCGAATCCCGGCTGGGTATTGCAGCATCGTCGGACTCAAACCAACTTACGGCCGCGTGAGTATCCGCGGAGTGATTCCGCTGGCGTGGTCGCTCGACCACGTGGGGCCGATGTGCAAGACCGTGGAGGATACGGCGTTGATGCTCGACGTGATTGCGGGGTATGACGAGATGGACCCCACAACAGCCGACGTGCCTGTATCCTCCTATACACGAAGCCTGCGAACGGCTACCGCCAAGTGGCGGCTCGGCGTGCCCCGCGAGCCATTTTTTGACAAGCTCGATCCGGACATTGCCAAGGCTACGGAAGATGCGATTCAGGTCCTCCGCAAACTCACGGCGAGTGTCGAGGATGTGCGGCTTTCTCAGCCGCCCAATCTGCTTCAAACGCTCACTGCGGAGGCTTATGCATATCATACGCAGTGGATCACCAAGACGCCGGAGCAGTATCAGCCAACCACTCGGGCGGCAATCCAGCGGGCTGGCGGCGTAGGAGGGCCAGCTTACGCCGACGCGCGGCGCGAACTCGATCGCATGCGGCGGGAGATCAAGAAGACATTTGCGCAGGTGGATTTTCTGATCACCCCTACCTCGCCCGAGCCACCCGGCACCATCGAAGAGGTGAAGACCAGAAACGTTTCGGCGCGCAACACGTTACCGTTCGACATCTTCGGCATTCCCACGATTGACGTTCCTTGTGGTTTCACCACTTCGGGGCTGCCCATCGGGTTGCAAATCAGCGGCCCGCCCTTCGCCGAGCCCGCAGTGCTGGCGTTGGCTCACGCTTACGAGCAAGCCACCGACTGGCATCGCCGCCGGCCGCCTCTCGGGAGTGCGTAACAACCAAGATGAAGCGCTTCCTCCTGAGTTTCTGCCTGGCAGCTGCGATTGCCGCGGCGGCAGGGCGGTCAAAAGATCCCGAGCCGCTTGCCATCGCCCGGCAGGGCTACTTCTTCGCGGGAGGAAAATACTCGAATCACGACAATCGGACGGCGATGAGCGGTCAGCTTTATGTCGAGTTTCAGATTCCGAGCAAGCAGACACATCCCTGGCCGGTCGTCATGATCCACGGCGGCGGGCAGACCGGCACGAATTTTACCGGAACACCGGACGGCCGCGAGGGGTGGGCCCAATTCTTCCTGCGGCAGGGCTACGCGGTCTATGTGGTGGATCAGCCCGGCCGCGGCAGAGCGGCTTACGAAGCGGGAACGTACGGGCCGATGACGCAGCTCGATACGGAGAACATCCAACGGCGTTTTGTTGCGCCCGAGCGCTACAACCTTTGGCCGCAGGCCCACCTGCATACCCAGTGGCCAGGGAAAGGCGCGCCCGGAGACGCGGTTTTCGATCAATTCTACGCCTCGCAGGTGCCTTCGATTCAGAACTTCACTTTGCAGCAGCTGCTGAATCGCGATGCTATTGTCGCACTGCTGGATAAAATCGGTCCGGCGATCCTGCTGACCCATTCTCAATCTGGCGCCTTCGGTTGGCCAGTAGCGGATGCGCGGCCGGCCTTAGTGAAAGCGATCGTCGCAGTCGAGCCCAACGGGCCGCCGTTGTTCGATGTGGAGAACATCGCCGCCCCCGATTGGTTTCGCGATGCGGCTGCTCAGGCCCGACCGTGGGGCATCACTGCCGCGCCGCTAACTTACTCTCCTGCGGCGGAGAAGGCATCGGATCTTGCCATCGAGCGCCAAGAGAAGCCAGACGCGCCAGGGCTGAGCCGCTGCTGGGCGCAGAAATCGCCCGCGCGCATGCTTCCCAATCTTCAGAAGCTGCCCATCCTGATCGTGACGGCGGAAGCTTCCTATCATGCGCCCTACGACCATTGCACGGTTAAGTACCTGGAACAGGCCGGAGTGCATCCGGTGTGGATCAAGCTTGGCGATATCGGCATTCATGGCAATGGCCACATGATGATGCTCGAGAAAAACAATCTCGAGATCGCCGGCGTGCTCGCGCGCTGGCTCGCCCACAATGTACAGTAATGGGGCATGCGCTGCCGCCTGCCGATCCCAACCGCCTCGCCGGTGATGTAAGAGAAAGAATTTCTATGCGATGCTTATCCGCTTTGCTGTTGCTGGCCGCTTCGTTAGAAGCGCAGACCGCGGCCGTGCGGCCCTGTTCCGGCATGACCCAACTGGCAACACCCGCGATTGCGATCACCAAGGCTGAACCGATCGCCGCCGGACCGGCTCCCGCGCCTCCTGGCGCGCCGGGTGCACCCGGCGTGAACCTGCCGGCATATTGCCGCGTGGAAGGCATAATCGACCAGCGCACGGGCGCGAACGGGAAACCATACGGGATCGGTTTCGCTTTGGCCCTGCCGGACAAATGGAACGGGCGCTTTCTGTTTCAGGGTGGCGGCGGATTGAACGGTAACGTCGCGCAGCCGTTCGGCCTACAGGCGGCAGGCGATGTCCCCGCGCTGGCGAGAGGCTTCGCCGTGGTGACGACAGACAGCGGCCACAAAGGCGCGGTATTCGATGGATCCTTCTTCGAGGATCAGCAGGCCAGCCTCGATTTTTTCTACCAGGGGATCGGGAAGGTTACCGTAACGGCTAAGAGCCTGATCGAGGCGTTTTACGGTCGGGCCGCGGCGCACTCTTATTACGACGGATGCTCCACCGGCGGCCGCGAAGCGATGATCATCACCCAGCGCTACCCCACATACTTCGATGGCGTGGTGTCCGGCGATCCTGCCATGCGCACGGGCTACTCGAACTTGGCGCTGGCGTATATCAGCGCGACTTTCGAACGTGCCGCGCCGCGCGACTCGAGCGGAAAGGCGGGCGAGTTATTCTCGGCCGCCGACAGAGACTTGATTATGAGGTCGCTTCTCGACCGCTGCGATGCTAAGGACGGCATTAAGGACGGGATGATTTTCAATACCAAGGGCTGCGACTTCGATCCCGTCTCCCTGGCTTGCCGCCCGGGGCAGACGAGCGGCTGTCTCGCGCCGGAGCGGGCTGCCGCCTTGAAAAAGGCCTTCGCCGGTCCCAAGGATTTGGCCGGAAACGCGATCTATCCCGGCTTTCCCTACGATGGTGGCATTGCGGAGAACTCACCGCGCCTGCCCGGCCTTCTGTTTGGACCGCGGATTCCGGTCGGCCCTCCGGTGGATGCCGCGAAGTTCGATGCAGCCCGCGAAGCAGCGCGGGTGGCCGGCGACATCAACGCGCGGCTGGGCGATAGTCTCTGGACCAATCTCTCCACCTTCTCGGGACATGGCGGGAAGCTGCTCTTCTATCACGGCCTGAGCGATCCCTGGTTTTCGCCGCTCGACACGCTCCAATATTATGAAAACCTGATCCGCGATAACGGCGGGCGCGAGAAGGTGGAATCGTGGAGCCGGCTGTATCTGGTGCCTGGCATGGGCCACTGTGCAGGCGGCAGCGCGAC
>CAZKVF010000271.1:0-15579 GCA_964556085.1 uncultured Solibacteraceae bacterium
CGCGTTGTTCAAATACGGATCCGCGGTGGACGGCCTTTGGCCCTGCTGCCCTTGCCCCCAGGCCTGAGTAGTTAGTCCCAGCGCCATACTAAGCGCCACTATTGAAAATTGACGGTTCATCCCGAAACTCCTCTCTTCCTAAGACAGGCCTCGTGGCCTGTCAGGTCTTCCTTCCCACTTACTGCTTTTTGGCCGCTTCCCTGTCCTTGGCCCGCGCGCCGCTGAGGGAATCAAACATGGCGTAGTTGCCCTCATGGCACGCATACTCGAAATTCTGATACCCGGGTTCCTGCGTCAGCGGGAACGCCACTTTGAACGGCCGCGTGAACGTCTTCGGATCGTCGATTGTCACTTCGTATCGCATCTCGTTCGGCCCCACCGGTGTGTAGCGCTCAACCAGCTTCAGGGCATCGCTCGTCGGCGTCCCTCCGCCATTGAGATTGATTCCGTTCCGGTTCCCGAGGAAGTTCGTCGTCTCGACAACCAGAGTGTTGTCTTCCCAGTGGCCTCGTGGGTCGCCCATGTAAGACCGGATATTCGAGCTCGCGTGTGGACGGCCATCGAGCGGAATTACCCGCGCTTCGTGCACCATCTCCTGCAGGATCGTTACGTAACCGGGAGCCTGCACGATCTGCTGCCCGTTGCCGTAGATCACCGGAAAGATGGAGCCCGTCACGCCGCGGCTAATGCAGCGGATGTAGTAATCGAAATCTTCCCACGAATCGGCTTTCGGATTTTCGACGCCGGCCGATTGTCCGACTTTCCTCGTCTTGGCATCGGGCAGCAGGTCCGGCACCCGGCCGTTCGACGGATCGACGACCAGCGAAGTCTGCCTGCAGGGCCGCCGCGCTCGCTCGGCCCAATGACTGGGAGGTCCAGTGCCAACGCGCTGATCGGCTGCTACGGTTTCTTGCGTGTCTCTTTCTCTTTGCTTCGCGAGTTGCTGCTGGCGTTTTGCCAGATCCTCGTCCGTGAGAGAGAGCTTTTCGCCAAGATTGGCCGGTCGGTTCAGAGGAGTTCCGATACAGTCATCGCTTGTCCAGGTTCCTTGCAAATCCGGATCGCCCCAAGTTGTTTTGGCCGGCGCCCAGTTCTGCGCGCTGACTGGCGCCTTCCCGGCTTGCCCAAACACCGGCCCCACCATCAGCGCAAGAATGGCTACCAAAAACATCAGCGGCGTGATCGACGCGAAAAACGAGCGCATCCTGCGAATCTCCGTCCCGGCTTTCATTCAGATCTCCCTTGCGTATGAGTGTGTCCGCTGTCCTCTTCTGTTCCCTCTGCGCTCTCTTGCCTGTGCCTCTGCGGTGAATCCCAATCTATCCAGTGCATCCTACTGCTCTGGCGCGAATGCCAGCAACACATTTCCGGGCACTCCACCATTCCGCGCATAGCCCGAATTCACGAACAACATGCCGCCGGCGATTACCGGGCCCGCGCCATCGAGCGATCCGCCTTTTCCGGGAACTCCGTTCGACGTCCGGTAATCCCGCTCGGTGTCGAAGTCCCAGATCATTCGCCCGTCCTCCGTGGCGAACGCCCGCAAGTGCCCATCAACAGACCCCGAAAACACCACGCCGGGAATCGCCGTCACCGCCGCCGGTTGGGCCGGGCTGCACCTGGGCCTTTCGCCGCAGGACGCCGGAGCCGCGTACCACACCTTTTCGCCGTTGGCGATTCGCAGAGCCGTCAGTCCTCCGCCCACGTTAGGATCCAGCGGTGCTCCCAGCTGAATCACCTGGCCGGCGGCGGCTTTTCTCACTACGTCCGAAACGGCGGCGTACACCCTCTGTCCGTCGCTCGCCATGCCCCACTGCACGCCGCCATTCGTGCCGCCCTTGCCCACGCGCGTCTGCCACATGATCTCGCCCTTACGATCGGGATCGAGCGCATACACCACGCCCGATTTCTGCCCCGCAAGCAGGATATCTCGGCCTCCGGGCAGCTTTTCCAGCAGCACCGACGAGCCGAAGTCGAAATCCGGTCCGGGGCAGCTGCCTCCCGTGCATGCGCCGCTGAAGACATCGCCGGGTGTCACTTGTTTGGACCACACGATCCGGCCGGTCTTGAGTTCCAGAGCCAGCACGGCGTCGCTCATGTCCGTCGCGGGAGAAGAAAAATTGTCGCCTGTGGTGATGTATAGGATCCCCCGCTTGGCATCGAGCGTCGGCGAGCCCCAAACGCCCGCCCCGGATGGACCCCAGCTTCCGATAATTCCGGGCGCCTTGCCGATCTGCGCGGGCTTTTCGCGAATCGTATAAGTCTTCCAAACTTCAGTTCCGTCTTTGGCGCGCAGCGCCGTCACGCTACCCCGGAAGGTACAACACGGATACTCGGGATTGCTCGAGCGGGTCTCTTCCCAGGAGGCTGCGGGAATGAAGACCACGCCGTTATACACAGCCGCCGTGCCCGTCAGGCGCGTGGATTCGTGCGCCTCGGGCCGCTTCTTCCACACCTGGCGGCCGGTTTCAGCTTCGATTCCGTAGGCCCACCCCGTGAGGTCGGTGAACACCAGCACATGTGTCTTTCCGTTGGGCACCGCGACCGGAGCCGATCGCACCGGTCCGCTCGCCTGGTAAACCCAGCGGACGCAGCCGGTATCGGTATTCAAAGCTTGCACCGCCCCGCCAGCGCTGCCGACGAACAGAGTGCGACCGAGCACTGTGGGCGCGCCGAACGCGCTCACATCGCCTTCAAACCCGTATGCCCACTTCAGTTTGAGCTTTCCCACCTGGTCGAGTGTGATGCCGGCGGACGTCGTGTAGCGCCGGTTGGAAAGATCCGAACTCCAACCGTTCCACGCTGGACTCGGCGACGCGCCGATATTCACCGTGTGGTCGGAGCAATAGGCTTGCGGCGGTACCGGCGTATCCTCCCGCTGCACGCCCAGGTAGTTGGCCACTGCTTCACGCTCCTCGCGGTTGAGCACGTAGGCGATGTTGATCATGACTCCGAAATCGAGTGTGCGCAGGATGCGGGCTACGGACAACTGTTTCAGCGCATCGCGCGGCGGCGTCCGTTCGGCGCCGGAATCGTGGCAGCCGGCGCACCGCCTCTGATACACCGCTTCACCCGAAACCGCCGCTGCGCACGGGAGCGCGGCGATCATCACAAACAGGATTCCATTCCGGAGCATCAACCGACCAGGCACGCGGTCCATTTTACATGAATCAGCCGGTTGGAACGGGCCGTCTGAGCCCGTCAGCTACTGTAGCGCAGCAGCGCCTTAAAGCCGAAATCCATGTGCGCCTGGATATGGCAGTGGAACAGCGTCAAACCCGGCTGGTCGGCGGTAAAGTCCACGCTGGCGCGCCCGTAAGTCGGCACCACGACCGTATCCTTGATTACCCCCGATGTGGGTTTGCCGTAGATGTCGGCTATCTCGAGTTGGTGCCGGTGCACGTGCAGGGGATGAGCATCATCCGTCCGGTTATGAAACGTCAGACGGTAGCGCGTGCCCTGCTTGAGCACAAATTCCTGATCGTGAGGGTAGGATTTGCCGTTCACGGTGAAGCTGTTGAACTTGCCCGCCCCGCGCGGAATCTTCTCGAACACCATGTCCAATGGCGTGGTAGGCGTCGCCTGTGAGGGCGGCTTGCCGAAGATGGTGTAGTCCCAGGCGGATTTTGGCGCCGGCGTCCACTGGGGGGTGCGGTGCTGGTTGGCGTACTCGATCACGATGCCCAGGCCCCCTTCGCGCACCGGGTCCTCGGGCGCCCCCATGATCCAAATCCCCGGCTGCTTCATCTCCACCCAGGCATCGATGCGCTCTCCCGGCCCCAGCATCAGCACGTCGACCGCGGCGGGCGTCGGCACGGGATTACCGTCCAGCGCGATCACGTTGAATTTGTGGCCAGGCAGGGCCAGGTGGCGGTTCTCGATCGCGCTGGCATTGAGCAAATGAAACAACACCCGTTCGCCGGGTTTCACACGGATCGGTTCGCCCGCGCCGAGCGCCTTGTCGTTGATGGAATAGATGTCGGATGCCACTTCCATTCCGGGTTGACGTGTGTCCAGCACGGCCGGCTTTTCAGGCTGCGCCCCGGCAGGATCGAGGTCGTCGTTATCCATCGCCTGGTTGCTGAAATACGGTTCCCAATCGCGCAACGCGAGGTAGTGCTCCTGATCGAAATTGCCCGGATTGCTTCCTCCCTCGACGATCAGAAACCCGAACATCCCCGTGTAGCTGCCGCGGTGCAAGTCGTCCATCGACATCGTGTGCGTGTGATACCAGCGAGTCCCGGCGGGTGTGGGCGTGAACCTGTAGCTGCGGCTTCCATGTGGCGGCACGGCGGGAGTGCCTTCTTCCTCCGACCCGTCCACTTCCGCGGAAATCAGGAGCCCGTGGAAATGCACGTACTCCGGCACGTCGGTTTTGTTGACCACGTTCACCGTGACCGGCACGCCCTCTTTCATCCGCAGCAGAGGCCCCGGCGCTGTGCCGTTATATCCGATGGTGCTGACGATGCGGTTGGGCGCCAGCTCGACCGTGATGGGCGCGATCTCGAGTGTGAAATCGGTCTTGGCTACATCCGGTGCCGCGCTTGGCGCCAGGAAGGATACCGTTTGCTGGCCTCGGAGGGGACTCCCCGCTGCCACGAGCCCGGCCATTTTGAGAAAGTCGCGTCGTTGCATGAACAGTCTCCGCTTATCGTACCGCCCGAATCGCTCGGGCGCATTAGCGTAACCACCCCTGCCCACATCCTCGTATGGTCCGGTTCGCTGCGTTACTCTTAGGGAGAGAACGCTATGACGGTGATTGAGATCCCCGACGACCAGGCTGCCGCGCTCAAGGCAAGAGCGGCCGCGGAGGGTCTTAGTCTTCAGGCCTGGATCAAAAAACTAGCCGAAAGCGGTGTTGCTGCTTCGGACAAACCGTTGAAATCCGCATACGGCCTTCTGGCCGAATTTGGTCCTGCTCCATCCGCCGAGGAGATTGACGAGAACCGTCGCGACATGTTCCGTGCATTCGGCGAAGACTGCTAGATGATCGCCGGTGTGACCGATACCCATGCCGCGCTGTGGTATTTGTTCGGCGATTCGCGGCTTTCGCTTGCCGCCAGGATATTCATAGATCAAGCATCGCGCTCCGGCCGCAAGGTCGTTCTTTCCGTTATCAGCCTCGCCGAAATCCTATACCTCGTCGAAAAGGGCCGGCTGCCCGCGGCAGCCTACGATAAACTTCGCGAGGTGCTTGGGATCGTCGATTACGTGATTGATGAGGTGTCCCTGACCGCCGGGATTATCGACGCAATGAGGCAAGTTTCGCGAATCGAGGTCCCCGATATGCCAGACCGCATCGTGGCAGGGACGGCCATCTACTTCGGCGTGCCGGTAATCAGTCGTGACGGTCGCATTCGCGCCTCCAGACTCCATACAGTCTGGTGAGGCGGGTGCGAATTGATTCCAATATGCGCTCGTCCCCGCCGCCGTCCCGCATTTGATACGCTTCAATAGACACGAGGTAACGATCGTATGAAGCTGGTGCGGCCTTTTTCCTCCCGCGTCCTGTTGCTCTTAATCACCACTCTGCTGTTTGCCCTGCAATTAGGCGGTTACCAGAGGTTCCGCCGCTACTCGTACTACGATGGGCCGAACGTTCCTTCGGAGTTTTACTGGAGCCGGCTGCAATACACTTCCAGCTATGGCAACTCCAACGTATTCGGGTATCGGATGTTCGGCGGCGGTTGGTCCCGGGATTTTCCGAAGGCCGACAACGATTGCCTGATCGCCTTACGGCGTTTGACCCGTATCAATTCGCCTTCGCCTCTGAATGTTGTCGATCTCACTAGCGACCACGTCTTCGACTACCCGTGGATCTACGCCGTGGATGTCAATACCTGGACTTTCACCAACGAGGAGGCCAAACGCCTGCACGATTACTTATATAAGGGTGGCTTCCTGATGGTGGACGATTTCCACGGCACCGACGACTGGCAGCGTTTCATGGCCGGCATGCGCATGGTGCTGCCGACCGAACCCGTCGAAGATCTGGCCGATGCCGACGAGATCTATCACGTTCTGTACGACATCAACGAAAAGTTTCAGATCCCCAGCGAAGTCTACGTTAACACCGGGCGCACGTATGAGAAGGACGGCTACGTGCCCAAGTGGCGGGCCATCCGCAATGACCACGGGCGCATCATGGTGGCCATCTGCGCAAACATGCATCTCGGCGATGCCTGGGAGTGGGCAGATAGTCCGGAGTACCCGGAGAAATTTTCCGGGCTGGCTTTTCGCATCGTGCTCAACTACATCACGTACGCCATGACGCATTAGTCCCGTGCCCGCCAAGTTTGGTGCCTTATGAACACGTCGAAGGTTCAGAAAACTGCTCGGATTGCGAATTTTCATCGGAGTTCTGTCGGGCGGGAAGGGGATTAGGATGAACCGCGCTCCGCAGTCCTCCACCCAGCCGCCACATGTTTGAGTTTCTGTTCAAATATCCACGTTCGGTGTACGAGCGCGGCCAGTTTGCTCTCTTGGGCGCCTGGCCGAAGTGGGTTCTCATCGTGCTGATCCTGGCTGCAGGCGCCGGCCTGGCCTGGGTGATCCGCTCACGCCTGGGGCAGGCGGCGCCGGCCGTCCGGGGTTGGCGTGCCTGGGTGATCTGGAGCTTGCAGACCCTCCTGGCAGCTGTTCTGTTGGTGCTTCTCTGGCAGCCGGCCATCACCGTCGCTCAGTTGAAGCCGCAACAAAACATTATTGCCATGCTGGTGGACGATTCCCGCAGCATGGCGATCTCCGAAGACGGCTCCACCCGTGAGGCCAAGGCTGTCAAAGCGCTTCAGGACGGCGTACTCGCAAACCTGAACCGGTCCTTTCAAACGCGTCTTTATCGCGTCGATGCGGTTCCCGCCCGCATCGAAAGCCTCAACGACCTGCAGCCCAACGCGCCCTCGACCCGCCTGGGCGACAGCCTTAAGCAGTTGAGCGAGGAGACTTCCGACCTGCCGGTCGGCGCCGTAGTGCTGCTCAGCGATGGCGCCGATAACACAAGCGGCATCGACGCGGATGCCATCAGCGCCCTGCGCGCCCGCCACATTCCCGTTCACACGGTGGGCTTCGGACGTGAGCGCGCGGCGCATGACGTGGAACTGGATGATGCCGTCATTGCTCCACGCGCCCTGGCCGGCTCGCGGCTGGCCGCAAAAATAACTCTGCGCCAGCGAGGTTACTCCGGAGCTGCGCTGAACCTGACTATCCGGGACGTGAGCGATGCACAAGCCAAGGTGCTCGCCTCTCGCACAATTCACCTGGGGGCGGAAGGCAACCTGCAAACCGAGACGTTGATGTTCAACATCGGGGGTGCCGGCGCAAGGACGCTTCAGATCGCGGCCGTGCCGCTCGCAGGCGAGGAGAGCACTGCGAACAACAATCTCACCCGGGTGGTAAATGTCGCCTCCGAGCCGCGCCGCATCCTTTATGTTGAGGGCGAGCCGCGCTGGGAATATAAGTTCATACGCCAAGCGGAAGAGGATGACCGCATGGTGCAGATGGTCTCGATGGTCCGCACCAGCCAGAACAAAGTCTACCGCCAGGGGATCGCCGATCCCAAGGAACTCGCAGACGGCTTTCCCTCGCGCCCGGAGGAGTTGTTCGAGTACCAGGGGTTGATCATCGGTTCGATTGAAGCCGGCTATTTCTCTCCCGGGCAGCAGGAACTGATCCGGCAGTTTGTGGATCGCCGCGGTGGCGGCTTACTGCTGCTCGGCGGGGAGTTCGCGCTGGCCGATGGCGGCTGGAATGCTTCGAACCTGGTTGACTTGTTCCCGACTATTCTGCCAACCGCGACGGGCACTTTTCACCGTGAGGCCGACCCAAAGAGCGGTAACACTCACGCAACCGCGGAACTGGAAAAATCGGGCGTGGACAGCACCATCACCCGCCTGGTCGATGATCCCGCGGCCAATGCAGCCAAGTGGAAGAATCTGCCTTACCTGATGGACTATCAGGATTCGGGGACGCCCAAGCCCGGAGCGGCCCTTCTGGCCGACATCGTCACGCCCGAAGGCCGAAGGCTGCCGCTGCTGACTACGGAGAACTTCGGCCGCGGTCGCACCGCGATCATGGCTACCGGGGGCAGTTGGCGTTGGCAGATGAGTTCTCCCCTGGGAGACACGGCTCACGACTTGTTCTGGCAGCAATTGCAGCGCTGGTTGGTTTCGGATACCCCCGGGCACGTGACGGCCACTGTACCCGCACAAGTGCTGCTCGATAGCAGCGCGGTCACCCTTACCGCCGACGTTCGGGATCAAAACTATAACCCTGCCGCCGATGCCCGCGTTGAGGCGCATATCCTCGGTCCGAGCGGTGTTAGCGCCTCGGTGGAGATGAGCCCCGTAGCCGGCAATCCCGGGCAGTTCCAGGCGGCTTGGTCGGCCCCAAAGCCCGGCGCCTACTTGACCGAAGTCACCGCCCAGCGGACCGATAGCAGCACCGGCGCGTTCAAGGAAGTAGGCCGCGACGTCATCACTTTTCAACGCATGGATGGCGTGGCGGAGGACTTCCATACGGAGCAGAATCGCGAGCTGCTTGAAGGGCTGGCCACCCAAACAGGCGGTCGATATTGGAAGCCCTCCGAACTCGGAAGACTCGCCAGCAGTATTCCCTTTTCGGAGGCTGGAGTGACTGTGCGCGAGACAAGGGATCTCTGGGATCTGCCTCTGGTTTTCCTTGTCTTGCTGTTCCTGCGCTTTTCCGAGTGGTGGCTGCGGCGGGCCTGGGGGATAGTATGAAATGGCGAGGTTTGGCATAGATGGGCTTCTTTTCTCCGTGGTTCCTCGCCGCGCTAGCGGGCCTCGGCCTTCCGCTATACCTGCATTTATTAAAGCGGCTAACCACGACGCACAAGCCGTGGAGCTCGCTGATGTTTTTCGAGTCGCGCACGAAAAGCTCGACACGCCATCACCGCCTCCGCTATCTCCTGCTGTTGTCCTTGCGCCTGGCCCTGTTATTGCTCTTGATTTTGGCGTTCGCCAATCCTTTCATCAATCGCAATGCGGCTGCTCTTGCCGCGAACCGGCTGGTACTACTGGTCGTGGACAACTCGTTCAGCATGCGTGCCGGCACACGCCTGGCCGATGCCAAGGATGCGGCCATGCGGGTGCTGGCAGCGAAGGGCTCGGCGCGAGCGCAGGTGGCTACCTTCGGCTCCCAACTGCGGTTGCTGACGCAACCAATCGAGGACCAGGGAGCGCTACGCGCGGCCGTCGACTCCATCCAGCCTGGCGCTGGCCACGGTAATTTCGGCGAACTGTCGCGTGCTGTACGAGCGCTGGCGGAGTCGGTCCGAACTCCCATCGAACTGCACCTCTTCAGCGACATGCAGCGCGCTGCGCTGGCCGCAACCTTCTCCGACATGGCGCTGCCCGACAATGTCAGGTTGGTGCGGCATGCAGTCGTCACGCGAGCGCAACCAAACTGGACGGTGGAATCGGTCGATGCTCCCGGACAGGTATGGGGCAAGGATGCCAAACCGGTTCGCGTCCAAGCCGTCGTCGCCGGGTATGGTACGCCTGCGGTTCAAAGGACCGTTTCGCTCGTGGTGAGCGGCAAGACCATTGCCACGAAAATGGTGACTGTTCCGGCTAACGGGCGCGCCGCCGTCGAATTTCCGTCGCTCGAAGTGCCGTACGGCTTCAGCCGCTGCGAGGTCCGAATCGATTCCGGCGACGGTTTTCCGGCCGACGACATCCGCCGCTTCGCCGTCGAGCGCTCGGACCCGCAAAAGGCGTTGCTCATTCATAACTACCCCGACAATCGGTCACCGCTCTATATCGGTACGGCGCTCTCGGCCGCGGCACAGTCGGCTTTTACCCTCGAGTCGATCAACGTGAATGAAGCAGCTGACCGCCAGCCGTCCAATTACGCCTTCGTCATTCTCTCCGACCTGAATTCTCTGCCTTCGCTTCTGGAGAATTCGCTCACTGGATATGTGCGTTCCGGCGGCAGTCTCCTCATTACGGCGGGCACCGCAGCCGGCGGCCGAACGCGGATTCCGATCTTCGACGCGCACATCGCGGCGACGCGCGATTACAGTCGCGTTCCCGACCGCTTCATGGCGGTAGGCTTCAGCGATAGCTCGTATCCGGCCGTCGGCAAGGCGGACGGCTGGGCGGGCGTGAGGTTCTTCTATGCCCTCGATGTCGATCCCGTTGACGCTCGCGTCATCGTGCGCCTCGGCGATCAAACCCCGCTGCTGTTGGAGAAGCGGGTCGGCGAGGGCCGCGTACTGCTGCTCACATCCGGCCTCGACAACCTGACCAACGATTTCCCGCTGCACCCCGCATTCGTTCCCTTCATCGAGCAGACCGCGCGCTATCTCGCGGGCACCGAACGCCAGGGTGGCGCGCGTCCCGTGGACGCTTACCTCGAGCTGCGCAATGCCCGGGAACAAGGGCAAGCCGTGGAGGTCACTGATCCGGAGGGGAAACGGCCGCTGACCCTGAGCGAAGCGGCTTCGGCGCGGTCCTTTCAGCTTACCGAGGCGGGCTACTACCAGCTTCGCCTCGCGAATGGGCGCCGCAACGAGGTAGCGGTAAACCCGGACCCCAAGGAATCGAACCTCGACGTGATCCCCGAAGATGTCTTGGCCCTGTGGCAAGGCAACGGCGGGCAGAGTTCGGATCAGGCAGGAGTGCCCGGCCAGTCAACGGGCCCGACCACGCCGCGCAAAGTGCCGCAGAGCCTCTGGTGGTATTTCGTACTACTCGCGCTCGCGTTCGGAGTGGCCGAATCGGCACTGGCGAGCCGGTATTTGGGGACGCTGCGGGAGGAAGAGTGAAGGATTATGCGATATGCTTTCAGGTATTAGCGGATAAGCCGCCGGAGGTTCCATGAGTTTCCGTGAACAGCTTCACGCGTACATTGCCCAACTGGAACACCGGCTCCGCTGGGGTGTCTGGGTGCGCGGCCTGGCCATTGTCACCGGCGGCGCTTTAGTGACGACCCTGGTGCTTGTAATCATCGCCAATGCTTTGGCGTTTTCCCAGGGGATCGTCACCGCCGCACGCTTCGCATTGATACTGCTTCTGGCTGCTGCCGCGGCGGGGGGCTTGGTACTGCCATTGCGACGGCTGACGCGCCGGCGAGCCGTTGCGACCGCCGAGGCTGCCTTCCCGCAATTCCAGGAGCGACTGAGTACATTCGCCGAGCGCGACGGCCGGGAACCTTTCATCGAACTACTGGCCGGCGATACGCTCGAAGTCACCCGGTTTGCGGAGCCGGAACAGCTGGTCACCGACCGCCGTTTGTGGACTTCTCTCGGCGCTAGCGCCGGAGCACTGGTCGTGCTGATCTGGATGATTGCCGCAGGCCCCGGTTTTCTGGGTTACGGCGCCTCGCTGCTCTGGACCGGCCCGCACCGCGATAAGCCGGCGCTCTATGATCTTCGTGTAACGCCCGGGGACGCGGTGGTACGGCGCCACGCCGATCAACTCGTTTCGGCACTTCCCATCGGCTTGCGATCATCCAGCGTCAATCTGTACGCCCGCTTCGGAAACTCCGCGAAATGGGAAAAGATCGCGATGCAGCCGATGGCTGCCGGCAGTTTCGCCGGAGGTTACGAATTCCTGTTTGGCGGTCTGCCCGACAGCGTCGAATACTATGTCACCGCCGGAGCCATGACCTCGAAGCGATTTCACATTCGCGTAACCGATTTGCCAGCGGTGAAGCAGATCCGCGTCACCTATCATTACCCGGCCTGGACCGGCATGCCGGCCGAAGTTGAGGAGCGCGGGGGCGACCTGCGCGCAGTTACCGGGACCGAGGCGGAACTGGATATCGCCATGGACCGCCCGCTTCAGGGCGGCCAGATTCAGCTCGATGACGGACAGCGTATCCCGCTCGCGGGGCAGGCGCCGCCGTCGAACGCTGCCAACAATTACCTCTACCACGCGAAGATCAAAATGGACCGGGATGGCGTTTACCATGTGGCCGGCGTGGAACAGGGCCAGCCCGTACGCGTCAGCGAGGATTTCTTCATTGAAGCTCGTAAAGCCAACCCACCGCAGATCTCACTCGTCCGTCCCGGCCGGGGCGACTATCACGCCATCCCGATCGAAGAGGTAACCGTTACGGCCAGGGCCGTTGATGAATACGCGCTCAAAGATGTCGCGCTGCATTACTCCGTCAATGGCGGGCCGGAAACCACGGTAGACTTGCTTCGCCAGAAAGGGGACAAACAAGCCGAGGGCTCGACCACGCTCTCGCTTGAGGAATTCAAGCTCGTTCCGGGCGACCTGATCAGCGTATATGCCACTGCCAAGGATGCCAATGCCGAAGCGCATACCGACATGATCTTCATCGAGGCCGATCCGTTTCTGCGTGAGTTTTCACAATCGCAGGTTGCGGGCGGAGGCGGCGGTGGAGGCGGAGGCGGTGGCGGCGATCAGCCGGCGCAGATTTCGCAGCGCGAGAAGGAAATCATATCCGCCACTTTTAAACAGGAAAGTGACAAAAATTCGACCGCACAGCATGCCGCCGATATCGCCAAACTGCTCTCACAGTCCCAGGCAACATTGCACGACCAGGCTGTTACGCTTGCGGGCCGCCTGCAGGCGCGCGAATTGACGACCGAATTGCAGGCCATCAACGAGTTTCAAAAGGACATGCTGGCGGCCTCCCAAGCCATGGCGCCGGCAGCGCAAGAATTGCAGCAGCAGAAGTGGAAAGACGCCATTCCCAGTGAGCAGAAGGCCCTGCAATTCCTGCTGCGCGCGGAGGCCACGTTCCGGGAAATCCAAGTTGCGTTTGGCGCGGCCGGCGGCGGTGGAGGAGGGGGCGGCGCGGCGCGCGATCTGGCGGCGCTCTTCGATCTCGAGCTGGACACCGAAAAAAATCAGTATGAGACGCAGAAATCTTTGGGCACTACCGCTGAACAGAAAGAGCAGGAAATCGATGAAGCGCTGAAGAAACTCGACGAGCTGGCGCGGCGCGAGGAGGACTTGGCGCAGCAGCAGCGCAATGGCCAGCAGTCCGCCGAGAAAAAGTGGCAGCAGGAAATGTTGCGACGCGAGGCGGAGGAACTACAGCAACAGTTGGAGCGCCAATTGGGTCAGCCGGGTCGTCAGGGCCAACAAGGCGGCCAGAGCGCATCCGGACAATCCGCAGGGGCACGGGGATCGTCCGCGGGGCGCGGTGCTCGCGGCCAATCGGCAGGGCAGGATGACAACGCCGGGAGCCAGTCGGCGGATCAGGCAGCCGAGAACCGGCAGCAAGCCGCCCAGCAAGCGCTCGACCGTTTGCGGCAGGCCAACGAAGACATGCGGCGGGCACTTTCGCAGAACGCCAGCGGAGCCGATTCGCGGCGCGCAGCCGACCGGTTGCGCGAAGCCACCGATTTACTGGGTCGCCTGGAACAGCAGGATGCCACCAGCCGCTTGAACGCGATGGCTCAGGCCGCGGGCCAACTGGCGACGCGGCAGAAGCAGCAAGCGAATCATGTGCGCGACTTGGTGAAGGAGTCGGCTGCGGCGCAGGCTTCCGGCAAGCAGGCGCGACAGGTCTCCGAACAGGAACTCGAGAAAATGGTCAACGATCGCCAGCAGGTGAGCGATGACCTGGCACACCTCACTCGGCAAATGCGTGACTCGGCGCGAGAACTCGCGCCCACGCAACCGGGCGCCTCCAGCAAGTTGCGAGGCGCGCTGAACAGCCTGGATGAAAACGACCTCGGCACGCGCCTGCAGCGGAGTTCCGATTTTCTGCGCGAGGGCCGATTCTCCGATCCGCTCGAAAGCGCTCTCACCAGCGACCTCGAAAAACTGGGGCAACAGCTGAGCGATGCGGCCCGCGCCCTGGGCCGGACAGAACGCAGTTCCGAAGAAGCCTCGCTCAACCGAGCGATGGACGATTTATCGCGGCTGCGCGACCAGCTCAACAGCTTGGGAGGGCCACGCGCCAACGGGCAGCCCGGACAGGGTCGACCCGGACAGGGTCAGCCGGGACAGCAGTTTCAAACCGGCCAGCTAACCCGCGGCGGACAATCGGGCCAGCAGGGGCAAGCCGGCCAAGGTGGCCAGGCAGGCCAAGGCGGCCAATACGGCGGACGACAGGCTGGCGGCGTAGGCGACCGCATTGCGGGCCCGGTAGGCAATCCTGGAGGCGGCCCGGCCAATGGCGATCGCGCCGGGTATGGCGGCTACGATACCGGTAATACAAAAATCACGGGCCGTGCCGTGGCGCCGCAGCCAGGTCCCAACCCGGGCGACACGCAGCGCCAGATCGAACAAGGGCTAGACCTGCTCAATGGAGTTCGGGCCATCGTGCAGGAGAGCCCCGAAGCGCGGCAGGAGTTGCAATCCCTGATAGAAGAGATGCGGAGACTGGATCCCAGCCGTTTCCCCGGGAACCCGGCGCTGGTGGAGCAGATGCGGCAGCAACTGGTGAGCGAGGTGGACGCCCTGGAGCTGCAACTGCGTCGCCAACTCGATGAAGGCCGCGGCGGCACGATCCGCAATGCGGACCCGACGAAGGTCCCCACCGGCTATCAGGATTCCGTGGCGGAGTATTACCGCAAGCTCTCCAGTGTCAACCATTAGTTGAATCGATTAGCCACGGATGGACACGGATTAACACCGATAAAACAAGGTCGTTTATCGGTGTGCATCTGTGGCTCAAAACAATTCTTCAAAGTCCGGTCGCGGCGCTGTGCGCACGCTGTATAATGCGCTCCATGCGTTCTTTACTGCCGATCTTCGCGTTGAGCCTTTCCGTGCCAGGGTGGGCAGCCTCGGTGAACGGCGTGCCCATCCACTCGACGGTTCGCGGCAGCGGACCGAAGACGATCGTCTTTGTGCATGGCTGGACCTGCGACGAGTCTTCGTGGCGCGATCAGGTGCCGTTTTTCGAGAAGAACTACCGCGTGGTCACGCTGGACTTGCCCGGCCACGGCAAAAGCGGATCACCAGTGAATGGTCCGCTCACCATGGAGCTCTTCGCGAAATCCATCGAAGCCGTGCGGGTGGAAGCAAAGGCCGGAAAGATTGTGCTGGTCGGCCATAGCATGGGGACTCCGGTCATTCGCCAGTACGCGCGCTTGTACCCCGCAAATGTCGCAGCGTTGGTCCCTGTCGATGGAGTCCTTCATCTTTCGGGCAGCCCCAACGCGCCCAACCCCGACCGCATGAAAGGGCCGGAGGGCCTGAAGGCCCGCGAAGGAATGATCCGCGGGATGTTCGGCAAATCTGCAACGCCGTCAATTCAGGAACACATTTTGAAAATGATGCTGGCCGCGCCGGAGACCACGGCGTACCAGGCGATGGCTGCTACCTTCGCGGCGCCTAATTGGAAGGACGAGACGTTTACTGTTCCTGCTCTCGGCATTTATGCGGATCACTCAGCCGCAGATGATCCCACCTACTTCAAGAAAATCTTCCCGAACGGAACCTCGGTCGAAGTTCCGGGCACCGGCCATTTCGTGATGATGGAGAAGCCGGAAGAGTTCAACGCGCTGCTGGCGGAGTTCCTTCCTAAAGGCAAATTTTGAGAGGCGATCAGGTTACACGCCCAGGGCCGCGCCCGGGTATGTGGTAATGACCGCCCGCTCGAGGATATTATCCAGGTGGTGTTGCATGT
>CAZKVF010000272.1:0-8243 GCA_964556085.1 uncultured Solibacteraceae bacterium
GAAAGCGCCTGCCCCACCCACTACACCGGCGACGCTAGCGCGGCGGAAGGTTCGCAGGCGAAATCGGCCGATGCTCGCGGCTGGAACGATAGATCGAGCTCACCACTTCGAGTGCGCGGTACCCTTCTTCGCCCGTGACCAGTGGGGCGCGGCAACATCGAATGGCTTCGCCGAAATCCTGGAACTGCCGCTCGAATGAAGCCAGTGAAATGGCCATTGGGTCGGACGCCCCGGACGCCAGCGCGCGGGAAAGGGGCGGCTCCTCGCCCGAATCGTCACGGACATCCCAAGTGGTCATCTTGTCACCGGTAATGATCGCTGTTCCGCGCGTCCCATGGATTTCCAGCCGCTCCGGATACCCCGGCTCGAAAGCCGTCGCGGACTGGATTACCCCGGTTGCGCCGGAATCATATTGAAACACCGCATTCACAATGTCCTCCGACTCCATTTTGTGAATGGCCCCGATCTGCCACTGTCCGTAAACACTCTGAATCGGGCCTGCCAACCAGAGCAGAAGATCGACTTGGTGAATCGCCTGGTTGATGAGGGCTCCGCCGCCCTCGGTCTGCCAACTTCCCTTGACCGCCCGACTGTAATATTCCTGCGTACGATACCACTTCACGTAAGCATCGGCTTCCAGAATCCTGCCAAGCCGGCCCGCTAAAATGGCGCGCTTCAGAAATTGGACCGATTCATCGAAGCGATGCTGGCTCACCACGCCGAGTACGACGTTCGCTTCCCGAGCGGCTTGCAACATGGTGTGCGCTGTTTCGGGATTCGTGGCCATGGGCTTCTCCATCTGGACGTGCTTGCCTTCCCGCGCGCATAACTCGACGGGTTGGAGGCGAAAATCCGGGAACGTACAGACGTCCACGAAATCGAGTTCGGGGTGGCGGCATACGTCTTGCCAGCTTCCGAATGCCTCACAGCCGTACTGATCCGCAAACTTTTTCCCACGGCCCGGATCGATTCCGGCGCATGCCACCACGTCGTAACCGATATTTCTATACGCTTGAACGTGCTTGTGGGCGATGGCCCCAGTGCCGATGATGCCGATCCGCATTTTGCTATTGTGTGCAGGCCACGCCTGCGGGCGCACCAGTCGGCGCGCCCATGCGCACGTTTTCCGAAATGAGCTTCTGAAAAGCGAGGTGCTGCAGCGCGGGCGGCTGAGTCGGGCTCATCGTAAAAAACACGCCCACCGTGCCATTGGCGCATTTCATATTGAATTGGCCGCGCAGCCAATTCTCCGGCAGTACCGGGCCCGCCGCCGAACACTCGCCCAACTCCTGCTTCAAGGCGCTGATTTCCGCCTGCCGCTGTTCCGCAGGCGCATCCAGAAAGAAATTGACGGCCGCAATGCTCCGGGCCTCCGCGTCATCCCATCGTTTCCACAGATTCAGAATGTGATCGCGCATCCGAGTCTGGAGCGGCGTAGCCGGCAATTCCCTCTTACGCAGCGCGCCCGTTTTCCGCATCTCGTCCCATGCCAGGCTGATCGGCTCCGCGGGTCCGGAGTAGGTCAGCGTTGCCATTGCAAACATGCCCACGCCGTATTCCGGCAACCAGGCCATGTAGGAGCCGAATCCCGGTAAGCCGCCGCCATGCCCCACAATATGCTCGAACCGGCAATCGCTGCTGACGCGGAGGCCAAAGCCATAGCCCGTCTCGGAAGCCTGTAACACTCCTTGCGTGAGACTCGCCGTAAGATTCGAAGGCGTCCAAAGATGAGCCATCTCCCGAACCGACGCCCTGCGTACGGGACCGGTTTCACGATCGTCGCGCGGCGGCCACGCGGAGAGATGAAACGCAACATACTTGCCCATGTCTGCGGCCGTCGTGAGCAGACCACCCATCGAGCCAAACACGCCATGCGGCAGTGGCTCCTCTTCCTGATAAGCGCCATCCGGCTTCAGCCGGTAGCCCACGGCTCGCGTGGCGGCCGGCACGCCCGAAAACTCAAAAGTGGTTTCGTCCATGCGCAGCTTGGAAAGAATCTCCTGCCGCATGTATTTTTCGTAAGGCATGCCGGATGCCTTCGTCACCACGCGGCCCAGCAAACCAAACGCGTAGTTGGAATATTCGTAGCGTGTTCCCGGCGGCGTGGAGAACGGAATACCCTTTTTTAGCCACTCGTCCAGCTCCGAGTCAGTCGCACTCAACTGGCGGTCACCCCACGGATTGTCCTCCGGAAAACCAGCGCTGTGGCTCAGCAATTGACGGATGCGCAGCGGCGGCGTGTCAGCGGTCGGCAACTCCATCCGCGCAAATTCCGGAATCCATTTCGCCACCGGGTCTTCCAGCGAGAGCTTCCCCTCATCTCGAAGTTTCAGAATCGCCAGAGCCGTGAAACTCTTGGTCATAGACGCGATGCGAAAAGCGGTATCGCTCGCAATCGGGCCGTTCGATACGCGATCGCGAACACCGAACGTCCCCACGTGGACCAGCCGGTCATCGATAACGACGCCCCACACCATGCCCGGTATCTTCTTTTCAGTTGCGTAAGCGCGGAAGATGCCATCGATCTGCGGCATGGCGGCTTCCAGCTTTTGACTTCTCTGCGGGTCGGTGAAGCGGGGCGGCGGATACGCGTCCGAGGCGCTCAGGCATCCAGCCGCCAAGGTCCAGAGCAGAATGGGCCGCATGTAAGCCAGAATGCCATAAATCGGCTGAACAACGGCGAGACCAGGCGGACATTACCGGAGTGGCTGCAGCGTGACGGTGTTGACCGGGCATTGTCCCGCACTGGCGGTGCAGGCGCGGGGAGAAAGATCCTTGTTCAGGCAGACTCTCACTTCCTGTAGATTTTCGTCCCGATAGCAGGAGATACGGAAAGAGCCCTGGCTGAAGGATTGGTTGGCGCTTGCCAGCTTGGCCTGGATATCGGCCTGGCTGAACCGGGCCTGTTGGCCGGGCTGGTTCAGTTCGTCCGGAATCTTCACCGAATCACGGGCTTTGCGTAGCAGGGCGAAATAGACTGCTGAATCGAGCCCGCTGCACGTGCCGTGTGCGCTCCATTCGTGCTGAATGAGCGAGGCGGAAGGAACGTAAGACAACGTTGCGCTGACGATATCCTGGGCAACCGGGCGCGCCGGCCCGCAGTTTTCCGGGCCACGGCCCGTTTCGTCTTGCGGCCACAGTCCATGAACGACGAAACCGACCTTTCGCCCCTTGCCGCATTCCCGCGGGTCTTTGTTGCCGCCCGGTTCCGCACAGAAGTCGGGCGCGTACGAAAGTACCAGCATGTAGTAGTCAAAAGTGCCAGCGTTCTGGCCTGAATGCCGTTTCGGCGATCGGGCCTGAAGCGAGAAGACGACGGTCAGACTGATAAACGTGGCTAGCGCAAATATCAGGCAAAGGAGCTTCGTGGATTGGACTGACTGGTTCGCCATAGGTTTCATTTTCGCTGACAGACAGGAAGTGCAGTTCGTCCGGATTCCGTTTCACTGCAGGGTCCAAAGGCGGACTCTTTTTGGCTGGGCAGACAAAAAACCGGGGCTGGACCCTGCGCGCACGCTTCATCGCCGCCTTCTATCGCCCCCTCTTCGTCTCAGCCATTGCGTAGGAGCTGAGTACCTTCATGTAGTTGGTGCGCTCGAAGGCGGCGGGCTGGGGAACGGCGTTGCGGCTCATGCTGCCCTGCATCTGCTTGATGGAATCGTACTCGTGATCGGCCATCCACAGGAGGAGTTCGGTGGTGAGTGTGTCCAGGTAGCCGACACCGCGTTTGAGAAGGGCGGAAGTCATCATCGCGACATTGGCGCCGGCCATCATGGCTTTTACGACATCGCCCGCGTTGTGGACGCCTCCGGTCAGGGCGAGATCGCAATGGACTGTGCCGTACAGGATGGCGATCCAGTGCAGCCGCAGGAGCAGCTCGTGCGAAGTGCTCAGGATCAGATTGGGCACTACTTCGAGCGCCTCCAGATCGTAATCCGGCTGGTAGAAGCGGTTGAACAGAACGAGCGAACCGGCGCCGGCAGCATCCAGATTTTTGGCCATGTTCGCCATCGAACTGAAGTAAGGGCCGAGTTTGACGGCCACGGGAATCTGTATTTCTTCTTTGATGCTCTTCACGAGGTCGATGTAGAGGCTTTCGACCTGTTCACCGGTGAGATCCGGATCAACCGGTAGATAGTAGATGTTCAGCTCCAATGCGTCGGCCCCCGCCTGCTGGATCTGGCGGGCATAGCGAAGCCAGCCACCGTGGGAGGAACCGTTCAGGCTGGCGATTACCGGGATTCTGACGG
Source organism: uncultured Solibacteraceae bacterium (assembly GCA_964556085.1). GTDB lineage: Bacteria > Acidobacteriota > Terriglobia > Bryobacterales > Bryobacteraceae > PSRJ01. The sequence continues at coordinate 4,251 of CAZKVF010000272.1, forward strand.
CGCGCTTGCATTTTCGTATATGCTCCAGGTACTGTTCCGGACCCGTGACTCCGCAGGTCAATTCCGGGAAATGGGTGAAAGCCTCGGCTCCGCGTTCGGAAGCATCACCCAGAAAGCGGTCCAGTTCGCCGCACTCATATTCGATCTGCTCTTCGAATAGTGATTGCAGCACGACCGCTCCGGCTCCGGAGTCTTCCATGCGGCGCACGACGTCCAGGTCCTCGCATAACGGCGAAGAGGAAGCGACCAGCGGATTCTTCAATTTCAGTCCAAGATAATTTGTCGAAAGATCAATGGTTTTAGAAAGGTCGATCATTTGGTTTGCCCTCCATTATTCCTGGCTGGCGAAAGCGCCTGCCCTACCGGAGTGTTATCAGGAGGAGGTGCCTGCCTTGTCGGTACCGGTCCCGCGGGCATTTGAGCCCAGTACTCGTAAAGCTTCCAGCGATTGGTGGCGTCTTCCTGCGCCTCCTCGAGTAGTTTGCGGGCCGCTTCGGGGTGGCTTTTGGCCAGCATGGTATAGCGGGTTTCGTTGTACGCGAAATTCTTGAGCGCCAGGGCGGGTGGGCGCGAATCGAGCTGGAAGGGATTCTTGCCTTGTGCCACGAGCGCCGGGTTATAGCGGAACAGCGGCCAGTAGCCGGAAAGGACTGCGGCTTTTTGCTGATCGAGGCCATGCACCAGGTCGTAGCCATGGGCGATGCAGTGACTGTAAGCGATGATGAGTGAGGGTCCGGGGTGCGCTTCGGCTTCCAGGAAGGCCTTGACGGTTTGCATATCGGAGCCTCCCATGGCGATGTTGGCCACGTAGACCGAGCCATAGGCAATGGCCATGGCGGCCAGGTCTTTTTTGGCGGCGGGCTTGCCACCCGCTGCGAACTTGGCGACTGCACCACGCGGTGTACCCTTGGAAGCCTGGCCGCCGGTGTTGGAGTAAACCTCGGTATCGAGGACCAGCAGGTTTACGTCGCGGCCCGTGGAGAGGACATGGTCGAGGCCGCCATAGCCGATGTCGTAAGCCCAGCCATCGCCGCCCACGATCCAAACGCTCTTCTTGACCAGCATGTCGGCAAGGGCCAGCAGGTCGTGCACTTCGGGCGTGGTGTTTGTGGCGAGTTTGAGCCGCAGCATCTGGACGCGCTCGCGCTGGGCGAAGATTCCGGCTTCCGTGGTCTGCTCGGCGTGCAAAATGGCATGGGCCAACTCGTCACCAACCACGGCGCCTAGCCGTGCGACCAGCTCGCGAGCGTACTCGCTCTGCTTGTCAACCGCCAGGCGCATGCCAAGACCGAACTCGGCGTTATCTTCAAACAGCGAATTCGACCAGGTGGGACCGCGGCCTTCGCCATTGACGCAGTAGGGCGTGGTGGGCAGATTGCCACCGTAAATCGACGAGCAGCCGGTGGCATTGGCAATGAGCGCGCGGTCTCCGAAGAGCTGCGTCAGCAGCTTGACATACGGCGTTTCGCCGCAGCCGGAGCAGGCGCCGGAGAACTCGAACAGCGGCTGCAGCAGCTGGACATCTTTGACCTGGCTGAGCGAGAGCGTGCCGCGGTCGGCATCGGGAATGTCAAGAAAGAATTCCCAATTCTCGGCTTCGGGGGCGCGCAATGGCGGCTGTGGGGCCATGTTGATGGCCCGGTGCTTCACTTCACTCTTGCTCTTGACCGGGCAGCACTCGACGCACAGGGCGCAGCCGGTGCAATCCTCAGGCGCCACCTGGAGGCTGTACTTCTTATCTTTGAGGTCCTTCCAGCGCGCGGGAACGGCCTTGAATGTGGGTGGCGCCCCCGCCAGATATCGCTCGTCGAACAGTTTCGCGCGAAGCACGCTATGCGGGCAGACCAGCACGCACTTGCCGCACTGGATGCAGAGTTCCTGGTCCCAGACAGGGATTTCGAGCGCGATATTGCGCTTCTCCCACTGCGACGTGGCCGTGGGGAACGTGCCGTCCACGGGGAGGGCGCTGACGGGCAGGTCGTCGCCTTCGCCGGCAATGATTCTCGCGGTTACCTTCTGGACAAACGCGGGCGCCGCGGTGGGGACCGGCGAACGAATGTCGAACCGTGACGTGATCGAGCCCGGAACAGGAACCTGATGAAGAAGACTCAGGGCCGCGTCCACCGCCGCGAAATTTTTGCGCACCACGCTTTCGCCGCGTTTACCGTAGGTCTTCTCGATAGTATGCTTGATCGCGGCGATGGCGTCTTTGCGCGGGAGCACACCGCTGATCGCAAAAAAGCAGGTTTGCATGATGGTGTTGATGCGCTGACCCATGCCGGTCTGGCGCGCCACTTCATAACCATCGATGACGTAGAACTTCAGCTTTTTGTCAATAATCTGTCGCTGCACGGTGCGCGGAAGATGATTCCAAACCTCGTCCGGTCCATAAGTACTGTTGAGGAGGAAGGTCGCGCCCGGTTCAGCAGCCTTTAGCACGTCGATGCGCTCCAGGAATGAGAACTGGTGGCAAGCCACGAAGTTGGCCTTTGTTATGAGATAGCTGGAGTGCAGCGGCTGTGGACCGAAGCGCAGGTGGGAGGTGGTGATGGCGCCGGACTTCTTGGAATCGTAGACGAAGTAGCCCTGCGCATAATTTTCTGTTTCCTCGCCGATGATCTTGACCGAGTTCTTGTTGGCGCCGACAGTGCCGTCGGCTCCCAGACCGTAAAACAGGGCACGTACGGTGCCGGGAGCCTCGGTGGAGAAGTCGGCGTCGTATTCCAGGCTTGTCTGGGTCACGTCATCTTTGATGCCGATGGTGAAATGGTTCTTGGGATGGGGCTTTCGGAGCTCGTCGAAAACGGCCTTGACCATGGCCGGGGTGAACTCTTTAGAGGAGAGACCGTAGCGGCCACCGATGATTTTCTTAATACCGGAGGCAGAGACCGCGGGCGCTAGCAGCGGCGAGACCGCCGGTGCTACCTGTCCCACTTCTGCGAGCGCGGTGACCACATCACAATAAAGCGGTTCGCCTAGGGCGCCGGGTTCCTTGGTGCGATCCAGAACGGCGATGGCCCTTACGGTCGGAGGCAGGGCTTGCGTGAAGTGGTCGATGGAGAAGGGCCGATAGAGGTGCACCTTAATGACGCCAACCTTTTCGCCCGTGGCTACCAGCGCCTCCACGGCCTCGTGGGCCACCTCTCCGCCGGAGCCCATTATCACGATGACGCGCTCGGCATCGGGAGCACCCACGTAATCGAACAAGCGATAGCGGCGGCCGGCGATCGCAGCGAACTTGTCCATGGTGTTCTGGACGATAGTCGGCGTCGCCAGGTAGAAGGGGTTTACGGTTTCACGCGCCTGGAAATAGACGTCGGGGTTTTGGGCCGAGCCGCGAAGCACTGGCCGGTCGGGGGTCATGCCGCGGGCGCGATGGCGGCGCACAAGGTCGTCATCAATCATGGCCCGCAGGTCCTCGCGGCTTAACTGCTCGACCTTGGCCACTTCATGCGACGTGCGGAAACCATCGAAGAAGTGGACGAAGGGGATACGCGATTCGAGTGTGGCGGCCTGGGCAATGAGCGCAAAATCCATTACCTCCTGCACGGAGTTGGAGGACAGCATGGCGAAACCGGTGGAGCGGACGGCCATGACATCGCTGTGATCGCCGAATATGGAGAGCGCCTGCATGGCCAAAGACCGGGCGGCGATGTGAAATACGGTCGGGGTCAGCTCGCCGGCGATCTTGAACATGTTAGGGATCATGAGCAACAAGCCCTGAGCGGAAGTGAAGGTGGTGGCCAGCGCCCCGGCCTGCAAAGCGCCATGGAGCGCGCCGGCGGCACCGCCTTCGCTCTGCATCTCGATTACAGTGGGCACCGTGCCCCAGATGTTGGGCTGCAACTCGGCCGACCACTGGTCCGACCACTCGCCCATGGGCGATGAGGGCGTGATGGGATAAATGGCGATGACCTCGTTGGTTTTGTGGGCGACGTAAGCAGCGGCCTCGTTGCCGTCGAGGGTGACTTTCGGGCGGGCAGCGGTGAAACT
>CAZKVF010000273.1:0-6524 GCA_964556085.1 uncultured Solibacteraceae bacterium
GCCGCCGCCTCTCCCAGCGCTTCCAGAATCGATACCGCGTCGCGAATGGAAACCCGCTCCCGGAGAAGGTTTTGCAGGACCTTCTGCACGGCTGCCAAGGGCAGTAGCTTCGGCACGAGGTCTTCGACCACCTTGGAATGCTCCACGCCGACGCGGTCCAGAAGTTTCTTGGCGTCCTGCCGGGAGAAAAGTTCATGGGCGTGGCGGCGGATCACTTCCGCCAGGTGCGTGCCGAGGACGCTGACCGCGTCCACCACCGTGAATCCCGACTGATGCGCTTTCTCCACCCGGTCCGCGGAGATCCACAGGGCCGGCATTCCGAAGGCCGGTTCTCGCGTGGGCTGGCCCTCAATGGTGGTATCGCCGCGACCGATGGGAATGGCCAGTTCGCACCCCTGAGGCAGTTCGTAACGCGAAATTTCCACCCCCTTGAGCAGGATCACGTACTCCCGGCTGCGCAGCGCAAGGTTGTCGGTGACACGCACGGCCGGCAACAGATATCCCAGATCGGAAGCCAGTTGGCGCCGGATGGATGCGATGCGGCGCAGCAGCGGGGACTCCGGCCCGCCCTCGACCATCGACACCAGGCCCAGCCCCACCTCGATGGCCAGTGGTTCAACCCTTAGCAGGCCTTCGAGGTTCTCCCGTGGCGGAGAAGGTGCGGCTCCGGTTGCCGGGGAGGAAGCGGCTGCGCGCTCGCGGCGCCTCATCCTCCAAGCCCATGTGCCGACGCTGCCGCCGAGGACGAGAAACGGCAGTTTCGGCATGGAAGGCAATGCGGAGAGAGCCACGAGCACGCCGGCTGCCAGCAACAGGGGCTCGGCGTTGCCGAGGATCTGGCGGCGGAATTCGGCTCCCAACCGCGCGTCGGAACCGGCGCGTGTGACGATGACGCCGCCGGAGATGGAAATCATGAGCGCCGGGATCACCGTCACGAGCCCATCGCCGATGGTCAGCACGGTGTACGTCTCCAGGGCGCGGCCCAAATCCATTCCATGCTGCAAGACACCGATTAGGAATCCGGCGATGATGTTGATTGCGGTAATCAGGATGCTGGCGACCGCGTCGCGCTGTGTGAATCGCGACGCTCCGTCCATGGCCCCGTAGAACTCGGCTTCCGTGGAGAGCATCTTCCGCCGGCGCTTGGCCTCCGCTTCATCAATCAGGCCGCCATTGAGATCCGAGTCGATCGACATCTGCTTGCCCGGCAGCGCGTCCAAGGTAAAGCGCGCGGTAACCTCCGAAATGCGCACGGCGCCGTGGTTGATAACGACATACTGGATAGCGATCAGAACCAGGAAAATGACGGCGCCTATTATGTAATTGCCGCCTACCACGAAACTGCCGAAAGCCCCGATCACTTCTCCGGCGGCGCTGGTGCCGGTATTGCCATTGAGGAGGATCAGGCGGGAAGACGAGATGTTCAGGGCCAGGCGGTACAGCGTCAGGAGCAGCAGCGTGCTGGGAAATGAGGAGAATTCGACCGGCCGGATCAGGTAAAGCGATACCATCAGCACCGTGACAGACATCAGGATGTCTGCGACGATGAGCAGATCCAGCACGAAGCCGGGCAGCGGCGTGATTAAGGCGATCACGATCGCCAGTACGGCAAGCGGAACCGCCATTTCTCCCAAGGCCCCCAATGGGATGCGGCCCAACCACCCGGGAGCGGGAAGAGCTCTGGAAGGAGTCATAGGCTCAACCCGGTAGCTTTCCATTCATAAGCTTGAAAATGTAAGCCAGGATTTCCGCCACAGCACGGTAGAGATGGGGTGGGATCTCCTGGCCCACATCCACCGATTTGTACAGGGCCTGCGCCAGCGGCGGATTTTCGATGACTGGAATTTCGTGCTCCACGGCCTTTTGGCGGATCCGCAGGGCCAGATAATTTTTTCCCTTGGCGACCACCACGGGAGCCGCCATGCTTTCCATCTGGTAGCGAATGGCAACCGCAAAATGAGTGGGATTGACGACAACCGCGGTGGCTTTGGGAACCTCTTTCATCATTTGGCGCCGCGCCCGTTCGCGCTGCAGGCGCCGGATGCGCGCCTTGATTTGCGGGTTGCCTTCGACGTCCTTCATTTCCTCGCGGATCTCCTGCCTCGACATGCGGAGATCCCGCTGATAGCGGCGCATCTGGCGAAACAGGTCCACAGCGCCGAACACTACGAACAGGCCCGCGGCTTTCCAGAACAGGTCCATAAGAGAGGCGCCCAGAAAACGCGCGCCGCCCGCTACGCTCTCGAGGGGAAGAAGCAGAAAGGATTCCAATTGCCTGCGAGCGATGGCATACACCGCATAAAGGAAAAGCGGCAGAAGAACGGCAGCCTCGGCCAGAGCACTCAGATTCTGCCGGGGCAATTCGCGAAGCCTGGACACCGGATTGAAGCGCTTCGGATCGGGCGCGAGTCTTTTCAGGCTGAAACCAAAGCGGGTGGTGGCGAGGCGAAGCCCCAGCGTCAGCACCACGATGGCCATGCCAGCCAAAACCAGCGGCATGAAATCTTTCCAGAAGAGCTCCCAGACCAGCTGCGAAAGGAACTGCGGCGAGAATTCGCCGCCAAAGGCTGCCTGGAACAGCCTTAGGACTGTTTGGCCGAAGCCGGCAATCCAGCGGCCGCCTCCCGCGCCAACGAGAGCCAGTAGGGCGAGGAACTGGAGGGCAGCCACAAACTCGCGTGCGGCCGGAAAGTTGCCCTCGCGCCGTGCCTTCTGGACGCGCCGCTGAGTGGGTTGCTCGGTTTTCCCGGAACGGTCCGCCATACTCCTTCATAGGCCCAGCGCGTGTTGTGCCGCCCCCAGGGAGCGGCCGCCTACCTCGCGGCAAAGGCGCGGAAACAGGAACGCCACCCAGGCCAGGACAAGAAGGGCGATCATCATCTTGGCTGGAAACGCCAGGGTCAGGAGTTGCAACTGGGCGTTGATCCGGCTGAGCAGCGCTAGTGCGATATCCACCATTGCCAGCAATGCCACCAGTGGCAGAGCCAAGCGGAAGCCCACGGAAAAAATGTTGGAGGCGAGGTGGATCACCATTCCCGCCGACTCTGTTCCCAAGACGAAAGCGCCCGGCGGAATTCTTTCCAGGCTGCGCGCGAATAGGCGCAGGACCTCGCGATCCAGGCCCACGGCGAAAAACAGCAGCCCCGCAAAGAGTTGCGCGAAAATCAGAAGAATTCCGGAATCCGCCTGCGTGTTGGGATCGATGGTGGAAGCGTAAGCGTACCCGGCCTGCAGGCCTAGAATTTGGGCCGCCAGAGTGAATGCTTCGAGAGCGACGGAAATACATACGCCAATAGCCAATCCGACTACGGCTTCCGCTATTGCCCAGCCAGCCAGGCGACCGGCGGTGATGGAATAGGCGTCCACAGCAGGCCAGCGGGCAGCCATGGCCAGCGCCAGCCCGGCTGCCAGTACTGTACGCGCCATCGCGGGCGCGCTCGATGCGCCGGGCAGCGGAATGAATACCAGCGCGCCACTGACACGGGCCAGCACTAGCAGAAACGCGCACAGGGTTCCCAGCGAGAACTGCAGGTTAGCGGGCATAACGGCCCAGATCTCCGAATATCGAGATGGTGTACGACATGCTTCTCGCGAGCATCCAGGGCAACAGCAGCAGGATTCCCAACAGGAACGCTACCAGGCGTGGAATCGTGCTGAAAGCCGAATCCTGCATTGATGTCGCGATCTGCACCAGACTGATAACAACTCCGGCGGCAAATCCGATCGCCAGCAGCGGGGCTCCCAGCCAAAAGGTCACCATTAGAGCGTGTCGCATGAGATCCACTACGGTTTCGGGCGTCATAAGGCGAAAGTCCAAACGCTAATAAAAGCTCTTCATCAACGAGCTCACGATCAGGTTCCAGCCGTCCACCAGCACGAACAGCAGGATCTTGAAGGGCGCCGACACCATGATGGGCGGCAGTTGGACCATGCCGATCGAGAGAGTTACCGAGGCCACCACCAGGTCAATGATAAGAAAAGGCAGATACAGCACGGCCCCGATCTGAAATCCGGCCTTCAGCTCAGAAAGAATATACGCCGGGATGAGCACCCGTAAGTCAAGATCAGCAGGGCTGCGCGGGGCAGGCGCGCGCGCGATTTCCAGAAAGAGCCGGATGTCCTTCTCGCGGGCGAATCGCACCAGAAAAGCGCGCAGGGGCTTGGAGCCCTGTTCGAAAGCCTGTTGAGGAGAAAGGCGCCCGGCCTCCATCGGCTCCCAACCCTGATGATAGATATCTGCAGCCACGGGCTCGACGATCACAATGGTCAGAAAAAGGGCGAGCCCGATCAAAACCTGGTTGGAGGGCGTGGATTGCGTTCCGAGAGCTTGACGCAGGAAATGCAGGACTACCACGATACGCAGAAACGGCGTGACCGACATGACCGCCGCAGGCAGAAGGGTCATGAGCGAGAGCAGAATTACGATCTGCATCGGCACGCTCAAGCTTCCGTTTCCCGCCGATATGCCGAACAGGGGTGTGGTTGTGGCCGGCGCCGCGGCCAGAGGTGCGGCTAGAAGCAGCAGGCTCAAGGTCCGCACTCTCATCCCGCCGCTCCTCGAATCTCTTCCAGCACCCGCAGATCCACCCTGTCCAATAGGGCGCAACCGGCGGGGGTTGCCGCCACGAGCAGCGCTTTTTCGCCCAGCCGCACCAGATGCAAAGTCTGTTGCGGCCCCAGAGGCAGGCGTTCCAGGCTTTCGAGACGCTTGCCCGCTGTTTTGCGTGGCAGTCCAGCCGGCAGCGCGACGCGCCGCCGCAACCACCATGCCACACCGGCTGTCAAGCCCAGCACCAGGACAACGGCTGCCATTTGGTTAAACATTTCCATTCGCCTATCCGCTGGAACTGTTGCAGGATCCTTTTCGGGTCCTTCACGGTTCCCGGAAGTCGGTAATGCGCACGCCCAGCGTATTTTCGATGACCACGATCTCACCGGAGCCGCATAGCACGCCTCCGATATAGATGTCGATGTTCTCTCCCGCCGACCGAGAAGTGCCGATCAAGCTGCCTTCGGCCAGCTGCAGCACTTCACGCGTGGTCAACCTGCGCCGGTCGAGTTCCACTTCGATTTCAACCGGGACCTCGCCCAGCGGCGCTATCGCTTCCTGAGGAGTCATCGGCGGATTAGCGGATTAAGTTAATAGTGTCCTGGCTTAATTGGTCGGCGGAAGTTACCACCTTGCCGTTAGCCTCGTAAGCCCGCTGGTAAGTGATGAGGTTCGTGAACTCGGTGGCGATATCCACGGTGGAAGCCTCAATCGAGCCGCCAACGATCTGGCCCCGTCCGCCCGTTCCGGGAACACCGATGGAGGGGTTGGCAGTGAGAGCGCTGAGCTGGAAATTGTTGTTGCCTGCAGCTATCAAAGTGTCCGCGTTGCGGATCGAGGCAATAGCAACCTGTCCCACGATGACCTGATGACCATTGGAGTATTGCGCCAGTACCCCGCCGCCATCCGCCAGCCCGACGTGCACCAGCTGGGCCGCGGGAGACCCGTTCTGGGAATTGGCCGAGGGCTGGGAGGGCGCTGCCAATTGCGTGATACGCGCCGCGCCCGCGCTGGTGTACGGGTTCCAGGACAAGTTCATATCAGCCGCCCCGTCGGTAAGACCTGTGATGCTGAAGGTGATGGGCCTTCCCGCTGCCGGGCTGGTCAGGTTGCCGCTGCTATCAAAAGTCAAGGTCCCGCTGGCGCCGCTGATCGGAAAAGGAGTTCCCGCCGTGCCACCGCTCAATTCGTCCCCGGGCATCGTCACGTTGTAGCTCCACTCGTTGGCGCCGGTCTTCTCGAAGTTCAGAGTCAGCACGTGAGAATTGCCCAGGCTGTCGTAAACCGTCATGGGCGTCGAAAAATCGGATGTAGTGTCAGCCGCGGCTGCCGAATTCAAGTTCACGTCAACCGTGAACTGCGTCGTGGCCGTCGCCGGATTGAGCGAGCCTACGGGAACTACGATGTTGCCGAGCGGCCCATTGGTATCGACGGCGCCCGTCGCCGGGTTGATGGTGGTCCATCCCTGGACCTGCTGGCCGGTATCGGTCAACAGGTTGCCATTTTTGTCTACCTGAAAATTGCCCGCGCGGGTGTAATAGGTGTTGCCGTTCTGATCGTTCACTACGAAGAACCCATCCCCCTGGATGGCCGCGTCCAACAGACCGGAACTGGTCTGGATCGCGCCCTGGGTGAACTGGCGGACGGTCAGAGGGAGCCCGGTGCCGAATCCCACCTGGGTTTCCCCGAGGCCGGCTCCCAGCGACTGCGTTACCAGATCGCGGAAGCACACGGCGCTGGTCTTGAAACCCGGGGTGTTCATGTTGGCCAGGTTATTTCCCACCACATCGATAGCGGTGGAGGTCGCGCTCAGCGCGGATAGAGCGGTTGAAAAAGAAGTAAACATCGGACTAATTTCCTCCTGATTGCGTGGCTGAAGTGCCGTTGTTAGTTGTCCCTGAAGTGCTGCTCGCTCCAACCAGCTGGTCCAGATCGGTCCGCATGGCCGAGACATCCTGGCCCATATTGACAGACT